>CAZNOJ010000001.1:0-111204 GCA_964574665.1 uncultured Gemmatimonadaceae bacterium
GGTGCCCGATGCCGGCACCTTCTGGTACCACTCGCACTACAACGAGACGGTGCAGGTGGAGCGTGGCCTGTACGGCGCCCTGATCGTGCGCGCCCCGGATGAGCCGGTGCTCGACGCGGAACGGGTCCTGGTGCTCGACGATGTTGCGCTGGACAGGGACGGCCAGGTCAAGCCGCCGGGTGGGTGGGTCGAGTCGCACGACGGTCGCGAGGGCGACGTGCGCCTGATGAATGGCCGGCAGGAGCCGGAGATCGAGGTGGCCGCCGGCCAGGTCGAACGCTGGCGCATCGTGAACGCCGCGAGTGCGCGCTATGTCCGGCTCTCGATCGGTGGAAGGCGGTTCCAGGTGATCGGGAGTGGTGGCGGGCTGATCCCCGCGCCGGTCCCGGTGTCCGACATCCTGCTCCCTGCGGCGGGTCGCGCCGAGATCGTGGTGGGGCCGTTCGCCGAGGGGGAGACGCTCCTGGTGGAGACGTTGCCGTTCAACCGGGGCTCGTTCAAGTCGCACCGCACGTCGGAGCGTTTCGCCACGGTGCGCGTGGGGCCGCCCCGGCCGTCACGCGCGCGCCTGCCGGCCCGTCTCCGGGACATCGCGCCGCTGGTGACGGGGAGAGTCGTGCCGACCCGCGAGGTGCGGCTGGGATTCGGCCTGGGGTTGAGGCACGGGGTCGAGTTCAACGTCAATCGCGAGCAGCATCACCAGGCCGACCCGGTGCGGGTGGGGGAGCTGCAGGTGTGGGATGTGGTCAACCGCTCGCCGGTGGACCATCCCTTCCACCTGCACGGCTTCTTCTTCCAGGTGCTGGAGGTGAATGGCGGGCCGGTGGATCACCTCTCGTGGGAGGACACGGTGAACGTGCCGGCGTTCGGTCGGGTGCGACTGGCCTGGGTGGCGGACGATCGGCCCGGTGGGTGGATGTACCACTGCCACATCCTCGAGCATCACGCGGCGGGGATGATGGCGCACTTCGAGGTGGTGCGGTAGAGGTGAGGCCGCACGCAGTGCTAGGTTCCCCGCATGTCGATCGCCATCGTCCGACTCGGATCGCCCAGGGCACCCGACGAGGGGCTCCGCATCGGGACGGTGCGCCGGCCGCCGCGCGGGGTGCCGAAGGCGGAGTTCGCCAAGCGCGACTTCTACGACGTGTGGCTCCCCACCCTCGCGCCGAGCGCGGAGCTGGTGCAGTTCGCCCAGCACAGCGAGGGAGTCCGCGCGTGGAGGACGTTCGAACGGAGGTATCGGGCCGAGATGAAGGCGCCTGACCCCGCAAGGGTGCTCGATCTCCTTGCGGCGCTGTCACACCAGGCCAACCTGGCGGTGGGGTGCTACTGCGAGGACGAGGCGCACTGCCATCGGAGCATTCTCCGGCAACTCATGCTGGAGCGCGGTGCGCGGGTGACCCCATGAAGCTTCTGGTGCTGGGTGCCGGTGCCGTGGGAGGCTACTTCGGGGGGCGCCTGGCGCAGGCCGGAGGCGACGTCACCTTCCTGGTGCGGCCACGCCGCCGCGCGCAACTGGAGCGTGACGGACTCCGGATCGCGTCCCCCCATGGCGATGCGACCCTTCGCGTGCAGACGGTCGAGGCATCGGAGGCGCGCCCCGTCTACGACTTCGTCCTCCTCTCCTGCAAGGCGTACGACCTCGACACGGCGATGGACGCCATCGCGCCGGCGATGGCCGACCACACCGTGATCGTGCCGCTGCTCAACGGGATGGCGCACCTGGCCCGGCTGGACGAGCGATTCGGCGCGGCGCGGGTGATGGGCGGCACCTGCTGGATCAGTGCCACGCTCGATGCCGACGGGGTGATCCGGCAACCCGACCCGCTGCAACGGATCGCATTCGGCGAGCGCGGTGGTGGGCGCACCGGACGCGGGGCAGAACTGGCGAGCGCCTTCGCTCAGGCGGGGGTGCCGTGCGACCTCGTGGACAACATCGAACAGGAGATGTGGGAGAAGCTCGCGTTCCTGTCGGTGTTCGCCGCGGCGACCTGCCTCTTTCGCGCCAACATTGGCGAGATCGTGGCGGCACCCGGCGGCCCGGCGGCGCTCGAGGAGGCGTTCGCGGTCAATTGCGAAGCGGCGGCGCGGGCGGGACACCCGCTTCGGCCAGAGGCCATCGAGCGCGGGCGCAAGGTGCTAACCGCCGGCAGCGCCCGCAACGCCTCGATGCGCCACGACCTGGACGCCGGGAACCCGGTGGAGAGCGACCAGATCGTGGGCTGGATGGTCGGGGTGGCGCGTGCGCACGGGCTGGAGGCCACCCTGCTTGCGCACGCATTCACCCACCTCAAGGCCTACGAGGCGCGACGCGGCTCCTGACCTGAGCCGCCCTGCTGCTCCGCCACCAACTCATCGAGGCGCGCGTAGCTCACTTCCATCCCGTCGGTCATGCCGGTGGCGATCGCCCCGTCGCGCGCCTCCCTGGAACCGTAGTCCATCAGCATCACCAGCGTGGTGATGCCATTCCGCTCGGTGAACGTGGTGCGGATCATCGCCGGACCCTCGGGCATCGGGCCGCCCAGGGTGCCGGGGTCGAAGTACTCGGCGTTCACGATCAGCGCGGGTGCCTCCACCTCGCGGTAGTCGCCGTGGAAGCCGAACTCCTTGCCGTCCTCGTCGGCGCGCCAGCGCCAGCGAAACGTTCCACCCGTGCGGACATCCATTTCGCACACCGGCATGGACCACCCGGGATACCCGCCGATCCAGCGCTGGAACAGTTCCGGCTCCACGTGCGCCCGCCAGACCAGCTCGCGCGGCGCCCTGAAGTCCCGCGTGACGCGCACCTCCGTGTCACTCGGCAAGGCGACCTGGGCGGTGGTGTTGGTGGTGGTGCTCATCGGAGCGTCCTTTCGCGTGGTTGTGATGTGAAGAAGCTGCGCAGTGCCCTGTCTATTGGCGCTTGCGCCGTGCCTTCAGCGGCTTGGCCTGCAGTTCGTCGAGCAGGGTGTCGAGGGCGGCGTACTGGCGCTCCCAGAACCGGCGGTACTCCTCGAGCCAGGCGGTCGCCTCGCCGAGTCGTGCGCCCTGGAGCGTGCGGGGACGGCGCTGCGCGTCCTGCGCCGCGGAGATCAGGCCGGCGCGCTCGAGTACCTTCAGGTGCTTGGAGATGGCCGGCTGACTCATGGCGAACGGTTCCGCCAGCTCCGCCACCGTGGCGTCGCCCTGGGCGAGCCGAGCCAGGATCGCCCGGCGGGCGGGGTGCGCCAGGGCGGCGAAGGTGGCATCGAGGCGATGGGAAGGGGTCGGGGCCCGCCTGCTGGTAACCATGTTGTTATCATAACCGACAGGTTATGTAAGTCAAGGGGCACGGTTCGCCCCTCCGCCAGACAGGAGAGTCGGCATGATCCACGGCGAACGGCACCGCACCGCGCACATCGGCTGGCTCCGGGCCGCCGTGCTGGGCGCCAACGACGGCCTCATCTCGACCTCCAGTCTCGTGGTCGGCGTGGCATCGGCCCAGGCCGAACGCGGACCGGTCCTCCTCACCGCCCTGGCCGGGCTGGTGGCCGGCGCCCTCTCGATGGCCGCCGGCGAGTATGTCTCGGTCTCCTCCCAGGCCGACACCGAACAGGCCGACCTGGCCCGCGAACGCGGCGAACTCGCCACCCAACCCGAGGCGGAGCACCGCGAACTGACCGGGATCTACCAGCAGCGCGGGCTCACGCCCGAGCTGGCGGCCGAGGTTGCCACCCAGCTGATGGCCCACGACGCCCTCGGCGCCCACGCCCGCGACGAGCTCGGCCTCTCCGAACTCACCCTCGCCCGCCCGCTGCAGGCCGCGCTCGCCTCGGCGGGGTCATTCGCGGCGGGCGCTGCACTGCCCCTGCTGGTGGTCCTGTTGCTCCCGGTCGGTGTCGTCGTCCCCGCCACGATTGGCGCGTCGCTGGTGCTGTTGGCGGCACTCGGCGCCCTGGCCGCGCGACTGGGCGGTGCCCGCCCGCTCCGCGGCGCCCTCCGTGTCACCTTCTGGGGAGCCGTGGCCATGGCAGCCACCGCCCTCGTCGGCCGACTCTTCGGGACCGTGCTCTGACGCGCCGGCGATGCGGCACGCGTCACGCTGGCGCACGGGAACTGTGGGACGCAAGATTGACGTGTCCACGCGCGGAGTGATGATGTCCGGCCGTCTCCTTGTCTCGTTGCTGCTCCTTGCCGGTTGTGCGGATGCCCTGCGCGACCGTTCCCCGCTGGACGTGGCACTCACCGAGCGCTTCGGTGCCGCGCGCACCGAGGCGGACACCGGCGCCGCCAAGCTCACGATCCGACTCACAGACCCCCGCTGGCTTGGGCGCGAGGATGTCGTGGAGGATTCGGCTCGGGTGGTGGGGCGCTACGCGCTCGACCATCTCCCGGCCGACATCCCTCGCCCCACTCTCATCGAAGTCCATTTCCAGGTCGAGCGCGGCAGTCTCGGCCTGTCGCGCTCCACCTCGGGAGTGGGGTTGCTCGCGGATTCGCTCTGAGGCGGTGACCACGGCCACGCCACGCCAGGTGCCGGCGTCGGGCGCCGAGCGCGGAGCACGAGGGCCGACGACGGGGAACTGAGCGGGGGACCGGGGAGCCTCAAGGCGAGCCACCATCCCACCCCCTTGCGGCATCCGGACCTGTCCCATATACTGAACCATATGGTTCAGTATGCCTCGGCTCCGCTCGACGCCGCCTTCGCCGCGCTCTCCGATCCCACTCGCCGCGGGGTGCTGGAGCAGCTGGGTCGCACTGACGCCTCCGTCAGCGAGCTGGCCGACCGCTTCGGGATGACCCTCACCGGGATGAAGAAGCACGTCGCCGTGCTGGAGTCGGCCGGACTGGTCCGCACCGAGAAGGTCGGCCGGGTTCGCACCTGCCGGCTCGGGCCAGGGCGCCTGGCCGAGGTCGAGGCCTGGCTGGAGCGGTACCGGAGGATGTGGCGGGAGCGATTCGCCGCCCTCGACGAGGTGCTCGAGGAACTTCAACATCAGGAGCAGTCCCATGGACGCCGCCACAGGCAATGACACGTTCGCGCGGAAGTCCGATCGCGAGCTCATCGTCACGCGCCGCTTCAATGCTCCGCGCGACCTCGTGTTCCGGGCGTGGAGCGACGCCGAGATCTTCAAGCGCTGGTGGATCCCGAGGTCCATGCCCATCACGATGCTCTCGTGCGAGATGGACGTCCGCACCGGCGGCAGCTACAAGCTGCTGTTGAGCCACCCGGCGGCGCCCGAACCGATGGCGTTCTTCGGCCGGTACCTCGAAGTGGAGCCCCCGGCGCGCATCGTCTGGACGAACGAGGAGGAGGGCGACGCGGGTCAGGTGACGACGGTCACCTTCGAGCAGCAGGGGGACAGCACGCTCGTCGTGATCCTCGAGCGCTATGCGTCGAAGGAAGCACTCGACGAGGCGATCGCCACGGGCAGCATCAACTGGAGCAACGAGACCTTCGAGCAGCTCGACGCGGTGCTCGCGGACGACCGCGAACACCAGGCCTGACCCGCGTCCAGCCACCACCCCGCACGTCGGAGGAGATGGACATGCCACCGCGCAAGCCAGCGAAGACATCCACGGTGCTGCCGGAATCCATGATCACCGGCAAGGCGAGCAAGGCCAAGGCAGCGGAGGGCGATGCGCCGGTGTTCGCCTACATCGCCTCCCTCCCGGCGCCGCAGCGCGCCATCGCCGAGCGCGTGGATGCCCTGGCAGCCAGGACGCTGCCAGGCCTGCAACGCGCGGTGAAGTGGGGGATGTCGTACTACGGCGTCGGCAACGGCTGGTGCTTCTGCTGTGGCGCGTTCGCCGACCACGTCAAGCTGATGTTCATCAACGGCGTGGCCCTCAAGCCGGTTCCGCCGGTGACGCCGGTGGCGATGGGCAAGTCCACGCGGGGCGTGGAGCTCAAGTCCGTGAAGGAGCTCGACGAGCGCCAGGTCGCGGCCTGGATGCGGCAGGTCACGGCCGTCCCGGGTGTCGGGGGCAAGCAGCGCTAGTCGCCGGGGGCAGGGGCGTCGGCGCCCCGGCGGCGTCTTGACTGACGCTTGACCACGCTGGGAGATGCTCCCGGTGCGCCACGACCGCATGGGTCGTGCGTCCACCCCTCCCGGAGCTGCCCCATGATCATCCGCCCGTCGCTCGCCTCGTTCGCGCTGGCCACACTCCCCGCGCTGGCGCTTTCCGCCCAATCCACCTGGTTCCCTGCCGCAGGCGGGGCCGGTCTCGACCTCCACGTCGGCAAGGGGTTCTACGAGAATCCCGGCATCCGGTTCGCCACCGTCAGCCCGGTGGTCACGCTCCGCTTCGCCGTCTCGCAGAAGGCCGTGATCGAAACCGAGCTGCCATTCGCGTTTGCCTCGGTGGAGGGCGACACGCACATGGAGAACACGTCCAGGATGTGGGGCAATCCCTACCTCGGCGTCGCCGTCAATGGCGCGCCTGCCGCGCGCGTGCGACTCGGCTTCCGATTGGGGATGGGTCGCGGTCCGTTCTACTACCCCGAGGTCATCGCCATCGGCTCGGCGATGAACCAGGAGTTCGAGCGCGCAGAGGCCTACCTCGCCGATGTCCACGCACTGCGCGGGCTCGTCGAGCTCGGCGCATTGCCCGAGCGAGGGACCTTCGCGCAGGCGCGCATCGGCGCCACGCTGCTGATGGCACCGGGCGACGAGGCCGCCGACTCCGAGGCCCTGCTCGACTATGGCCTTCGCCTCGGCTGGCGCACCGCCGCCGTGATCGCGCACATCGGGCTTACCGGCCGGGCGAACCTGACCCGGGACGATGGCTCGTTCGCCGATCGGACGCAGCACCTCCTGACCCTGGGACTCGAGGCGACCAGAGGGACGGTGCGGCCGATCGTGGAGTTCCGCTACTTCCTCGATGAGGGAGCCCGCGAGCAGGTGAAGGGCATGGTGAACCTCGGATTGATGCTCCCCTGGTAGCAGGGGCCACCTCGGGAACCTTTCCGCCGGACCTCGCGTTTTCTCAGTAGTGAGAGAATTCGGGGTCCGTTGGTCACCGCCACGCGAAAGGGGGAACCGCTTGCCACACAACGAGATAGACGCGCTGCTCGGGCCGGAGCGCAATCCGCGCCAGGGGTTCTGGGCAGCCGACATCCTGCGCTGGCAGGACCAGCGGCGGAAGCGGCGTTTGGCCCGCCGCCCGGAGCCCGAGTCGCCGGTCGCCGTCCCGGAGGCGGTGGACACCGGCATGGACGAGTTCTTCGCCACGGTGGGCGAACCGTCCGGTGGCGGAAAGCCGCCTCCGGCCGAATGAGCTGACGCACTGCGCCGCGTGGAGGCGGCGCCCAACCAGAAGGAGGAATCATGCAATCCACATTCGACGGCAGGGTCGCCCTGGTCACCGGCGGCGGATCGGGCCTGGGCGAGGCCACCGCCAAGTTGCTCGCCGCGCGCGGAGCCAAGGTGGTGCTCAGCGACATCAAGCTCGAGGCGGCTGAACGGGTGGCGCGCGAGATCGTCGCCGCGGGCGGCACCGCGAGCGCCCTGCAGCAGGACACGGCCAAGCCGGAGGATTCCCGGCGTGCGGTGGACTTCGCGGTGTCCACCTACGGGGCGCTGCACTACGCGGTCAACAACGCCGGCATCGGGGGCGCCGTCGCGCCGGCGGGCGAGACGGACCTCGACGAGTGGCAGCGCGTGATTGACATCAACCTCAACGGCGTGCTGTACGGCATGCGCTACCAGATCCCTGCGATGCTCAAGAGCGGCGCGCGCCAGTCGGCGATCGTGAACATGGCCTCGATCCACGGCATGGTCGCGGCGCTCGGCAACGGCGCCTACACGGCGGCCAAGCACGGGGTGGTGGGCATCACCCGGAACGCGGCGGCGGAATACGGGCCGGAGGGCCTGCGCATCAACAGCGTCGGCCCCGGCTACATCGACACGCCGCTCCTCCAGGCGATTCCCGCCGAGGCGCGCGCGGCGATCGTGGCGCGCCATCCGCTGGGGCGGCTCGGCCGCGCCGAGGAAGTCGCGGCGCTGGTGGTCTTCCTGCTGTCGGATGAGGCGTCGTTCATCACCGGCGGCTACTACCTGGTCGATGGCGGCTACACCACCGTCTGACCCGCAGGCCGACCTGGCCGCATCACGACGCCCCACCGGCCACCGGTGGGGCGTTGTGGCGTGGTAGATTCCGCGCGCATGAAGAGGAACGGGAGGGATTCCAGGCGTTCCTCGATGCCGGATTCGTGGACGCCTTCCGTTTGTTCCACCAGGGCAACGGCTGCTACACCTGGTGGGCCCCGTTCGCGAAGGCGCGCGAGCGCCCCCTGCTCCGGCTGATCCTCCTGGACGGGGAGGGGCCCAGCCCACCGGGTCGGGCGCCGGACGTGTCGGGGTGGAATGGATCGTGCGTTGGGGCCCCGCATGGTCCCCCGACCCCCTCGCCGCGCGCTGGCGCTCTGCCTGTTCCTGGCCCTGATGGGTCCCGGCCGGCTGGCCGCGCAGCAGCGGATCGTCCTTGTCGGCGCGACCCTGCTGGATGGCACCGGTGCAGGCCCTCGACCGGCGGCGCGGGTGGTGGTGGAGGCCGGGCGATTCACCTGCGTGTCCGGACCGGAGGGATGTCCCGCCCTCCCCGGTGACAGCATCGTGGATCTGGGCGGGCGTTGGCTCACGCCCGGGATGATTGACACCCACGTGCACCTGGCCGCAGAGCAGGCACCCGGTGGGGATGTGGATCGCGCCCAGCGCCTCCGCTTCGCCCTCGGCATCACGACGGTGCGCGACGCGGGCACGGCGCCGTTCGACTCCCTCCTCGCCCGCCGACGCCGCGCCGACGCCTCCGACGTGGCCATCCCGCGCCTGCTGGTGAGCGGACTCGCCACCCCGGAACAGGCCACGGAGCTCGGCATCCCGTTCGGCGACTCGCTGGTCCACCACCTGGTCGCGGCCGGTGCGGATGCGATCAAGATCAAGCAGCCATCCAGCGTGGCGGCATGGCGTGACGCGATCACCGCCGCGCGCGGCCTCGGCGTGCCGGTGTACGGGCATACGTGGGGCGACCCGCTCGTGGGCGAGTTCACCGACGAGGCGATCGCCGCAGGCCTCTCCGGCGTGTCGCACCTGATCGCGGTGCCCTCCGCCACGCAGCCGATCGGCACCGTCCTCATCGAGCCCGTGGGCGACGCGGAGACCTGGTTCGCCTGGGTGCGCGAGCTCTGGCAGCAGGGCGATCCCGCGCAGGCGGACCGGTTGATTGACGCCATGGTCGCGGCCGGCGTCTGGCTGGAGCCCACCCTGCTGATGGACCACCACTGGGACTAGGACGTGGTGCCGGCCCCGACGGTCCGTTTCCTGGGCAACCCGCCGCGGCTCGGCGAGATGGTGCGCTTCTGGAGCGACCCCGTCGCCGATCGGCAGCCGACCTACCCGGAGACGTACGCGCACCAGGCCGGGTTCGTGCGGCGATTCGTCGAGCGGGGCGGCGTGCTGGTGGCCGGGTCGGATGGGCTGGCACCGGGCGTGGATTTCCACGAGGAGGTTCGCCTGATCGCTGAAGCGACCGGCTCGCCGATGCAGGCGCTGCTCGCGGCGACCCGCAACGGTGCGATTGCGCTGCAGCGTGCCGACCTCGGCACGATCGAGCCCGGCAAGGTGGCCGACCTCGTGGTGCATGCCACCGATCCGCTTGCGGCCATCCATCAGGGCGTCGAGATCGTCTCGGTGGTCAAGGCCGGCACCATCTTCGATGGCGCCGCGCTGATGGCGGAGTTCCGGGCGGAGTATCGGGTGCGGGTGCGCGATGTCTGGGTGCACCGGGCGGGGCTCTGGCTGCCGCCCCTTGCCGTGCTGGGCGTGGCGATGCTCGTCGCGGGGGCCGCACTCCGGATGCTGCGGCGCCAGTGGAAGGAGCGCGCGCAGGCGGTCGAGCATCCTGCCAGCCCTCCCCATCCCTGGCGGGCCACCTCCACGCCAGAGGAGCAACCCGGGCCAATCCGGCGGCGATCGGTGCCCCCGGGCAGTTGACTGGCGAGCGGCCTCTCGTCACGGGATGGTGGTTGTTCCCGGGCGAAGCCTGCCCAGCGCCCGCCCCGCGAGATAGTGTCCGAAGAAGTCGAGCAGCAACTCCTCCGTCACGCGATGCATGTGGGCTGGCGTCATCGTTGCGCCGACTTGCCGCAGCTGCACCTGCATCTGGAAGGGTGCGTCGCTGAAGGAGAAGTGGCCCGTCCCCGGGACCTTCACCACGTGCCACGGCACCGGGCCGTTCCGCCGGCCGATCGCCGCCTCGATAACCGCGTCCACCGCCGGCTCCTTCAGGGTGGCGGCGTTCTCCAGTTCGACGTATCGCACCTTGCCACCCGACCCGCGCAGCAGTTTCTCCGGGTCCGGAAGGCCCTTTCCGGCCTGGAAATAGAGCTTGACCCCGTCCTTGTCGGCACGAACGGCGTGGACGCCCTGGTGTCCGTGCGCCGTAGGCGAGAACGAGCACACGATCCAGCTCTTGTACTCGTAGGCCAGCTCGAATGCCGTGGGTAGGCGGTCACGGAGCCGCTTTCGCGCC
This sequence comes from uncultured Gemmatimonadaceae bacterium, assembly GCA_964574665.1. Classification (GTDB taxonomy): domain Bacteria; phylum Gemmatimonadota; class Gemmatimonadetes; order Gemmatimonadales; family GWC2-71-9; genus Palsa-1233. The sequence goes on from CAZNOJ010000001.1 coordinate 10,492, forward strand.
GCGGCGCGCGCGCGTGGCGATCATCCTGCGGACCGTGGCTTCGGCCACCTTGCGATCTGCCGGTGACTGCGGTTCCTGCCTCGGTGCTGCCATGATGTCCGCTCCGTTCAGGTGAGGGCGAGGATGTGGGCGAGTCGCGGGGGTGCGTCGATGAAGCGCTCGATGGCGAAGTCGAGCCTCGGATCGAACGGAACGGTGGCGGTCATGGGGTCGGTTCCTTCGCCTTGAGGTGTCGCACGTGGGCATCGAAGCGGTCGAGACGCGCCTCCCACTCCTTGTGCCGCGCCGCCAGCCAATCGTCCGCCAGGTCCAGCCGTGCCGGGGCGATCTGGTAGGTCCGCACCCGTCCCCGCTTCCTCGAGGTGACGAGTCGCGACGCCTCGAGCACGCCCAGGTGCTGCACGAACGAGGGGAGCGCCATGTCGAAGGGGGCGGCCAGTTCGCTGACGGAGGCCGGCCCGACGGAGAGCCGTTCGAGGACCCTGCGCCGGGTGGGATCGGCGAGTGCGCGGAAGACGTCGTCGACGGCGGCGGTGCGTACCATGGCATCCCCGGGAGCGGACACGGGGAGTCTAAGACCCGGTAATACTTATGTCAATACCTAAGTGTTGCGGGAGGGCGCGGCGCCAAGGTACCGGGAGTCGAGGGAGAGGGGGCGCGGGCCGCGGAGCGCCCTGAGCAGCCAGGCGCCGATCAGCAGGAACGCCGCCACCCTGATCGCCCAGCTGGCGGTCGCCGACAGGTGCCAGGCTGCGGCGATGGCGGGTCCCGAGAACCAGTAATAGAGTCCCACGGCCAGCGCGCCAAGCACCGGCATCGCGACGGTGGCGGTGATCCGGAAGATGCGGATCGCCCCGGTGACCACGGCAATGCTGACCGCGATCGCCACGCCGATCACCAGGGCGACGCGTGGTGCGCCGCCCAGCGGCTGGTTGTCGACGAGGAAGTATCCGGTGATGAACCCCGGGAACCCCGCCGCGAAGTAGCCGAACGGTGAGTGGAGCCAGGTGGGCGACGTGGCGCGCTGGCCGATGGCGGTGCGCATCGCGTGGCCCAGCGAGCGATCGAGGCACCCCTGCTCGGTGCACCCGATGCAGCTCCGGCACCGGACATTCGGGAGCGTGAGCAGCGGGCTCTGTCCGTAGAGCCGCTCGACCGGGAGCACCGGGCAGATGGAGTTGCAGAAGCCGGCCTTGCGCTCGAAGAGCAGCCCGCCGGCGAGGGCCAGCAGGGCCACCACGACGATCACTGCCGCGAGCGCCGGGCCGTCTGTGTTGAACACCAGGCGACGCAGTGTCACAAGCACCACCAGCAGGATCGACCCCACCACCAGGGTCCGGCGCACCGCGCTGCCGGCGATCGCACGCGTGCCGACGCGATCACCCGTGAGGGTCGTGAGGGTGGCGAGGGGGCAGACATTCCGCCAGAGCAGTGGATTCAGCAGGAAGACTGCCGGGAGCACCGGAATCACCGCATTCCAGAGGATGTTGAGCGTCGCTGTCGGCCAGCGCGCGAGGGAGACCAGCAGCAGCACCGTGGCCGCGACACCGCCCCCTTGGGCAGTCCGCCAAAGCGCGGCGCCGGGGATGGGGCGGGGATGACGCACCGGAAGCGAGAGATCACTCACGTGAAACCGTCCTGGTTGCGTGGTGCAGCGCCGCGACTGCCGGGTCCGGACGCCGCGCGATGAACCCCTTACGACACGATCGGTTCGGGTGATTCTTCCGGCGGGGCGGGCGAGTCGGAGAACCTCGAGCCTTGCTGGAGATAGAAGAGCACGTCCATCGCCGTGTAGTGCAGGCGGTCGCCGAGGAAGGCGCCGAGTTGCATCAGGTCATCGCCACTGGTCACCAGCGGCGGCTCGAGGGATTCATCTTCGGTGACCTGGGGCAATCCGATGTCGGCGAAGAGCGCGTTGCAGAGGCAGCGGCGACCGACGGTGTCCTCGATCGCCCCGCCCTTGGCGACATAGTCCTCGACCGGCTCCGCTGCGCACCGGTAGCCGATCCGTCCGTCGGGTCGCCGGTACGTCACACGCAGGTAGCCAAGGTCGCAGTTCCGCACGCGCGGTTCCGGACGTCCACCGGTGGGATCGCCCGGCCACTGCACCACCTTGAACGGGTAGCCGGTCGGCGAGGCCGAAGGATCGGTGCGAACGGTCACCTCACCCCTCGCGGCGTGGCGAAGGATTGACCGCTTGACTTCGTCGGCGAGCCCTGACTCGTCGCAGTAGGCGAACAGCGTTCCGACCTGGATCCCGGCAGCGCCCGCAGCGCGCGCAGCGGCCAGGGCCTCGGGCGTTCCGGCGCCGCCGGCCAGCCAGAACGGCACGCCCAAGGTGGCGAGCTGGGCGAGGTCCACCTCGTCGCGCGGTCCGTATACCGGCTCGCCGGTGGCGTTCAGGGTGAGGGGCCCGCGGGGAGGGGCGTTGTGTCCGCCGGCCGTGGGCCCCTCGACCACGAATCCATCGACTCGGCCGCTGGCCTTGCGGGACAGCATGGTGGCGAGCGAGTTGCTTGCGATGATCGCGAGGAAGTGCGGGCGCTCCAGCGCGACTGGGCGATGGCCGCCCCAGTGGAGCATCGGTTCGAAGCTGACCTCCTCACTCCGTCCCGGTTGTTCGTCCTCGATGTCGAGCCGGAGCGACGCCGGCCGGTGGGCGGCGAAGGTGTCGAGCACGCCGGGAATCTCCTTCGGGATTCCGGCGCCCATCAGCACGAACTGCACGCCGGCCAGCATCGCCCCGTACAGCGATGCCAGGTTGGGCAGCGTCACCTTGGTGAGCAGGTTGACACCGACCTGTCCGTCGTGCCCTTCGCGCGCGAGGAAGACCTCGACAAACGACGCAGCGACCATCACCTGCTCTCGCGCCGGGTTCATCCTGCGGCGATGCATCGGCAACAAGGCGTACGGCGCACCCGGTGTGCGACCGTCCGCCAGGAAGTACTTCCTGAGCAGCGACTCGGCCACGCCGGGAATGGGGAAGGCGGCGAGCGCACGGCGCATGTGGCCGCCCTGATCGCCGTCCTGCAGCCGCCGCACGAGGAGCGTGTCGACGGCCGTGCTGGAAACCACTCCAAGCTGCCCCTGCCGTGACACGGCACGGGCAAGGCGCCAGTTTGACACGCCGATTCCCATGCCGCCCTGGATGATCTCAGGCCAGCGATTCACGTTGCCTCCTCGACGCGAGGAGAAGCTCGCGTGCCAAGGGTTTCGTTGTGCCTGTTGACGCTTGCGTCCGGATGATGTCCGACCCGATGGAGGGCGGTGATCAAGCCACCGAGGAGCAGCACCCCGTTCACCTGGTGCAGGACGGCGATGGTCACCGGGACCCGAAGGAGCAGGGTCGCGATGCCGAGTGCCACCTGCACGACCACCAGCACCAGGGCAGCGGAGAGGGCCTGATGCGCGGCATGCACGCGTTGCCGCCTCGTGACCGTCCAGAGTGCGCCGAGCATCGCGGCGGTCGTGATGGCGAGCACGCGGTGATTGAACTGCGCGGCGACCGGATTCTCGAAGGGGTTGCGCCAACCCAGCTCCGGAATGCGGTAGGCCAGGGGAACGACGCGGCCGCCCATCAGGGGAAAGGTGTTGTAGATGTGGCCGGCATCGAGTCCCGCCACGAACCCTCCCGACAGGAGGGTGACCGCGGCCAACCCCAGTGCGGCCGCGATGCCGTATCGGATCGGGGGCGACGCGGGCGCGGAGCCTTCGGTCGGCTGGAGGTCGAGAAGGGTCCAGGCGCAGACGCCGAAGATCAACAGCGCCATCGCGAGGTGTGCCGTCAGCCGGTACGCGCTCACGCTCGGCCCGACCTCCAGGCCGCTCCGCACCATGTACCACCCCAGGGCGCCCTGTGCCCCGGCGAGGATCGGCAGGGCGGCAAGCCTCCAGCGAAGGGGTCGACGGATCGCGCCGCGGGCGAGCAGCACCAGGTACGGCACGGCCAGCACCAGTCCGACGAGTCGTGCCAGGACGCGGTGGATCCATTCCCACCAGAACAGGACGCGGAACTCCGGGAGCGTGATGCCGAGGTGGACGCCGCGCGCCTCGGGGATCAGGAGGTAGGACTGGTAGGCCCGCTCCCAGTCGTCGGCACCGAGTGGTGGGAGGATGCCCGTGACCGGCTGCCACTCGGTGATGGAGAGACCGCTCTCGGTGAGGCGGGTGATTCCGCCGATCGCCACGGCGAGAAGCACGGCCGCGATCGACCATCCCAGCCACCGACGCACCGCCCGGTCGGAGTCAGCGGTTGTCACGTGCCGAGACCTCCAGCCGCCTGCGGTCGGTGTCGTATCGCACCAGGGTCACGCGCCTCGGGGCGAGGTCCAGCACCGTGTCCAGCACCAGTAGCGGGGGCAGCGCTGCCGCGGTGCGGCGTGCCCGCTCGGCGATTTCGCGAGCCGCACGGCCCGCGAAGAGCCCCGTGTCTTCCTGCGCGGCGGGCGCAGCCAGGTTGGCGCGACTCGTGGTGTCGCTGGCCTCGCGGCGCTCGAGCGAGACCCGCACGTGACGGCGTCCGGGAGCGACTGTCTGGTCCACGAGCACGTGCATCGGTCGGTCGTGCCGGAACCCACCGCCACGCACCACGTGCTCGGCCACGACACTGTCATCCACGGCGATCCGCAGGCGATAGGTGGCGGGAGTGCCCTCGCAGAGCAGGCGCTGCCGCATGTGGGGGCCGAGCTGCGCAAGCTCCTCCTCGGTGGCTGCGCGACACTGCTCCAGCCATTCCGGCCGCGCCGTCCACGACAGGCGCAGCATCGCGATCGCGTCGCGGTGCCAGGGGAGTGGCGCCGCCGATGCCGTGGCCACGAGCACAGCGATGGCGACCGTGGCACAGGCGGCGGCGACTCGACGGGCGATGGTCACGCCGACTCCTCCACGGCACTCACCGCACATTCCAGGTCGAGGAGCGGGTCCGTCTCCGCCCCGGCCGGGGGGATGGCGGCCACTGCCGCCGCGAACTGCAGGTATGCGTCGAGCGTCCCGGCCAGGTCGCCGGCGGCCATCGTGGCGACGCACACCCGGCGTCGGTCCACGCGCGGTTGCAGTTCCGCCTCGCGATCGTGGAAGAGGCGCTCGACGAGCCATTTCGGGCCCTCGCGACCGACGCAATCGCGTGGCGGACAGCCATACACGATCACGCCGCCGGCACCGCTGCGGATCAGCAGTTCCACCACCGATGAGTGGAGGTTGCCAACGCAGGGGACGGCCCGCACGGTGGCCCCGCGACCGGCGAGTGCCGCGCGATGAGTCGCTGGCGCCTGGTCGCAGCAGAGTGCCACGATCCCGTTGACGGGCGGCATCGCCGCATCCCCGACCTGCGAGTCGCGCATGGCACGAAGCTGGTCGCGGCCGGTCCGGCCAGGAGGTCCGACACCCATCGGCGCACAGGAGCCCGCACAGATGCCGCAGCTCACGCATCGGAGCGGGTCGACCCTGGCCACGAGGGTGGGGCGGTCGTCGTCGCGCGCCACCATCGTGATCGCTTCCCACGGGCAGTCCTGCGGACACTGGTTGCACCCGGTGCAGAGCCGCGGATCGACCACGCTCGCGGCGAAGGACTCAGGGGCCGGGCGAGTGAGTCGCGGGATGGCGAGCAGCATGGTGGCACCCGCGATGCCCAGGAGCCAGACGACGCCGGCACTGAGCCGTTCGGTGATTGGCAGCCACCAGCTGGTCAACAGGTTCACCGGCGTGTCGAGCGGCAGCGCGGTGGGGTCGGCGGGAGGTCCCAGTCGCGCGGGAAGCACCACCGACAAGAGCACCAGTGTCCCGATCACGGCCCAGCTCAGCACCCTGGGGGGGAGGAGTGTCGGCCGGGCCAGCCGCGACACGTGCAACCACAGCCCGATCCCCATCATCAGCGGCAGGGCGATGTGCAGGAAGAGGTTCACGAAGAAGAACGCACTCGGCACCGGGCCGTCACCGTCGAAGATCCGGGAGAGCGGTTCGGAGAAGATCGGCAGCACATCGAGGAAGCGGGCGCCTTCGATCGCGAGCCGGGCGCCGGAGGTGTCCCACGCCATCACGAAGCCGGTCCAGGCGCAGACGAGGCCGATCCCGACCAGCACCAGCCCGGAGACCCATGCCAGGGAACGCGCGCCCCAGCTGCGTCGCTGAGCGAACATCCGGAACGCGTGGATCAGGGCCGCGAGAATGAACAGGTCGGAGGCGTAGCGATGCACGCTCCGGATCGGACCGCCGAGCCATGGCTGGCTGGCGATCCGGGCCACCGACTCGGCCGGAGCCCCGATCCGGTAGACGAAGACTAGGTAGAGTCCGGTCGCGAGCATCACCAGCAACATCAGGACGGCGAGGGTGCCGGACTGGTGGATGGGGTTGAAGCGCCAGCCGTAGAGCCGGGTTGCGATGGCATCAAGCCCGGCGAGGAGCCGGCGGGAAGGGGAGGTTGGGGGGCGCATATTGACGGTTCGGCGATTTTATCATATTCTCATGATATTAGCAATAGACCCCAATCCCGGTGGTCCCCCGCGATGTGGCTGTCGAGCACTGCCCAGACCGCGCTCCGCGCGGTGATCCACCTCGCCTCGGCGAAGAATTCGGCCCCGATCCGTGCGGGGGAGGTGGCCCGCGCCATCGGGGCACCCCAGAATTACCTCTCCAAGACGCTGCATGCCCTGGCGCGAGCCGGCGTGCTCACTTCCCGGCGCGGTCCCGAGGGCGGCTTCGTGCTGGCGGTTCCTGCGGATGCCCTCCGGCTCGATCGGGTCATCGCCCCCTTCGCCGCGGTCGGTGATCGCCGCTGCCTGATGGGCCGAGCGGGTTGCGGCACCACGTCGCATTGCATGGCCCACGACCGATGGTCGAAGGTGGCGGCGGAAGTGGAGCGCTTCCTGGCCACCACCACCATCGCAGACCTCCTCGTCAATCCCGTCACTCCAGGATCACCCCCTGCACACCTCACCCTCGAGGAATCCACGCATGCCCGAGCCTCACGATGACGGCACGGAACACCCGGAGCGTCCGCCGCTTGGCCAGCGGCTGTTCGACAACGTCTTCCTGCTGCTGGCCCTCGGCCTGGTGATCATGTTCGCGGTGTACACCGGGTGGGGGCTCTGGGAGATCATGACCATGCCGCAATCCACCCTGCCCTGAGGAGCGCATCCGATGCTGACCAAGGTGCATACCGGGCTCGACCCAGTCCCGGGGATCTGGTGGAAACCGGCCCACAAGGCCGAGAAGACCTGGGTGGCCATCGCCTTCGCCTGGTGCATGGTGCTCTTCGCGATGATGCCGCTCTGGCATTACCGGGGCGGCCAGAACCCGGCCGGCGTGCGCGGAAGGGTCGATCCCGACGCATTCTACGCGCGCACGCAGGAGTTCGCGGCGCAGTACCAGGTGGGGGCGGACCGGGGGATTCCGATCGTCAAGCCGCCCCCGGGTTCCGACGTCTATCTCGTCGGGCTGACGTACAGCTGGTATCCCATCCTCCAGCTCGAGGCGGGCAAGGAGTACATGCTCCACCTCTCGTCCAAGGACGTGAACCACGGCTTCTCGCTCTTCCCCCTCAACGTGAACTTCCAGGTGGTGCCGGGGTACGACTACGCCTTGCGGGTCACGCCGACCACCAGCGGGGACTTCCGGATCATCTGCAACGAGTTCTGCGGCATCGGCCACCACATGATGGTGGGTCGGGTCATCGTGACCGACGGTGACGGCGCCCAGATTGCCGACAATCCCAGTGCCGCCGTCGAGTCGGAGGGTGCCCCATGACCGCCTCCACCCTGGCGTCCTCCCGCACCTGTCCGGCCACCGGCCGGCGCATTCACCGACAGGCGGAGTGGCTGATCCGCGCCAACGCCGTGGTGGCCGTGGTGTCGCTCCTCGTCGGGGCGATCGCGGCCCTGCTGCTGGTGCTGACGCGCTGGCAGGCCGTGCACCTCCTCCCCGCCACCTGGTACTACCGGCTGCTCGGCGTGCACGGCATGAACATGCTGATCTTCTTCATCATCTTCTTCGAGATGGCGGTGCTCTGGTTCGCCGCCACCGTGCTGCTCAACGCGCGACCGGCGGCGCCGCGCCTCGGGTGGTTCAACTTCGCGCTGATGCTCACGGGGACGCTGATGGTGGAGTGGGCCCAGTGGAGCGGCCACGCCGACGTGCTGTTCACGTCGTATCCGCCGCTCAAGGCGCACCCGATCTTCTACCTCGGCGTGATCCTCTTCGCGGTGGGGGCCCTGCTGGTCACGGCCCAGTTCTTCGCGACCCTGGTGCTCGCCAGGCGGGAGCGGACCTATGAGGGATCGGTGCCGCTGGTCGTGTACGGGGCAATCACGGCGGCGATCATCGCGGTGATCACCCTGGTGCACGGGGCGATGGTGTACATCCCGACCTTCCTCTGGTCCATCGGCCTCACCGGCCCCGTGGACCCGCAGGTGTACCGGATGCTCTGGTGGGCCCTCGGCCACTCGAGCCAGCAGATCAACGTGGCCGCCATGGTCGCGATCTGGTACATGCTCGGCGGGCTCACCGTGGGTGCCGTGGTGCTCAACGAGAAGGTGAGCCGGATGGCATTCGTGCTCTACATCCTGTTCATCTCGATGGCGTCGGCGCACCACCTCCTGGTCGACCCGGGATTCTCGCCTGCGTGGAAGATCGTCAACACCTCGTACTTCATGTACATGGCGGTGCTGGCGTCGATGGTGCACGGCTTCACGGTGCCGGCGGGCATCGAGCTCGGGATGCGGATCCGCGGCTTCACGAGCGGCCTCTTCGGCTGGCTCCGGAAGGCACCGTGGGGCGATCCCGGCTTCTCCTCGCTGGTGCTGTCGGTCGTCGTGTTCGGCTTCGTCGGCGGGATCACCGGCGTGACGCTCGGCACCGAGCAGATCAACATCATTGCGCACAACACCATGCGGATCCCCGGGCACTTCCACTCCACCGTGGTGAGCGGGACGGCTCTCGCGTTCATGGGGGCGACGTACTACCTGCTGCCGCTCATCTTCCGGCGCAAGGTGGCGTTCTGGCCGCTGGCCCGGATCCAGCCGTACCTGTTCTCGGGCGGCCTCCTGCTCCTGGTGATGGGGATGACCTTTGCCGGGTCGTTCGGCGTGCCCCGCCGCCACTGGGACATCTCCTTCTCGCAGGCGCCGTTCGACGTCCCGTTCAACCCGGCAGTGGACCTCTTCCTGGCGGTGATGGGCATCGGCGGGATCCTCGCCGTCACCGGGGCGCTGGTCTTCATCGCCATCGCGGTCAAGTCGGTGTTCTTCGGCGAACCGGTGACCGAGATCCCGCGTGGCGCGCCGGTGCGCGGCTTGCCGGCCGGGCTCACGAACCCGCCTGTGCATCCGGCCAACGCCGACGAACTCAACGAGGCGCTGCACGCCCCCGGCCGCGGCATCGCGGGCGCCACCCCAGGGACGCTGGTCCTGGTGGCGGTCTTCTTCCTCGCATTCGTGCTCTACTACTTCACCAACTGGAAGCTGCTGTCGTTCCTCTGGAAGATTGGATGACCGGTGCGCGGGCGGCCCGGCCCGGGGCTGCGGCCGCCGCGCTGCTGATGATCGTCGTGATCACAGTGGCGTGGTGGGCGCTGGCCCTGTGGCCGGCCGGCAGCGCGACCCCTGAGTGGCTGGCGCGCACCCGGGCGGCCTGTTTCGGCAGCGTCGGCGACGGGCTTCCCGGCACCGGGGGCTGGATCCTGCTGATCGGCGAACCGATCGGGATGGTCACCGCGCTGGTCGTGATCTGGGGCGACGCCCTTCGACGGGATCTCCAACGGATCCGGGCGTCACCGGGATGGCGGCGGGTTGCCGCGGTGGTGGTCATCGGGCTGGGGGTGGGACTCGTCGCCGCGGCGCGCCGGGTGATCCTGGCCACCGGCATCATGACCGGCGAGTCACCGGTCCCGCGCGGGAGCATCGTGGATATCGCGCTCGATGCGGGGTCCATCACGCTGGTCGATCAGCACGGCCGCCGCCTCACGATGGGTGAGCGGTTCTCGGGGCCGGCACTCCTCACCTTTGCGTTTGGTCACTGCGGGGCGATCTGCCCCACCGTGGTCCACGACGTCCGCCATGCCCGCGACGCCGCGGGTCGCGGCACAATGCCGCTCGTGATCGTCTCGCTGGATCCGTGGCGCGACACGCCGGGCAGGCTCGCCACGCTGGCGCAGCAGTGGGAACTCGGGCCGCTCGACGTGGTGCTATCCGGTGAGGTGCACGAGGTCAACGACGCGCTCGACCGCCTGCGGGTGAGTCGCCAACGCGATCCGGCAACAGGGCAGATCGACCACGTGGCTGCCGTGCTCCTGCTCAACGACGCTGGCGCAGTGACCCAGCGCCTCGAAGGCGGGTGGGGCGGGGTGACGGCGCTGCTGGCCCGGCATCCCCACTGAGCCCCGACGTCTGGTCCGGGAGCGGCGGCTAGGGGGTCGCGGCCCGGGGCGCTCCGCGTGCCACCACCTCCACCGGCAGCGCGACCCGGATTCCTCCGCGCCCGATCCACACCTCCACGGTCAGGTTGCCCACGCGCGTCGGCGTGAAGGTGAAATCCGCGGTCTCCCCCGGCCCCATCTCCAGGTTGGCCAGCTGCGGCGTGCGGAGGGCTGCCGGCAGGTCGGCGCCGTCGCGCGCCCGTGGCCGCCAGCGCACCACCTGCGAGTCGCTCCCGAAGCGGAAATGCAGGATCTCGTCGGCGTGAATGCTCACCAGCCGGAGCCGCTGCGGGACGCCAACGGTCATCCGGATCGGTTCGGGTACGCGGCGTCCGTTCACCAGCAGGAACGTCGGGGCCTGCTTGTGGAAGATCGGCAACCCGCCGCCACCGGCCACGATCAGGTGATCGCGCGTGGTGTCGCGCGGCGTGTCCGTGACGATGATCGCACCGTACATCCCCGAGCCGATCTGCCGCAGCTCGTGCAGGTGCGAATGGTACGGGAAGGTGCCGCTCCGGGGCGGCGTGAACTCCGCCGCGAAGGTGCCGCCGGGCGGGATGGGCGGCATGATCCGGTCGCCGATGCCGGAGAAGTCGGGCACGCCATCCGGATAGCTTTCGATCTCCAGCCCGTGCCAGTGCACACCGCTCGGCTCATCGAGGTTGTTCCGCACCACGATCCGCACCGGTTCGCCGCGCTTGAGTTCCAGCACCGGCCCGGGGATCTCGATCTCGTCGCGCGGCGGAACGGTGTCCCCCTGCTGGAGCAGGAAGCCGTACGCGGTCTGTCCCCCGAACAGGTCGTTCTCCCGTTTCTGGATCAAGAGGTTGATGGTGCGGCGGCTGGTCGCGACCGCCTCCTGGTACCCAGGCCGGGGGGTCACGTGCATTCCGATCACGAGGCCACGCATGGTATGTCCCCCCGGTGCATCGTGGGCCGGAGCGGGGCCGCCGCCCGGCGCCACGTGCGCGTCATGGGCGCCGTGCAGGGAGGCGAACTCACCCACGTGCGAGGCAAAGTGACAGTGGAACACCCAGTTGCCGGGGGTGGTGAGCGCGAACGAGAGCGAGAGTGAGCCGCCGATCGGGATCGTGCGCATGTTCTGCAGTGGTTGCCGCGCGGCAGGGACCACGCTGTCGGCGCGTTCGCCGCCGTGGCGCGTGACCCGGAAGTAGAAGCCGTGCAGGTGCAGCGGATGCACCACCGCGGCCGCATTGATGATCCGGAAATGCACCGAGTCGCCCTGCATGAAGGTCAGGCGCTCGTTGTACGGCCACGCCTTGCCGTTGAACACCAGGGCCGACTCGAAGGATTGGGTGGCCTCGTACTCGTGGAACCACTCGGTGATCAGCCAGATGCGCTCATTGGGCGACGGGGGCGCCGCGCCGACCGGATCCACGATGAGGGCGCCGGTGAGCTGTGAGTCGAGCCAGAAGCGCTCCTCGTAGCTGGCGAGCCCCTTGAGGGCGGCCCAGTAGAAGTAGTTGCCCACCTTGTCGAGGCGGAACGTCACGGTGCGCGTCTCGCCGGCGCCGACGTGGAAGGTGTCGCGCGACGCCGGAATGCTGCGGCGGAGCCCGCCGACCACCAGCGCGGAGTCCGTGCGGTTGTGGAGCGTGAGCTGGACGGTGGTGCCGAGCGGGGCGCGGATCAGCGGACCGGGGACCACGGGCTGCCGGCCGGGTTCGGCAAAGGCGAAGGCACGCACCACCGGGTCGTGGTCGCCCTCGGCCTGGAACCCGGCCTCCACCACGTCGAGCGCCAGGGTGAGCGTGCCGCCGGAGAGCGTGCCGGCGGCGACGCGATTCTGGTTGACCTGCATGATCGGGGCATTCGCCACCGGCCGTGGCAGCCGGCCCCGCGGCGGGGCCGGCATGATGGATTCCTGCAGCAACGGCGTGGAGAGCAGCGAGAGTGCGGCGAGGACGGCGACGGCCACGGGGGCCTCCGATGGGGGGTGCCCCAAGATCGCACCGGAGGTCACGCTGTCAACGCGGCAGGGGGCCACCGGATACCCGCGATTGGCTCCCGGGTCTGTGTGTTGCCGGGGCACGACACGTCAGCCGCCGGCAGGACGTGGGGAGATCGCCGGGGATCCCGGTCACGACGCCGGGGTGGGGTGGAATCCGGACTTTGCGCATGTGCGGGTACACATATTGCGTGCCACGATGCTTTCGTTGGGGATCGGCGGTGGGTCATCCACGCTCGGATGGAGGAGACGGATCGGCGTGACGGCATCACGAAGGACCCTCGCCGTGGGACTCGCCCTGTTCGCCCTGGCACTCGTGATCCGGGTGTGGGGCCTCTCGTGGGGACTGCCCGAGTTCTTCTTTTCCGGTGACGAGGTCACCAAGCGCGATACGGCGCTCCGGTTCCTGGAGACCGGGTTCGTGCACCACCCCGATCACCCGTCATTCACCTACAACACGCTCTTCCTGATCTACGCTGCGATGAAGGCCGTGGGCAACTGGACGCTCGCGGACTTTCACTACGCGGGGCGGCTCTGGATGGCCGTGCTCGGCGCCCTCACGGTGGTCGCCGTCTGGCGCCTGGGCCGCCGCTTCGACGAGTCGGGACGGGTGGGGCTCGTCGCTGCGCTCCTGCTTGCGGTCCTGCCGCTGCACACGGCGTGCTCCAGGTACATCAAGGAGGACGCACCCCTCGGCCTGGCGGTGACGCTCACGGTCCTGGCCACGCTGACCTACCTCGGGCGGCCGTCGCGCCGCTGGCTGGCGCTGGCGTGCTTCCTTGCCGGGGCGACCTTCTCGACCAAGTACACCGGCGGCATCGTGGCGGTTCCGGTCGGCATCGCGTGGCTGGTGACGGTGGCGAAGGCACGACCGGGGACCGGTCCCATCGTCGGCGACCTGCTCACCGTGGGTGTCATGTTCGCGGTGGGGTTCTTCGCCTTCTCGCCCATCTATCTGGTGCACCCGCAGTTCTATCTCGATGGGCTCCTCGCCCAGGGCCGGTACTCGGTGTCGGGGCACGCCGGCATCGTCGCCGACCCGTGGCGCGAGGGATGGACGTTCTACCTCCGCAACGGCATCATCCCGGGGATGACCTGGCCGGCCGCCGTGCTTGCCATCATCGGCATGTTCCGGCTGCCGCGGCTGCGCCACGGCTGGTTCGTGGTGCTCACCGCCGCGTGCATCTACCTCCTGCTCGAACAGGCCAAGTCGCGACCCGAGCCGTTTCCGGCCCGCTGGCTGATGCAGCTGGTGCCGCTCCTCTGCGTCGCCGCGGCGGTTCCGTTCGTGCAGGCCGTGGACCGCCTCGGCCGCTGGCGTGGGCGCGGTATCGCACTGGCCGCTGCGGCGACCATCGTGTTCCTGCCGCCGCTGGTGAAGTCGGTGCTGATCATTGACGAGGCGCTGCACGACACCCGGCTGATCGCCGGGCGGTGGATGGAGGAGCACGTCCCGGAGGGCTCGACGATCGTCCGGACCGAGGGATTGCAGACACTCCCGGCATCGGCGTTCTATCACGACAAGTGGAAGGTGGAGGACCGCGACGTGAACAACGGGATCAACGCCGAGTGGACCGACCCGGTGCCTCCGTGGTTCGTGATCACGTCGTTCAAGTTCCAGCGCTATCTCGACAATCCGGGTGCCGTCCCGGATCGTGACGCGTTCTATGCTGCCCTGACGCGGTATCCGCTGGTCAAGGAGTTCCAGCCGAAATGGTTCACCTACGGGCGCCATTCGCCGGTGATCCGGATCTATCACCCCGACGCGCACGCCAACCCATGACCACCCCCGCGACCCGGTGGCGCTGGATGCCGCTTGCCGCCATCGTGGCGGCGGCTGCCGCGTTCCGGCTGGTGCACCTGGGGTACTCGCACTTCCAGGGCGACGAGATCAAGGCCCAGTATCCCGACGGGGCCGGCTTTCCGGATTTCCTCTTCGCGCAGCGGAAGGGCCCCGGCCAGTTCCTGGTGACGGCGCTGGTGCGGGCGGTGACGGGTGGCTACGACGAGGTGATGACCCGATTGCCGTTCGCGATGGCGTCGATCACCGCGGTCCTCGTGATGTTCCTGCTGGTGCGCCGGGAGTGGGGCAGGGGGGCCGCGCTCACCGCGGCGGCCCTGATGGCCAGCTGCGGGCTGATCGTGGCCTTCGGGCGCATCGTGCAGTACCAGTCGTTCACCATGCTGCTGGTGCTGGTGTCGGCGTGGGGTGCGTTCGGGTTCGCGCGCCGGGGTGACGTGCGCGAGCTGCATCTCACGGGGGTCGCCTTTGCGGTCGGGGTGCTCTTCCACTACGACGTGCTCACCTTCGGTCCCACCGCCCTGGGGCTCGTGGCGTACGGATACTGGACGCACCGCAGGGTGGTGCCGAACCTGGGATGGCACTGCCTGGCGGCCGCGGGACTCGCGGCCGTGATCACCGCCTCGTTCTACGTCCCCTACGCGCTGCAGCCGTGGTTCCAGGAGGTGTCCGGGTACCTCAAGAACCGGGTGGTGGCGGGCCGCGGTCTGGGGACCTTCGGCCGCACGGCCGAGCTGCTGTCGCTCTACCTGCCGCCGTTCTACCTGCTCATCACCGGAGTGCTCGCCATGTGGGGTGCCGTGCGCCTCGCCGTGCGGCGCGACGCGGCGGGGGTGGCGGTCCTCTTCTGGTTCGCCTCGGTGTTCACCTTCTACATGCTGCTCGGTGGCGATCCCCGCTCCCACGTCTACAACATCTTCCTCCCCGGGCTGATCCTCGCGGGGATCGGGGTGGCGCACCTCGCCAGCGTCGGGTACCTGGTTGTCCGGCGCCTGGCGCTTGGCACCCTGGGCATCGCGTACGCCGGCTCGCTCCTGTTCACCTGGCAGATGTTCATTGACCACGACCCCGAGCATCCGTGGTACCAGAAGCAGGTGGCCGGCGTGGTGCTCCCCAATCTCGTCACCCGGCAGGTGGAGGGGGTCTTCGGGTTTCCCTACGATCGGGGACTCGGCGAGGTGGGCCGCCTCTTCGAGCGGGGCGAGCTCGACGGCACGTTCAACAGCAACGAGCGGGACGTGATGGCCGACTTCTATTTCAGGAGCGCCCGCGGGGAGCCGGCGCGGTATTACATCTACGTGCACCAGGCACTGTCGCTCGATCGCGGGCTCCCCGCCGAGGTGGAGGCGGAGTACCGCCTGCTTCGCGGGATCGACCTGGGCGGTCGCCGGACCATCGACATCTACGAGCGCGTGCCGTGAGCGTGCCCGGCGCCGGGCCGCCAGACCCGAGTCGCCGGGGCCGCGTGCTGGCCACGGCGGCCGCGCTCTTTGCGGGTGCGCTCGCCATCAGGGTGCTCGGGCTCGACTTCGGCCTGCCGTACTTCTTCTCCGGCGACGAAGTGGAGAAGGTGGAGGTGGCGCTGTTCCTGGCGGACACGCGCTTCGACCATTGGGATGGGCAGCCGTCTTTCCTCTTCAACACGCTGTTCGCCATCTATTGGGTCGCGGAGAAGCTGTTCCCGCACCTCACCAACGTGGACTACCTGTACCTGGGCCGGCTGTGGATGGCCGTGCTCGGTTCGCTCACCGTGGTGGTGGCCTGGCGCCTCGGGGCCCGGTTCGGCCATGGGAGCGACCGGCCCGGGCTCTGGGCCGGCGTGCTCCTGGCGGTGCTGCCGCTGCACACGGCCACCTCGCGGTACATCAAGGAGGATGCGCCGCTCGCCCTCATGACGGCGCTGGCCGTGCTCGCCGCCGTGGCATTCCAGCAGGTTCCGTCGCGACGACGACTCACCTGGCTCGGGCTGGCGGTCGGTGCCGCAATCTCCACCAAGTACACTGGCCTGTTGTTGCTCCTCCCCGTGGCGGGCGTGGTGCTGGCACAGGCCTGGCGTGCGCGCGCACGGGTGACGACGCTGGCTGCGGACGTGCTGCTGGTGGGTTCCGCCGTTGCGGCCGGGTTCTTCCTCGTCTCGCCGATGTTCCTGGCCCACCCCGAACGCCTGCTCGAGGGAATCCGCCACCAGGGGGAGTACTCTGCCTCCGGGCACGACGGGATCCTCATCTCGCCGTGGTCGGAGTGGTGGACGTACTACATCCGGACCGGGTTGATTCCGGGGATGACGTGGCCCGTCGTGGTGGCGGCCGCCGTCGGGCTGGTGTTGCTGTGGCGCAGGCAGGCCGGCTGGATCGTGGTGCTCACCGCGGCGACGATCTACGGCACGCTCGAGTACTCCGTCGCAAAGCCGGCCCCCTTCTCGGCCCGGTACCTCCTTCCGATGGTGCCCCTGCTGGCCGTGGCGGCCGGGGTGGCACTAGGCGCAGTCGAGGCCGCGTTGCGCCGCCGTGCGTCCGGCGCGGTGGCACTGGTGAGCTGCGTCGCGGTGTTCGTGGCCCCGCCGTTGGTCATGTCGTGGCTGGTGGCCGACGAGGCCCGGCATGACACCCGAACCGCCGCGGGTCGGTGGATGGACGAGCACATCCCCGCTGGCGCGCGGATCGTGCTCACCGAGGGACTGCTCAACCTCCCGGCCACCGATGGCTGGTACGCACGGTGGCAGGTGGACAACCGGGGCAAGTCTCCCGGTCTCGCCACGGAGTGGGGTGAGGGGCCGCCGCCGTACTTCGTGGTCAGTTCCTTCACCACCGACCGTTTCCTCGAGCACCCCGATGCCGTGCCGGAGCGGACCGCGTTCTACCGGGCGGTGCTCGAGGACTTCGAGGTCGTGGCGCAGTTCAGGCCGCGCTGGTTCACCTATGGCAAGCACTCACCGGTCATCACGGTGGCGCGTCCCGGTGGCGGCCACTGGCCGGACACGACCGATGGGCCGGCACCCTCGCGCCCGATGCTGCCCTTCGGCCAGCTGGAATCGCCGCAGGATGGGATGATGGTGTCGGATTCAGTGCCGATTCGGGGGTGGGCCATCGGGGAAGGCGGACTGGCCCGGATCGAGGCGACCATCGACGGCAGCCCCTGGCGCACGGTGCCGGTCAACACGGCGCGCTCGGACGTCACGCGGGCGCACTGGGCGGCGAGCCGTGGCTGGGACCGTCACGGCTGGGAGCTGGTGGCCCCGCTTCCGGTTGACCTCGCGGCGGGTCGACATGCCCTCGCCTTTCGCGCGATCGATCGGGCGGGGAATGCCGCGGTGGTCGGTACGGTGCAGGTGGTGGTGGAGCCCGGGGCGGAAACCCCGTGACCGCGCTGGAGGCGCCCGGTACTTCGTCAGCCCGGCGGTGGCGGCAGCGTGGCCACGTCGATGCGCAGGATCACGAAGCCGTCCTCGGTGAGGCGCCGGGTCGCGGCTGCCGCCGTGAGCCACTCCTCCATGCCGGGTGCGAAGTCGTCCGACTCCTCGGAGCCCAGGTACCAGAGGGTGCGCACGCCGCTCTCGCGCAGTCGGTGGTAGAACTCCTCCGCGCTGCCGACTTGGGTGGCCCCGGTGTACAGGTGCCGCAGCCGCTTGCCGTCGCGGAAGGTGTATCGCTCGAAGTTGGCCATCCTGAGCCAGTACTGGACCGTGCCGAGGTAGAACGCGGGGATCTCCGGGTTGTCGGAGAGCACCGCGTCGCCGGGCGTGAAGCCGAGCGGCTCGAGTTCGGTCACCCAGGTGCTCGTCGGGATTCCGGCTGGCGTGAGCGCCTCGCGCACGTCGCCGCGGACGGCGAAGGCAAAGCAGAGCAGCAACCCCCCGGCAGCGATCCGGTTGGCCGTGGACTGGTCGAGCTGCCGCCAGCGGGCAAGCGCCGCGGCGAGCTGCGCGATCGCCCACGCCGCGGCGAGGGCGATCAGGGGCAGCAGCAGCAGGCCGTACCGCGTGCTGCTCTTGGCGATGAGCACCCAGATGCTGATGCCGGCGATCGCCGTGGTGACGAACAGCAGCAGGCCATTGGCCCGGGCGCGACTGATTGCCAGCACGAAGCCGATGGCCGCAGCCAGCGCGAGCGGCAGGTAGTCGCCGCTCCAGCGGTTGTAGTCACGCGTGAAGCGGCCGCCGTCGAGCGATGGGCCCACATAGTGGGCGAACTCGCCGCCCGCCCCGGCCACGGTGCCCGATCGGAGGAAGAGCCCGAGTGCCACAAAGAGGCCGGCGCACGCGGCGACCAGCACGAGCGAGGCCACGGTGCGCCGACCGGCATGCCACCCCATGTCGCGGCGCAGGAACCGGATGCCGACCGTCACAACCACCGCGGCCACCAGGAGCACGCCGAGTTCGTGGGCAAGCACCGTCAGGGCAATGGCGAGCGCCGCGAGTGGCTGGAGCCGGTGTCGGTCGCGGATGAAGGCCAGGTGGCAGAGGTACGCGGTGGCCACGAACACCACGATGAAGAGCGAGGTCATCCAGCCGTCGGCGGACCACTGGATCAGCTCGGGTTGCACCGCGCCGAACGCCGCGACACAGAGGCCGGCTGTGGTGCCGGCCAGTTCACGTCCGAACAGGAAGAGGATCGGGACGAGCAATGCCCCGACGAGGACATTGGGCAGGCGCACCGCATGATCGTGCCGGCCGAGGGCGGCGAGCGAGGCGGCGGTGAGGTAGGAGTTGACCGCACCACGGAGGTACAGCTTGCCGGACGGCATGATCGGGATCCCGTGCGCCAGGATCCCGGACGCCGCGAGGGCGAGCCGGGACTCGTCTTCGCCCAGGGTGCCGTCGGGGCCGCGGAGGTACTGGGCACGGAGCGCGAGCGCGCCGAGGGTGAGGAGCGTCACCGCGACCAGCAGCAGCACGACGGGCCGACGGGCTACATTCATTGCGCCTCGCCAGTGGACGGGGGATGCCGCAAGATACCACGTCCACGGCGCGCCATGCCGCACGGCGCCACGCCATTCCGCCACCCGGGACGACCATGACCTCGCCGCGTTCACGCTCTCCGCAGCTGTCGGTGGTGGTGCCGCTGTTCAACGAGGAGGACACCATCCCGTTCCTCCACGAGGAGCTGGTCCGGGCGCTGGAGGCGACAGGCCGGTCCTTCGAGATCATCGTGGTGGACGACGGCAGCACCGACCGCAGCTTCGCGCTGGCCAGGGAGCTGCACGAGCGCGACCCGCGGGTGCGGGTGATCCGCCTCCGCCGCAACTTCGGCCAGACGCCGGCGATGAGCGCCGGCTTCGACGCCGCCCGCGGCGAGTGGATCATCACCATTGACGCCGACCTGCAGAACGATCCGGCCGACATCACCCGCCTGATCGCCAAGGCCGAGGAGGGGTACGACGTGGTGAGCGGGTGGCGGAAGGACCGCCAGGACGCCCTGATGAGCCGCAAGATTCCCTCCCGCCTGGCCAACCGCCTGATCGGCATCGTGACCGGGGTGCGGCTGCACGACTACGGCTGCTCGCTCAAGATCTATCGCGCGGAGGTCGCCAAGGGGATGCGGCTCTACGGCGAGCTGCACCGGTTCCTGCCGGCGGTGGCCAGCGCCCAGGGCATCGCGATCGCCGAGATCCCGGTCGGGCACCGCCCCCGGGTGCGCGGCACCTCCAAGTACGGCGGGTGGTGGAAGACGTTCACCCGCACCATCAAGGTGCTGCTCGACATGCTCTCGGTCCGCTTCCTGCTCAGCTACTCGACCCGTCCCAGCCACGTGTTCGGCACCGTCGGCCTGCTCACGTCCGGGGTGGGTGTTCTGCTGGCGGCCTACCTGACCGCCCTCAAGCTGTTCACCGGGGCGCCGCTCGGCAGCAGGCCGCTGCTCACCCTGGCGGTGCTGATGATCATCGTGGGTGTCCAGTTCATCTCGATGGGATTGCTTGGCGACCTCGCGGTCCGCAGTTATCACGAGACGCAGGGGAAGCCGATCTACGGGATCCGGGAGGTTCTCGATCGGGGCCTCCCCGAGGGGTCGGCGCGCCCGGACGGAGTGCGCTGAGCCGTGTCGATCGCGGGCACAGGACGGGCACGGACGGTGGCGGTGTCGCTGGCCGCCCTGACCGGCATCGCGGCCGTGTCCTGGGTCTACCATCCGGCGCTGATGTCGCCCGACTCCCTCGGCATGTATCGCGAGGCGCTGACCGGCGTGATCCACGGCGACCGGAAGATGCCGCTCACCGCGTTTCTCTGGATGTTCATCCTGCGGGTGCACGAGGGCCCCTTTCCGCTCCTCCTCTTCCAGAACCTGATCTTCTGGTCGGGTCTGGCGCTGGTGGTCCGGTGCTGTGCGCTGTCCCCGGCATGGTCCGCCACGGCGGTGCTGGCGATCGGGGCGGTGCCGCCGGTGTTTGCGCTGCTCGGCACCCTGTGGGCCGACGTGCTGCTCGGCGCATTCCTGGCCCTGTTCGTCGGCATCGCGCTTGTCGGCAGCAATCGGGGCTCCCGCGTGCTGCTGGTGGCGTCCCTGATCCCGCTCTGGTGCGGCTTCGCGGTGCGGACCAACGGCCTGCCGGCCGTGGTGCCGCTCGCGGTGTGGTGGGCGGCACTCTGGCTCGGGACCGCGAGGCCCGCAGGGCTTCGGGCGGGGAGGATCGCGGGACTGGCCCTCCTGCTGCTCGTGATGATGATGGGGGCCACCCGCCTGTTCGTGCGAGCCGTGGTGACGGGCGGAACCGGCGCATCGGCGCGCGGGCTGCAGTTCTCGATGTTCCACGACCTGGCGGGGATTTCGGTGCACAGCGGGACGCTGCACCTCCCCGAGTACGTCCATCGCGCCATCCCCGGGTTCACGTTGGACACCATGCGCGCGGTGTATGACCCGGCCGACGTGAACAAGTTCGTCTACAATCCGGGGTGGAGCATCGAGATGTTCACCACCACCGACCCCGTGAACGCGCGCGAGCTGCGGCGCACCTGGTGGCATGCCGTGCGGGCCCACCCCGGTGCCTACCTGCGGCGACGGATCGATGCGATCGCCACCGGGCTGCAGCTTCGCGGCGTGCACTACCCGTTCCACGCCATCATCGACCCGAACGACCTCGGGCTGGTGCACGATCGGCGGCCCGTGACGGCGCGCGTCCTCGCGTTCCACACGGCCACCCGGGAACTCTTCTTCCGCGGCTGGCTGTTCCTGCTGGCGTCGGGCACCGTGGTGGCCGTGGGGTGGCGCCGCCGCCGGTGGAGCGCGGTGGCGGTTGCCGCGAGTGGCATCTTCTACGTTGCACCGTATTCCCTCATCTCCGCCGGAGCAGACTTCCGTTACCTGCTGTGGATGGTGATCGCGTCCCTTCTCGGCACTCTCCTCCTCCTGTTCGGTCCGGCCCGCGAGCCTTCACCCAACACGCCGGTCGCATGAACACCGCAGTGGAGTGGTCCGGCCCGGATGAAGGGCCCGGTGGCATCCCCGAGACAGCGCCCGGCCTGGTGTCACTTGGCGTCTCGATCGCGCTGTTCCTGGTGTTCTTCCTGACGTACTGGGGGCTCGGCAGCATCCTGGCGACTCTCGACCCGGTGTACGACTTCTTCGGTGCGGACATGTGGGTCGATCTGGATCCCAATGCGGAGTACCGGCACATGCTGGTGCCGATCTTCGTGGAACCGGTGGTGCGCGTCGTCCGGCGACTGTTCGCGTCGGTGCCGGCCCAGGCCGCGGCCCTCAATGCCGCCTTCGGGGCACTGGCCGTGGCGCTTGCCTTCCAGGTGTTCCTGCGGGTCGTCCGGTCCTCCCGGGAGGCGACCCTCCTGGCGCTGCTCTACGGAGTGAGCATGAGCCAGATGCTCTTTTCGTCGGTGCCGGAGACCTACGCCATCGGGGCCAGCGGCATCGTGGCGACGTACCTCGTGTTCCTGGTGAGCCTGGCAACCGGGCGCCTGCGCTTCCTGCCGTGGTTCGGTGTGGCGCTCTGGACGGTCGGCATCACCACCAGCAACGTCGCGCAGACGGCGGTGGCGTATGTGGCGGCTGCGCGTCGTGCCCCGGGGCAGCGGCGCGTCCTGCGCGGCGCCCTCCTCGGCGTGGCGGTGTTGGCCTCGGTCATCCTGTTCCTGCGGATCCAACCCGGGATCGTCGGATCCCGTCCCCTGTTGTCGCTCGAGGCGTTGCAGACGGAGTACATCGACATCGTGTCCAACGTGGTGCCGCCACCGGACCCGGAGGACGAGGGCCCGCCCGATCCGCCCCTCAGCGAGGGTCGGTCCGTCAGGTTGCTGGCAACGAACTACCTCCTCCTGGGGTTCGTGGGCGGGGTGCCCGGGCGCTCGCCGCTCGACGACCATCGCACCAAGCTCGAGTACTTCGGCCACCCGCTCCGCTTCACGCCCCTGGGCCTCGTGGCCGCGGTCCTCTGGATCGTCCTCTGGCTCGCCGGCGTCCGGGCGAACCTCCGGGCGGCACGGGCGCGGGATGCGTGGCCGCCTCGGACGTTCCTTGGCGCCACAGGCCTCATCGTGGCGGGCAACCTGCTGCTCTTCACGATCTACAACCCGATCGAGATGTACCTCTACTCGCTGCTCACCACGTTTCCGATCCTGCTGCTGGGCGTCAATGGCGAGATGCTCCGGAAGCCGCGCTGGGCCGCGGCACTCGCCGTGCTCGTGGTGCTGATGGGGCTGAACAACTTCGACATCATCGGCACCATGCTCGACTGCGGCGCGTGCCAGTGATGCCCGGGCAGGGCGCTGGCTCTAGCGGGTCGTCGTCGCCGCTCGGCGCAGGTCCACGATCCGCACCACCGGATTGCTGAAGGCGAAGCTGCGATAGTCGGGCGCGAACTCCGTGTAGGGAAGGGCGAACAGCTCCTCGAATCGCCGGTGAGCGGCGTGCACCGCCGGCGCCTGGTCGTCCAGGGCGGCCCCTACCGCGAACCGCTGGTACACGAAGGAGCTGACGGCCACGTAGGTCACGCCCTGGCCAACCAACGCAACCGGATCGAGCGCGGCGGCGAGGTCGCCCGGGTCCAGCGGGGCGACGGATCCCACCGGGTCTCCGGACTGGTCGATCGCGTACCGGTCGGCCACCACCGTCCCCGGGTTGGCGCGAAGCCACTGCGCCGCGCGCGTCCGGGTGTCGTGTCCGATCCCGTCCACCAGGCGCACGGTCCGGTAGGCGGGAAAGCCGATCCCGGCGACGAGCACCAGCCCCGCCATCACCAGCCGTGCTCCGGGCGCGGTCCATCGCGTCCACAGCGTCCAGGCGGCCATCCCGGCGAGGCACAGCAGCATCGGCACCGCCGGGAGCACATACCGGGAGTAGTCCGGCCACGGCTTGAGTGGCGACACCTCGTGCACGAGGTAGAACACCGCCACGAAGGCCACCATCCAGCGGGCCTGGAAGCTGGCGCGCCGCCACCCCGCGAGCGTCAGCCCCAGCCCTGCCGTCCCGAGCAGCAGGGCCGGCCATCCCATGCCCGGCGCCAGGCTCCAGGTGGCGTGGAAGCCGAGGAGGTAGTCGTTCCAGCGGATCAGGGCATCCTCGCCGACCACGGCATGCGTCGCCTCGCTCAGCGCGCCGGCCACGAAGCCGCGCGGGTCGAGGAGGAGCGGCCAGTTGATCACGAGAAAGACCGCCACCACCCCGATCCCGATGGCCAGCAGCCGGCGGTAGTACTCCCCCACGCGGCCGACCGAACCGAGCAGGGGGGCCGCCAGGACGAGCGGCACCAGGAGGGTGGCCTTGTAGTGGGAGGAGAGGGCCATGCCGGTCGTGATCGCGAGGAGGATGGCGCGCCCGCGGCCGGGCTGCTCGACCCACCGGAGATAACAGAGCGACGCAGCCATCAGCGACATCACGAGGACCGTGTCCTCCTTGAGGTAGTGCGCGTGCACCACCATCGTGGGCGAGACCGCCACGGCCAGGGCCACCCCCAGCGCGAATCCCGGCGCCATCAGGCGGCGGGCCAGCGCGAAGGCCAGGAGCACCGTGCCCAGGCCGCAGAGAGCCATGATTCCGCGGCCCAGCAGGACCACCGCCTGGGGCTCGACCACCCCCGCGATCACATTGGCGGCCCGCACCAGCTGCAGCATCAGGAGCGGATGGTAGAAGTTGTTGGTGCCCGTCAGGATCGACTCGACCTTGACCGGTTCGTCCGCATGGAAGCCGAGCGGGAAGTCGAGGTGCCAGGCATTGAGCGCCGCCGCGAGCACGGCGATCGCCGCGAGCCACCACGTGGTTCGCCCGGGTGCCCCGGTCGGGGCGGTCATGGCGGGCTCCCCGATGCGCGCTGCCACTGATAGACGAGCAACGGTGTGGCCGCGACGCCCTGCACGACGGTGGTGATGCCGTACAGCATCGCCGCCGCCACGCCGACGCTGGACGGCGCCCCGATCGCGCTGAAGGCGAGTCCCGCGGCCAGCTCGCGCGGGCCGAATCCCGCCATCGAGATGGGCAGCGCGGCGGCCACGAAGATTGGTGCCGCGACCGCGAGGACCGGCAGCAGCCCGACGTCGGCCCCGGCCGCGCGCGCCGCCAGCCAGAGGGCCGAGGCAGAGAGCAGCTGCACCAGCAGCGAGTCGGGGAGCGAGCGCGCCAGGGCTGGTGCCTGCGCGGCCACCGCCTCGCGCGCGTCGGCGAGCCGTGCGCGCACCGGGTGCGCTCCCGCGGGAGGCCTCGCCGGTCGGCGGGCCAGTCCCGCGAGCGGGATCGCCAGCATCAGCACCAGGAGCGTGCCATAGAGCGCGAGCGGTGCCCCGCCCGCTCCCCGGACGGCCGCATCCAAGGCGGCGGCCGCGGTCGGGTTGCCCAGGGCAGCCCCAACGGCGGTGGTGGCGAACGCGAGCAATGACATCGCGCAGAGCACCCACAGGCCGCTCACGCGATCGAGCACCACGGAGAGCGAGCTGAGCCCGAGCGGATTGCCGAGCCGCGACAGCTGGATGCTGCGCAGGGTGTCGCCGCCGATCGTGGCGCCGGGGAGGAACACGTTCACCGCGGTGCCCTGGGCGTACGACATCAGCAACGGCCTGAATGGCGCGTGAAGCGTCATGTGACGGCCGAGCCGCGACCAGCGCCAGGCCGAGGCGACGTTGGAGAGGATCCCGACGGCGATGGCGAGTGCCAGCCAGGCCGGATCAACCGCGCGCAGATGGGTCGCGAGGCGTGCCGGACCCACGATTGCGATGGCCGCGGCGAGCAGGAGGATCGCGGTGAGGGAGCGGAGGACGGTGACCAGAACCCGGCGAGGCGATCGTCGCGGCGGCTCGAAGGTCGGATCGGTCACCGATTCCCCGCCACGCGCGCGACGAGGTGGGCGTACAGGGAGCCGGGAGCGGCATCCACCGCGGGGTCGAGGCCATGGTGCCGCCACATCTGGTTCCACAGGTGCACGGCACGGGCCTGGGCGATGCGGTCGAGGTCGAACCCCGGTGCGATGATGTCGGCGTACGCGAACCAGTGCACGGGATTGAACACGCCGGGGGCCACCTGATGGCGCTCGAGACCGAAGCGCCGGACCGCGTCGCCGAGCAGCCGCGGCCCGATCTCGCTCCACTGCAGCGCCTCCTTGTCGCTGGCCTCGCTCACCCGCGCGCAATGCTCGAGGAAGGGCTGGCCGGGTGGGGAGCGCATGACACAGGAGGCGGTCACCACGCTGCCGTCTTCCTGCGTCTCCGTGGCGATCACGATCGGGTCGTCGAACCGGAACGGCGCGAGGCACACGACGTCGGTGTCCACCCACCAGCCACCCTGCTCGAACAGGAGCCGGTAACGGAAGAGGTTGGAAAAGGCGGAATAGCTGCCCTTGCCGAAGCCGTGCTGGTAGGAGAAGACGGCATCGCGCGGGAGGAGGGTGGCCGCGTCGCACAAGGTGGCGCCTTCGGGCAGGCCGTCCACCTCGTCGTAGGCATACAAGTGGAAGGGGTGACCCTGCGCCACGAAGGAGCGGATGCTGAGCTGCTGCATCGGCGCCAGGCTGCGGCCGATCCAGAGTCCCTGGACGGGGTCGGCCTGTGCGGGGGCAGTCATGCGGGCTCGCCGGGTGGGATGTGAACCGCGAACAGCCGTCCGCCGGCACGACGGCACCGCTCACGAAGCGTGGCGCGAGGCCGCGATCGGCACCCAACCAAGGTAGCACCGCCGGACGCGGCCCGTGATCTTTGACTGCCGTCGGGGACGGAGGCAAGCTTCGACCGACCCACCGTGTCCGATCGCCACCTCACGCTCGAGGACGCGAATGCCAGATGCCGCACCGGGAATCGCCGACATCGACCCCACCTCGTGGCAGGTGACGATCCTGCCGCTTCCGAAGGGGCACTCTCGCGGTAGCGCCTACGGGTTCTGTGGCGGCCACCCCGTCGGTCGAGCCGAGCGGCTGCGGTCGCCCTCGGTGGGATGCTGGTGGCCGGATGGCCGGCCGGAACTGCTCACCTTCCCGGGCTGCAAGCTGGTGAATCCCGGTCGCGCCGCCGGCAACGTGATTCCCGGTCACTGGCGCACCGATGACGGCACGATGGGGGCGCTGCGTTGGCGGCTCCGCTCCGGCGCGCTCGAGGGAGGGCGTCTCGATGCCCCACCGCTCGCCAGCAGTTGGGCGACGGCGGCCACGGACGGAATGGTGGTGGGGATCGGGACCCCGCCTCGGCCGGCTGACGGGCGGGCGCGAAATGTCGGCGTTGTCTGGCGCGAGGACGGCACCGTCGAGGTGATCAGCGGTGAGGGTGACGTGGTGATCAATGCCGGCGCCGGGACCGCGGTGGCCGGCAACGTCCGCGGCCGCGCGATGCTGTGGCCGGATGCCGCGAGCACGCCGATCGACCTGACTCCGCCGGGGATGGCGATGGCCGATATCCGCGCCCTTGACGGTGCGGTGCAGGCCGGTGTCGCCTACAAGGGCAACCGTTCCCGGGCGGCACTCTGGGCCGGCACGGCGACATCGTGCCGCGACCTGACCCCGACGGTGATGCAGGTCGCGCAGCTCTCTGACGCCGCTTCGGGGTACCAGGTGGGTTCGGTGCGCGCGCGCGAGAACACCCCGAACGGCACGCCCGGCTCCGACAATCGCGCCGTGCTCTGGCAGGGCGCCGCCGATCGGTGGATCGACCTCAACGCGCTGCTGCCACAGGACAAGTACAACGCGTCGTCGGCGATGGCGATCGCGGTGGAGGGGGACGTGGTTCGCATCTGTGGCCAGGCAGTGCGCTACGAGGTGGAGCGCGCCGGGACGCCGCACGAATCGCACGTGGTGCCGGTGACGCACCCGGTGCTGTGGACGGCGCGGCGACGCGGCGGCTGACCGGTGCCGCGCCCCTCTTTCCGATCCCGGCCAACGACGTACACTTGGTGTATCCTCCCCCCGCACGCTCCCGGGATCGCATGAGTCAATCGGCCACCTGGCCCCTCCTCCTCGCCGGCGCGCTCCGCGATGCCGCCAGTCACTGGACCATCCGGAGCCCGTGGTCGGGCGAGGTGGTGGGTACGGCCGCGGTGGGGAGTCGCGACGACGTGACGGCCGCGATCGATGCCGCCGTCGCGGCGGCGCCAGCCGCTGCCGCCCTGCCGAGTCACGCGCGGGCCGCCGTGCTCGACCGGATCGCCGATGCCCTGGTCGCGGCCCGGGAGGAGATCGCCCGCCTGCTGGCTGCCGAGGCCGGCAAGCCGGTCGCCGCGGCGCGCACCGAGATCGAACGGGCGGTGTTCGTCTTCCGGCAGGGCGCGGAGGAGGCCAAGCGGATCGGCGGCGAGGTGATCCCGATGGACCTGATGCCGCACGGCGAGGGGCGGATCGCCATCACGCGCCACTTCCCGCTGGCGCCCATCAGCGGCATCACGCCGTTCAACTTTCCAGTGCTCCTGGCGGCCCACAAGCTGGCACCGGCGATCGCCTGCGGCGCCACGATGGTGCTCAAGCCGCCGCCGCAGGACCCCCTCTCCACCCTGTTGCTCGCGCGGATCCTGGCCGACTCCGGCTACCCTGCCGGCGCGCTGTCCGTGGTGCCATGCAGCAACGACGACGCGGCGCCGCTGCTCGACGACCCGCGCGTGCGCATGGTGTCATTCACCGGGTCCGCCCGGGTCGGCTGGATGATCCGCGCCCGCGCCGCGCACAAGCACGTCACCCTCGAGCTGGGCGGCAATGCCGCGGTGATCATCGAGCCCGACGCCGATCTCGACCGCGCGGTGACGCGCTGCGTGTTCGGCGGCTATTCGTACGCCGGGCAGAGCTGCATCTCGACCCAGCGGATCCTGGTGCACGAGGCGGTGTACCACCGGTTCGTGGAGCGGTTCGTGGCCGCGGTGGCCGCGCTCCGCACCGGCGACCCGCTGCTGGAGACGACCGACGTGGGGCCGCTGATCGACGAGGCGAACGCGATCCGCGCCGAGGGATGGGTCCGCGAGGCGATGGGGCAGGGCGCCACGCTGGCCACGGGCGGCGTCCGCACCGGTGCGGTGCTCACGCCCGCGGTGTTGCTCGACACCACCGACGCGATGCGCGTCAACTGCGAGGAGGTCTTCGGCCCGGTCACGACGGTGCGCCGGTACACCGACTTCGAGCAGGCCCTCGCCACGCTCAACGCCTCGCCGTACGGGCTGCAGGCGGGGCTCTTCACCCACGACATGCGGCGGATCCTCCGCGCGTTCGAGGTGGCCGAGGTGGGTGCCCTGGTGATCAACGACATCTCCGGGTTCCGGGTGGACCACCTCCCCTATGGCGGCGTCAAGGAGTCGGGGCTCGGCCGCGAGGGAGTGCGCTCCGCGATCCGGGAGATGACCGAACTGCGGGTGCTGATGCTGGGCTAGCGGCGTCCTGGCCTCCCCCGCCACGGCGCGACACGTTCACCGCGAGGTGGGTATGCACAGGGTTCGACGGTCGTTGCTGTTCACGCTGGTGTTGGCCGGCGCAGTGGCTCATCCGCTGCTTGGGCAGCAGGGCGAGGCGCAACGCGCGCGCACGGCACTCTTCCGTGCCAAGACGCTGCCGTTCGAGCCCGGCTTCCGTGTGTTCATCGTCCCCGACATGGAGGGGATGGGGAGCGCCGTGGACACCCGCGAGGTGCTGGCCGGGAACGAGGGGGAGGCGTACCGCGATCGCTCGAGCCCCGACTACTGGGACCGCTTCCGCGGCCTGCTGGCCGCCGAGGTGAACGCCACCATCGCGGGGGCGCGCAGCGCCGGCGCCGCGTCCTTCGTGGTGAACGAGGGGCACGGCGGCAACCTGTTCGCCAGCATCGAGCCGTGGGACCTCGACTCGGGCGCGGTCCTGGTGCGCGGCTTCCCGAAGCCGCTGCTGATGACCACCGGGATCGACTCCACCTTCGGCACCCTGATGTTCACCGGCGCGCACGCCAACGCCGGATCGCCGGGGGTGATGGCGCACAACTATGCCTTCGACGCCTTCACCGTGAACGGCACGGTGCTCAACGAGGTCGGCATCAACGCCCTCATCGCCGGCGAGATGGGGGTCTCGGTGTCGCTGGTGAGCGGCGACGACGTGCTGATCGAGGAGACCCGCCGGATGCTCGGCGACGGCTTCGTCGCGGTGGTCACCAAGCGGGCGGTGGGACGCGCGGCGGCGATCACCTACTCCCCGGCCCGGGTGCGCGAGATGCTGCGGGTCGGCGCGGCCGAGGCGGTGCGTCGGGAGCGCGCCGGCCAGATTGCCCCGTTCCGGATGGCCAAGCCGTACCGGGTAGCCTTCACGCTGCGGCGGAGCTATCCGCAGGAGATGGTGGACCAGGTGGCCGCGCTGTCGGAGTTCGCCCTGGAACGCACGGGCGATCGCAGCTTCGTGCTGGTCACCAGCAGCGCCCGCGAGATGGGCTACCTGCTCGACGCGATCGAAAGCGTGGTGATCCGATGAGCCGCCGCTCCCTGATCCTGGCTGCGCTGCTGGCTCCGGCCTGGGCGTCCGCCCAGGCCACGCCGCGCGACACCACGCCACCGGCCGCGGTGTTCGGCGTGACCGAGTGGCAACTGGCCCGCCAGAAGCTCGAGCTCGACATGCAGCGCGACGGCTTCTCGCTCTACATCATCGCCGACATGGAGGGCCTCGGCGGCGCGGTGCGGAACGCCACCGAGATGCGGCCGGTCTACCGGGGTGGCTCCCCGCAGCACGAGCGGTTCCGGCGGCAGCTCACCGACGAGGTGAACGCGGTGATCGCCGGGGCCCGCGCAGCCGGCGCCACCCAGTTCATCGTCAATGACGGCCACGGCGGCACCCTGTTCCGGAACGTCCTCCCGGAGCTGCTCGACCCCGAGGCGATCCTGATCCGCGGTTATCCCAAGCCGATCGTGATGTCCACCGGGATCAACCCGATGGTGGACGGCATCGTGATGATCGGCGGCCACGCCAACGCGGGGAGCCCGGGGATCATCGCCCACAACTTTGCGTTCGACTCATTCACGGTGAACGGCCAGGTGCTCAACGAATCGGGGATCGCGGCGTTCATCGGCGGCGAGATGGGGGTGCCGTTCGTGCTGGTGGCCGGCGACGACGTCCTCGCCGAGGAGACGCGGGCGATGCTCGGCCCGATCGAGGCCGTGGTGGTCAAGACGGCGTTCTCCGGGTCGGCGGCCGCGGTGCAATCGCCGGCACGGGTGAGCCAACTGCTCCACGACGCGGCCGCGCGGGCGGTCCGTCGCGCGCGAAGCGGTGAGCTCCGGCCGCTGACCTTTGCCAGGCCGTACCAGGTGCGCTTCTGCCTGCGGCGCGGCTACGCGCGCGACGAGTGGATCCGCACCACGGTGGGTCGCTTCGAAGGCGTGGTCCCCGATGGCGGGGAGGGATGCTTCGCCTACACCACCGACCGCGCGGAGCATGTGGGGAACCTGCTCAATGAGGTGGAATGGACGGTGCTCAAGCCGTGACCGAGCCGGACTGGGCCACCGCCGACCTGATGGATGCCCATCCCGGGCGGCTCCGCGCCGTGCTGCTGCCGCTCCACGATCATGGCGGCGTCACGCGGTTCACCGGCGAGATCGCCACGCTGCGGGTGGATCGCGACTGGCGCCCGGTGCTGCGGGAGCTGGAGCAGGCCGGGGCCGGCCGGGTCCTGGTGGTGGATGGCGGCGGCGCCCTCGACCGCGCCGTGCTGGGGGAGCGACTGCTCGGCACCGCGGCGCGGAATGGCTGGGCGGGGGTGGTGATCCACGGTGCGGTGCGCGACACGGCGCTCACCCGGGCCATTCCGATCGGGCTCCGGGCGCTTGGCACCACCCCCGAACGCGGCCAGTCTGGCGCGGGTACCGAGCGGCAGTGCGTGTTGGAGTTCGGCGGCGCCAGGTTCACGCCGGGTGAACGACTCTGGGCCGATGCCGACGGGATCGTGGTGGGGAGCGTGGCGTAGCGCGGAACCGGCAGTGGCGCGGGTCGGCCGTATATTGAGATGTCCCACCCTCCCGGGGCCCGATGCCCAAGCGCGCCTCCAGCAAGCCAGCAGCGGCATCCCCCGGTATGCGGCGGGGCACCCTTGCCCAGCGGCAGTCCGCCCTGCTCCGCCTCTCCGCCGAGGTGGCCGCCGCCCACGACGAGGACGACATCTGCCAGCGCGTCGTCCGCGGCCTCCACGACGACGCCCTCGGCTACGCCTTCCTCGGCATCTTCCTCCTCGACGCCACCGGCGACCGCGTGCTCAAGGCGAGCATCGGGTGGCCGGACGTGCCCCCCAACTGGCGGGTGAAGAGCGGCGAGGGGCTCTCCGATCGCGCCATCAAGGACGGCAAGCTCCACTACACACCCGCCGTCGCCACCGAGCAGGCCTACCTGCCGAGCCTCAACAGCGGCAGCGAAGTGGACGTGCCGCTTCGCGTGGATGGCGAGGTGATCGGCGTGCTCGTGGTGGAGAGCACGATGCCGGAGGCGTTCTCGACCGCGGACTTCAAGGTGCTCACCGCGGTGGCCGACTTCGCTGCGCTGGCGATCGGCCGCGCCCGCCTCCTCCTCGCCGCCCGCCGCCGCGCCGACGAGCAGCAGGCGCTGCTCGACACCATGACCGACCTGTCGGGCCGCCTCGAGCTCTCCCGGCTGCTGCACGCCGTGCTCGGCCGCGCGGTGTCGCTCCTCGGCGTGACCGGCGGCGAACTGGCCATCTACGACGAGGAGCGCCAGGAACTGGAGGTGGTGGCGAGTTCGGGCATCTCCCGCGACTCGACCGGCACCCGGATCGGACTGGGCGAAGGGGCGATGGGTCGCGTCGCGGTGTCGCACGAGCCGATGATCATCCCCAACTACGACGAATGGGCGGGCCGCTCGACCAAGTACTCCGACGTGCGCGACACGGTGCAGGCGGTGATGGTGGCCCCGCTGCTGATCGAGAGCCGGCTGGTGGGCGCCATCGCGTCGGTGCACGCCGACCCGACCCGCCACTTCGGTCCCGACGACCTGCGGCTGCTGCAGCTCTTCGCGCCGCAGGCGGCGATCGCGATCGAAAACGCCAGGCTCTACACCGAGGCGCAGCGCCAGAAGGAGTACTTCGAGGCAGTGGTGGCCACTTCGCCGGTGGCGATCGTGACGCTCTCGCTCGACGGCAGGATCACCGCGTTCAACCCGGCGTTCGAGACGCTGTTCGGCTACACGCCGGCAGAGGCCATCGGCCGCAACCTCGACGAGTTGATCAACGACGAACGGACCATGGACGAGGCCAACGCCTACACCTCGCGCGCCAGCCACGCGGTGGCACGCGGGATCGGCCGCCGTCGCCGGAAGGACGGCACGCTGATCGACGTCGAGCTGGCCGGGGTGCCGGTGGCGGTGGAGGGACGCAACGTCGGGATCATGGCGCTCTACCACGACGTGAGCGGGTTGCTGGAGGCGAAGCGCGAGGCGGAGTCGGCCAACCAGGCCAAGAGCCGCTTCCTGGCGAACATGAGCCACGAGCTGCGGACCCCCCTCAACGCGATCATCGGCTACAGCGAGATGCTCAAGGAGGACGCCGAGGCGGAGGGGCGCACCGAGGTGGTGGCCGACCTGGAGAAGATCCGTTCGTCGGGTCGCCACCTGCTGGCCCTGATCAACGACGTGCTGGACCTGTCGAAGATCGAGGCCGGGAAGATGGAGCTCTTCCTCGAGACGTTCGAGGTGGCCCCGCTGGTGGAGGAGGTGCGCACCACCGTGCAGCCGCTGATCGCCCAGAACGGCAACACGCTGCACGTGCGGGTGGCCCCCGACGCGGGGGCGCTCCGCGCCGACCTCACCAAGGTGCGGCAGATGCTGCTCAACCTCCTCTCCAACGCCACCAAGTTCACCGAGCGGGGCAACATCCACCTCGACGTGAGCCGGAGCGGCCGCGACCTGCGCTTTGCCGTGCGGGACGAGGGGATCGGCATGACACCGGAACAGCAGGGTCGCCTCTTCGAGGCGTTCCAGCAGGCCGAGGCCTCGACCACGCGCCGGTTCGGGGGCACCGGGCTTGGGCTGGTGATCACCCGGCGATTCTGCGAGATGATGCACGGCGAGGTCACCGTGGAGAGCGCCCCGGGCGTGGGTTCCACCTTCACCATCCGGCTGCCGGACGACGTCTCGGGGGCGGTGGAGCCCGAGCCCCCGCCCGTGGACGCGGGCCCCGGGGCGCACGGCCGGGTGCTGGTGATCGACGACGAGGCGCCGGTCCGGACCCTGCTGCGCCGCTTCCTCACCCGCGAGGGATTCGCGGTGGAGGAGGCGGCTGGCGGCGAGGCGGGGCTGGCGCTGGCGCGCGCGCACCACCCGGACGCGATCACCCTCGACGTGATGATGCCGGGCATGGACGGGTGGGAGGTGCTCGCCGCGCTCAAGGGCGATCCGGCGCTCGCCGACATCCCGGTGATCATGCTCACCGTGGTGGACGACAAGAAGACCGGGTACGCGCTGGGGGCGGCGGAGTACCTCACCAAGCCGCTCGACCGCGAGCACCTCCGGCGGGTGCTGCACCGCTACCGCGCCGACGAGGGCGCCACCCGGGTGCTGGTGGTGGAGGACGATCCGGCCACGGCCGAGCTGATCCGGCGCACCCTGGAGGCGGAGGGGTGGACGGTCACCCACGCGCGCAACGGCCGCGAGGCACTGGCGCGGCTCGACGAGGCGCCGCCGGCGCTGATCCTGCTCGACCTGATGATGCCCGAGATGGACGGGTTCGACTTTCTCGAGGCCTTGCGCGCCCCGCCGCGCTCGAGCGAGGTGCCGGTGGTGATCGTGACCGCCAAGGACCTCACCGCCGAGGAGCATCGGCGACTCAACGGCCACGTGACGGCGGTGCTGCAGAAGGGGAGCTACTCGCGGGATGAGCTCCTCTCCGAGATCGCCTCCGAACTCGGCTCGCGCCTGCGCCGATCGGCGCCACTCCCCGAGGAGACTCCGTGACGCATCGTGTGCTGCTGGTGGAAGACAACGAGATGAACCGCGACATGCTGTCGCGCCGCCTCCGCAAGGTGGGCTACGAGGTGGAGATGGCGTTCGACGGCGCCCAGGGGGTCGCCATGGCGCGCCGGGGCGGCTGGGACATCATCCTGATGGACATGTCGCTGCCGGAGATCGACGGCTGGCAGGCGACCCGCGAGATCCGTGCGACCCCAGGGCTCGAGACGGTGCCGATCATCGCCTTGACCGCCCACGCGATGGCCGGCGACCGTGACAAGGCCATGGAGGCCGGCTGCAGCGACTACGACACCAAGCCGGTCGAGCTGCCCCGGCTGCTGGCCAAGATGACCGCGCTGCTCGGCGAGCCGGGGTGAGCGACACCCCGCACGTGCTCACCCCCGCCGAAGTCTCCGCCCTCCGCCACGACCTGCGCACGCCGGTCAACCACATCGTGGGCTACTGCGAACTGCTGCTCGACGACGTGGCCGCCGACCACGACGGGCGCCGTCGCGATGGGCTGCAGGCCGCGATCGCCGCGGCGCGCCAGGCGCTTGCGTTGATCGACGCCACGCTGTCGGCCACCGGCCGGAACGTGTCGCCCGACGACGTGGCGGCGCTCCGCCAGCAGCTGCGCGCGCCGCACGACGCGGTGCTCGCGGCGATGGACGCGATGGGGCCGGAGGGCGACGAGGCGTTCCGTTCCGACGTCGAGAAGATCCGTCGTGCGGCCGGTCACCTGGTGATGGCCCCGGCGATCGCCACGACCGGCACCCATCACACCGCGGGCGGGGCCACTCCGCTGGCCGATGCCGCGCCGGTCGCGGCGGGAAGCCGTGGCCGGGTCCTGGTGGTGGACGACGTGGAGGAGAATCGCGACGTGCTGTCGCGGCAGCTGGTGCGCCAGGGGTACGAGGTGGAATGCGCGGCGGATGGTGCCGAGGCGCTCGCGAAGGCTGCGGCGGGCTCCTACGACCTGATGCTGCTCGACATCCGGATGCCGGGCATCGACGGGCAGGAGGTGCTGCACCGGATCAAGCGCGATCCGGCCACGCGCGACCTCCCGGTGGTGATGATCTCCGCGGCCGACGACCTGGAGACGATTGCCTCGTGCATCGAGGCCGGCGCCGAGGACCTGCTCCCCAAGCCGTTCGATCCGGTGATCCTGCGGGCGCGGGTGAGTGCGTCGGTGGAGAAGAAGCGGCTCCGCAACCGCGAGGTGGACTACCTGCGGCAGGTCGATCGCGTGGTGGAGGCGGCGATCGCGGTGGAGCAGGGGCACTACCAGGGCGGGATGCTCGCCGAGGTGGGGTATCGGAGTGACGCGCTGGGGCACCTGGCGCGGGTGTTCGACACGATGGCGGCGGGGGTGCGGGCCCGCGAGGAGCGGTTGCACGCCCAGGTGGACACGTTGCGTCGCGAGATCTCGGAGGCGCAGCGCGGGAGCGCCGAGGAGGGGGATGCGGCGCAGCTCGATGCGGGGACGTTGCTCCCCGGCACGGAGTTCGCCGGGCGCTACACGATCGTGCGGGTGGTGGGGCGCGGCGGGATGGGGATGGTGTACAAGGCGCGCGATCGCGAACTGTCGGAGGACGTGGCAATCAAGCTGATGCGGGCCGACGTGCTGAGCGACGATCCGACGGTGGCCGAGCGGTTCCGGAGCGAGATCCGGCTGGCGCGGCGGATCTCGCACACCAACGTGGTGCGGACCCACGACTTCGGCAGCTGGGAGGGGACCAGCTACGTCACGATGGAGTACGTGGAGGGGATCACGGTGCGCGACCTGATCGACTTGCGCGGGCGGCTCTCGCCGGGTGCCACGCTGGGGATCGCGCGGCAGTTGGCGGAATCGCTGGCGGTGGCGCACGAGCAGGGGGTGATCCACCGCGACATCAAGCCGCAGAACCTGCTGCTCGATCCTGGTGGCGTGCTCAAGGTGATGGACTTCGGCATTGCCACGCTGGCCGACCGGTCGCAGGGCGTGACCCAGGCGGGGATGCTGGTCGGGACGCCGGCGTACATGTCGCCGGAGCAGCTGATGGCGGAGGCGATCGACGCGCGGAGCGACTTGTACGCGATGGGGGTGGTGCTGTACGAGTGCCTGGTGGGGGCGCTGCCGTACGCGGCCACCAATCCGATTGCGCTGATCGCCAAGGTGCTGCACGGCACCCCGGTGCCGCCCCACGAACGGCATCCCGAGGTCCCGGCCGCGCTGTCGGCCCTGGTGCTGCGCCTGATGGCCAAGGACCCCGGGGACCGGCCGCAGTCGGCGCGGGAGCTGGCCGCGGTGCTGGGGGAGCTGGGCTAGCCGGCCCGTCCGGCCGGTCGCCAGGGGGGGCTTGCGCCCTGTGCAATACCTGTGCAAATTCGGTGCACTAACGACCGATCGGCCCGACCGCGGGCCGCGGCCCACCTCTCAAGGAGACGTGCACCATGAAGTCGTTCCTCCCGCTCGCGGCGATCGTCGGCCTCGCCGCTGCCCCCCTGGCCGCCCAGCAGCCGAGCACCCGGTTCTTCGTGGAGGGCCGTGGCGGCGCCGTGGTCCCCACCTTCGACATCGCCGACGTGGCCAAGACCGGCGGGGCCTTCGGTGCCACCCTCGGCTATCAGGCCAGCCCGCGCTGGGTGCTGATGGGCGAGTTCGATCGCGGCATGCACAAGGACAAGGCCACCGGCAACGTGGACATCACCACCAACCACTACATGGCCAAGATCGGCTACATGCCCCGCGCGCCGCGGGAGCGCGGCTGGAACCTGGCCGTCAACCTCGGGGTCGGTGCGGTGAACTTCGCCGTGGACGGCGCGCCCGAGAGCTTCACGTACCTCGCGATCAACGCCGGCGCCAAGCTGGCGTACAACTTCAATCGCTCGCTCGCCTTCGTGCTCTCGCCGCAGGGCGACATCGCCTTCAGCGACAAGGACGAGCTGACCACCACCAACGCCTGGGTCTGGCCGTTCACGGTCGGCCTGCGCGCCAACTTCTGAACCGGGGGACGATCCGTGAAGCAGCTCGACATCCTCGCCGCGATCCTGCTGGTGGTCGGCGGCCTCAACTGGGGCCTGGTCGCGGTCGCCAACTTCGACCTGGTCGCCACGCTGACCGGCGCCGGGGCGTTCGGCAGCAAGAACATGCTGGGTGTGGTAGTGTACGGCCTGGTCGGGCTCGCCGCCCTGTACCAGGGCCTCGGATGGAAGGCCGTCCAGCGCCGCTGGCAGGCCGCCCAGTGAACCATGCCGCGAGGCCGGCCCCGGGATGTCTCCGGGGTCGGCGCGCTGGCCGGCCCCGCGCCGCCATTCCGCCTCCTGTCCGGAGTCGCCCGACGTGACCCCAGATCCCGGTGGCATGCTGACGATCGGCGCCCTCTCGGCCGCAACCGGGATCCCGGTCGAGACCCTGCGCAGCTGGGAACGCCGCCACGGGTTTCCCGTCGCGGCCCGGAAGCCCTCGGGACATCGCGTCTATTCGCTCGACACCGTGCCTCGCCTCCGCCTGGTGGCACAGGCCCTCTCCCAGGGGCATCGGGCGGCGGAGGTCGTGGCCGCTTCCGAGTCGGCACTGGAGGCCCTGGTCGCCGCACTCCCCAGGTCGGCGGAGGCACCCCGCGGCGCACCGACCTCCGCCCCGGTCCCGGCCGCAACCACCGGCGCGACCGACCTGTTCGCTGCCATCCGCGCCTTCGATGCCGAGCGGCTGCAGCGCACGTTCCAGCTCGACTGGGCCCGTCTCGGTCCGCTCGACTTCCTGGAGCAGCGCGCGGCGCCGTTCCTCCGGGCGCTCGGGGACGCGTGGTCGGAGGGCGCCCTCGACGTGCGCCACGAACACTTCGCCTCGGCGGTGCTGGGCGACTTCCTGCGCGCGGTGCGCATGCCGCTCGACGACCGTGCCACCGGCCCGATCGTGGCGCTCGCCACCCTCGCTGGGGAGCACCACGGGCTCGGACTGCAGATGTCGGCGCTCGTCTTTGCCGTGGCGGGGTGGCGTCCGCTGCTCCTGGGCGTGGACACACCCCCCGAGCAGATCGTGGCGCTGGCCCGCGAGGCGGAGCTCCGTGCCGTGGCGGTGAGCTGCGCGCCACCGCGCCGCCGCCAGACCGCCGACGCCCTGCTCACGCTGCGGCGCCGGTTGCCCCGATCGATCGCGCTGCTGGTGGGCGGGTCTGGGGCACCAGCGATCGCGGTGCGCAGCAGGATCCACGTACTGCCCGACCTCCCGGCCCTCGAGCGCTGGATCCGCGACCATTCCAATTGACGCCGAGGCCGCCGTGTCGAGCTCGCTGGCATTCATGCTGATGCTGTTCGCGCAAGACACCGTATCGCGCCGGGTCACCAGCGTCCCCGCGGTGGACCTGCAGCGCTATGCCGGCACCTGGCACGAGGTGGCCCGCTTCCCGAACCGCTTCCAGTCGCGCTGCGTGCGGGAGACCGTGGCAGACTACGCGCTGCTGCCCAACGGCGAGCTGCGGGTGGTGAACAGCTGTCGCGGGGCCGATGGCGAGCTGATCCGCGCCGAGGGCCGCGCCAAGCTCGCCGACCGGGACGGACCGGCCTCGCGGCTCAAGGTGCGCTTTGCCCCGAGGATCCTGTCGATCCTCCCGATGGTCTGGGCCGACTACTGGATCCTCGACCTCACCGACGACTACGGTGCGGCGCTTGTGGGGACGCCGAACCGGGAGTACCTCTGGGTGCTCTCGCGGACTCCGCGACTGGACGAGGCCACCTACCAGCGACTGGTGGCGACCGCGTCCGCGCAGGGCTTCGACGTCACCCGACTCGCCCGGGCGCCCTGAGACCGGGCCGACTCGCCGAGGAAGCGCAATGCACACGCTGCTCTGGATCCTGCAGGGCCTCACCGCACTGCTCTACACCGCCTCGGGCGGCATGAAGCTGTTCATGTTCGACAAGATCAGCGCGGATGTCCCCTCCTTCGGGGCCTTGCCGCGGAGTGCCTGGATGGCACTCGGCGTCCTTGAGCTCGTCTGCGCGGTCGGGCTGTTCATTCCGGCGGCGACGGGTTGGCACCCGACGCTCACGGTGGCTGCGGCCGCCATCCTGTCGGTCGAGACCCTGGTCTTTGTCTGGGTGCACGTCCGATATCGGGAGGTGCCGGCGATCGTGATGAGCGCCGTGCTTGGCCTCCTCATGGCATTCATCGCCTATGGCCGGCTCGCGTTGCGGCCGTTCGCCTGATCCTGATGCCTGCCAACGCACGGCGGCAGGCGGCGAGCCACCCGGCCCACGGGGGAATGATGCGACAGGTCATCTATGGTGGCGCCAGCAGCCTCGACAACTTCCTGGCCCGTACCGACCATGCGGTGGATTGGTTGCTCTGGAGCGAGGAGGTGTCGGAGTACATGGCCAGCTTCTGGCCGCGAATCGACACCGTGCTGATGGGGCGGAAGACGTACGAGGTCGCCGTGGCGGCAGGCCAGGGCGGCGGATCCCCCGGCACGGCCACGTACGTCTTCTCGAGGACGCTCACGGCGGTGCCTGCCGGCGTGACGCTGGTGCGCGACGATGCCGCCGGGGTCGTGCGGCGGCTCAAGGCCGAACCCGGCAAGGACATCTGCGTGCTGGGCGGCGGGGACCTTGCCCGGACGCTGTTCGAAGCCGACCTGATCGACGAGGTCGGGTTGAACGTGCATCCCGTGCTGCTCGGCGATGGCATTCCCGCGTTCCACCGAATCTCCCGCCAGGTCAACCTCGAGCTGACGGAGTGTCGGCGGTTCCGGACGGGCTGCGTGCTGCTGACCTATCGCGTTCGTCGCGAGGGGTAGGGCGAGGTCGTGACGCCGACCGCTCACCCGACCTCGATCGTCCCCTCCGAGACCATCACGCACGAACCACCGATATGGGCGCTGGTGACCGCGCCCCGCTCCTTCACGGCCCGGGCCTCCAGCAGGCTGGGGCGTCCCATTTCGATGCCCTGTCCGATGCGCCAGGCGAACGCCCCGCTTGCCGCGGGCTCGAGGTGGGCCAGCATGGCGGCGAGCGCCACGTTGGCGCTGCCGGTGGCCGGGTCCTCGAACACCCCCGCCTCCGGGGCGAACATCCGGGCCCGGAGGTCGAAGCCCTGGCCGTCGCGCGTGTAGAGGTGGACGAACCCCGGCACCCGTTCGGTGGCGAGCGCCTCGAGGCCGTCGAGGTTGGGACGGGCGCGCGCCAGTGCGTCCCGGTCGGCCACCTCGACCACCAGGAACTCCGCCCCCACCGAGGCCACCTGTGGAGGGTGGGTGCCGGTCACGATGTCGGCCGGTGCCAACGACACCGCCCGCGCCACGGCGTCCACCGAGGCGTGGGCGCCGAGTGACAGCGGCTGCGGAGCGGTCAATTCGCACCAGATCCGGTCGTCACGAACCTGGACGGAAATCGGCACCGGGCCGGCGTGCTCCTCGAAGGTGATCGTCCTCGGCTCGGCACCGATGGGGCCGAGTTCACCGATGGCCGCGAGCACGAAGGCGGTGCCGACATTGGGGTGGCCGGCGAACGGCATTTCGGTGGCTGGCGTGAAGATGCGGACCTGCCGCGTGTATCGCTCCGACGGCAGCACGAAGGTACTCTCGGCGAAGTTGAACTCGCGGGCCACCTGCTGCATCTGGTCGCGGGCAAGCCCCCGCGCGTCGGGGAGCACCGCGAGCTGGTTGCCGCCGAAGCGGGTCTCGGTGAAGACGTCGCAGGTGAGGAACCGGTGGCGTGCCATCGGGGCCTACCGCCGCCGCCTGGACTGCCACTCGGTGAACTCCTCGAGGGCATCCAGGTGCCGGAGGATCTTCGAGGCGGGGTCGATCGTGACGCCGGCGCGCGCGTCGGCGGCGATCTCGCCCGTGCCGTCGGTCATCGGCAGGGTCACCACCCGGCCGTCCACGCGGACGTCGAGCGGCATCGGGAACGGCAGGTTGCCCGGGACGTCCCAGCGGAACCGCAGCACCCCGTCCCTGCGAGTCATGACCACCCGCGGCAGCGTCGCCTGGTAGAGGTAGACGTCGAAGAACCAGCGGTAGTCGCGACCGGTCACCCGGTTGACGATCTGCAGGAAGCCCTGCGTGGTGCCGAACTGCGGCGTGAAATTGCCGGGCCGCGGATCGGGGCGCCCGTACGTGAGAATCCGGAGCGAGGTGAAGAAGGCGTCGTCGCCGATCAGCTTGCGGAGGGTGTGCGCCACCCAGCTGCCCTTGGGGTAGATGTCCCCGCGCGGCCCCATCGAGTCGGCATACACCTCGCGCTCGCTGCGCTCGAAGCCGGAGACCAGCGGGCGCT
This sequence comes from uncultured Gemmatimonadaceae bacterium, assembly GCA_964574665.1. Taxonomy (GTDB): domain Bacteria; phylum Gemmatimonadota; class Gemmatimonadetes; order Gemmatimonadales; family GWC2-71-9; genus Palsa-1233. The sequence goes on from CAZNOJ010000001.1 coordinate 52,213, forward strand.
CGTTGCGGATCCCGTTGCGCTGCGAGCGGAGCTGCGCCATGTAGTCGAGCTCGCCGCCGAGATACTCGGCCAGGAGCGGCTGCGCGTAGGAGCCGAGTCCCTCGTGGAGCCAGAGGTCGTCGTAGTTGGCGTTGGAGAGCTGGTTGGCCCACCACTCGTGGGCAAACTCGTGGTTGAGCAGCCAGTTCCACCCGAAGGCCGTCTTGGTGTAGGGGCCGCTGTGGCCGATCAGCGTCTGGTTTTCGAGGCCGGAGAACGGCACCCGCACGACGCCCATCTTCTGGTCGGCCCAGGGGTACGGCCCGATCACGTTCTCCCAGAACTCCAGGGTCTGCGGAAACTCGGCGAAGAGGTCGGCCGCGTCGGCCTCCTCCCCCGGGATGTAGTAGAGCCGCATCGGGATGGTGTTGCCGAAGCGGCTGTGATAGTCGCCCTCGAGCACCTTGTAGGGCCCGACGTTGAGCACCGAGCCGTAGGTGTGGATACTGCGCGCGCGCCAGTGGTAGGTGGTCCAGCCGTCGCCTTCGTCGACCCGGACCAGCGATCCGTTGCCGGGCGCCATCAGCCCCGTGGGCACCGTGTAGTGGAGGTCGCTGGTGGCCGGCTTGAGCGTCGGATGATCGAGGCAGGGATAGAGCAGGTCGCAGCCGCCGCCCCAGAGCGAGGTGTCAATCCACGGGTGCTGGCCGTCGGGCGTCGTGCCCCAGGTGGTGCCGCCTTCCCACGGCGGGTTCTTCGCCAGCGGCGGCGTGCCGCCATAGACCACGCGGGCCGTGAAGGAGGTGCCGGCCGGCAACGCGCGCGGAAGCGTGATGCGGAGCTGCCCCTCGGGGTTGGTGTAGCGCGACGGCGGGAGCACCACGCCGTCGATCGCGATCGACGCGATCGTGAAGCGATGGTAGAGATCGAGGATCAGCGTGCGGATCGGCGCACGGGTGGTGAGCGACAGCGTGGTGATCCCCTCGATCCGCTTCTCGGCGGGGAACACCTTGACGGCATGATCGAGGTGGTCGAACCGCAGGGCCAGCTGCTCAGGCGGCATCATGCCGCCCTGCTTGCGCGTCTGCTCGGTGATGTAGCGGGGATCACTCGTGTCGCTGACCGGTCCCGTCTGCCGCTGGGCGGCGAGCGCCGGGAACGCGGCGAGGAGGAGCAGGGCCAGCGAGGTTGCAGTCCGCATCGTGGCGTTCCGGGGTTCGGGCGGCCGGAGCATACGTCCCGATGCGGAGTGCCGTCAAACCACCGGGGGAGTCCCGGCGCGCGTCAACCCTGGAGCGGCGTGGACACCCCGAGCTTGAAGCCATCCGGGTCCCTGAAGGTGAACATCCGCGCACCCCAGGGTCGATCCTCCGGTTCCGCGATCAGGGTGCCCCCGGCGGCCTTGATGCGGGCGGCAGCGGCGTCCACGTCGGCGGGGGCCGCCACGTTGAGCTGCAGGTAGAATCCCTGGCCCTTGATGCGATCCCAGCCGAGCTTGCCATCGTCCTGGTTGAGGACGATGCGGATCTGGCCGGCCGTGATCACGGCCCCGGCCAGCTTGCCCTCGTGCTCGAAGCGGTGGACCACGGTGAAGCCAAGGACATCCTGGTACCACTGGACGGAGGCGCTGACATCCTTGCAGGTGAGCGAGCAGCCGAGCGTGGTGGCATTGAGGGCGGTCATGGACGATCCGGTTGGAGAGGTGATGGAGTCGAAAGTATAATCGACCATGCTCGTTGCGCACTTGGCCGCCCTGCAGCAGCACGGAGAGTGGGCCGACCGGCGGCTCCTCGAGGCACTGCGATCGGTCGTGTCGCCGGAGGCACTTCGGGAGTGTGCCCACGTGCGCGGCGCACAGGAGACCTGGCTGGCGCGGATCGAGGGGCGGCCGGCGACGCTGCCGGTCTGGCCCGAGCTGACCGTGGAGGAACTGGCGCATCAAGGCGCCGGGATTGACGCCGGGTGGCGGCGCTTCCTGGCCGACCTCGACGCGTCGCGGCTCGGGACAGCAATCGCCTACCGCAACAGCGCCGGTGACTCCTTCGCGACGCCGCTCGGCGAGATCCTCCTGCACGTGATGCTCCACGGGCAGTATCACCGGGGCAAGGCCAACGCGGCCCTGCGTGCCGCCGGGACGCCGGTGGGCCTCGACTACATCCTGTGGCAGCGCAGCAGAGACTGACGGCCTCCTTGGCAACCGCCGGATTGCGCCACATACTATCCGTCACCCCCCCGAGCGCGATTCCTGCCGCGTGCCGAACGGCGCCAGCCCTCCGGCCGCACACCGAAAGCGAGCCGCCCCGATGCCGGAGTCGCTGCCGCACCTCGTTCGCACGGTGCTCGTGGCCTGGGGGGCCCTCTGGCTCTCCGGTTGCGGGGCCCGGGACCCCGAGCCGGCGGAGTCTGCCGAGACGGCGCCGCAGCCCGCACCCGGTGAGCCCGATCTCGCGGCGGTGCGCACCGCCACCGAGCGGTTCCAGGACGTCCAGGTGGCCCTCGCGGAGGGCTATATCGCCGACCCGGGCAACGTCTGCGAGACGGCGGACATGATGGGGCGTCCGGCGACCGACGGGGCGATGGGGATCCACTACTTCCGGCCCGACCTGCTCGGGATCGCCGGACCTCCGGATCCCAAGGTCCGGGGCAACGGCACGCACACCGACTTCCTCCAGCCGGCGGTATTGATCTACGAGCCGCAGGAGAACGGGTCGCTCGCCCTCGTGGCGGTGGAGAACCTGGTCTTCGCCGAGTCCTGGAGTGCCGCGGGGCACACGACGCCACCGACCTTCCACGGGGTGGCCTACGACCACATGGTGGACGATCCAGCGACGACCCTCGATGAAGCCCACAACTTCGCGGAGCATCACGACCGCCACGTCTGGCTGTATCGCGACAACCCCAAGGGCCTGTTTGCCCAGTTCAATCCGAACGTGAGCTGTGCGCACCATCAGGGGGGCGACCACGGACACTGAGCGGGGTGCGCCGTGAGCGGCGGGCTTCGAGTCGGGGTGCTGGTCGCGTTGCTGGGCACATTGGGCGGCGCCTGCCAGCCGATGACGCCCCGTCCCGGGATGGATCCGCCGCGCCAGCCGCCGCCCCAGCCACCGCCGGGACGCCTCGCCCTCACCGTGGAAGGCGAGTTCGCCAGCACGCAGCAGACCTACACGGCGCTGCACGACGGGCGTGGCCGCCCCTATCTCTACGTGACGGCCGGGGCCGGCGGCCTGCTGGTGCTCGACGTCTCCGATCCGACCCGGCCCCGCCTGGCGCACACCGTGACGAGCGGGGCGTTCGACGGGCGATACACCAACAACCTGCATCAGGCAGGCGACCGCCTCTACGTGGCGACCGGCAACTTCACCGCCCTCCCGTCGCAGCGACCGGGGCTGGCGGTGGTGGATGTTTCCGATCCTGCGAACGCGAGGGTGGTGGGCCGCTGGGAGCACGCCGCCGGGTCCCGCGGCGCACATGTCGTGGAGGTGCGGGGTCGCTACGCCTACATTGGCGCGTCATTCGAGGGACTGATCATCCTCGACGTGTCCGATCCCGCCGCGATGCGCCTGGTGTCGCAGGTCGTGCCCGACATCAACTTTCCGACCCCGAATCCCGGCGCCTTCCAGCGGCCCGCGGCCCGGGGCCTGGCGGTGGTCGGCGACAGCCTGCTCGTGCTCACGTACGACGCCGGTGGCCTCCGTCTCCTCGACATCCGCGACAAGGCACGACCGCGCGAGGTGGGCCGCCACGTCAACCCGGCGATCAACCCGCGCGTGCAGGCCCAGGCCTACAACAACGTGGTGGTGGACGGCCGCGTGGCGTACGTGGCGGTGGACTACTGCGGCATCGAAGTGCTCGACATCGGCAACGTCGCGGCGGTGCGGCAGCTCGCCTGGTTCGACCCGTGGCAGTGCGCGGGCAATGCCGCCAAGTGGCTGACGTCCGCGGGGCACACCAGCGAGCTGGTGCTCCGGCCCGACCGGCACCGGTTGTTCGTCTCCGCGGGTGACACCCAGTTGCTGGTGCTCGACGTGACGGATCCGGCTGCCCCGGTGGAGCTGGCGCGACACGGCGGCAAGGGTGACAACCGGGTGGCCTGGGGGCTCGATGTCACCGCCAGTCACGTGTACCTGGCCCAGATCCGCTCGCCCGGTGGACCCTTCAGCAGCAACTGGGCCGGCGTCACCGTGCTGGGCTACCGGTAGTTGCTGGCGGGGATCGCCGCGGCGGCGTAGACTCTGCGGCCCGCGATGGCTTGCCGATGCGGGGGTCCCTCATCTCGAAGGAGCGCAGGCCATGTCGCCTCGGACACGGAACGTGCTGGCTGTCATCGCCGGGCTGGTGGCGGGTGGCGTCGTGAACATGGCGTTGATCACCCTCTCACCGTTGGTGATCCCGCCGCCGGAGGGGGTGGACGTCACCAGCACGGAGGGGCTCCGGGCCGGGATCCATCTCCTCCGGCCGCGCCACTTCATCATGCCGTTCCTGGCGCATGCCCTCGGCACGCTCGTGGGCGCAATCCTGGCCGCACGGCTCGCCGCCACGCACAAGGTGCCCATGGCCTACGTCGTCGGCGGGTTCTTCCTGGTGGGCGGCATCGCCGCGAGTGCAATGATTCCGGCGCCCACCTGGTTCAAGGCGCTCGATGTGGTGCTGGCCTACCTCCCGATGGCGTGGCTCGGCGGCCGGGTCGGCGGCGTTCACGCGCCGGCGGGCGCCGCGTGACCCGGCGACTCGGAGTGGCGTGCGCCTCCTGATCCTGGGGGCCTCCGGGGGATGCGGTCGGTGGGCGGTCCGCCTCGCCACCGAGCGAGGCCACGCGGTCACCGCGCTGGTGCGCCCGTCCACGGCGTTCCGGCCACCAGGCGGCGTGACCGTGATTCGCGGCGAGGCGCTGGACGCCGAGACGGTGGCGCGCACGGCCGCGGGTTGCGATACGGTACTCTCGTGCATCGGACCGCAGCGCACCAACCCTCGCAACCCGTGGTCGGCGCTCCGCCCACCGGCACGCAGCGCGGAGTCGAGTGCCCGTGCGGTGGTGGCGGCACTCCCCGTGGCGGGAGTGACCCGGTTCGTTGCCATCTCGGCGGCTGGGGTGGGGGATTCCCGCGGGGCGATGAACGGCCCGATGCGGTGGATGGTGGACCACAGCACCGTGGGCGCGATGTATGCCGACCTCGATGCGATGGAGCGCGTGCTTCGCGGGAGCTCCCTGGATTGGCACGCGGTCCGGCCGGTGACCCTGCTCGACGCGCGGCCGAGTGCGCGCACCAGGGTGCTCTCGCGCTATCGTACGGTGTCGGTGATCGGCCGAGCCGACGTGGCCGCATGGCTGCTCGACAGGGCGACCGCAGCGGTGCTCCCGGAACAGCGCACGCCCATGATCGGGTGGTGGTAGTCGCCCGTGAACGCAGCTTCCTGAAAGGACGGTGCCATGCTCGGCGGACGATCCTGGGATGACTGGATTGCGCAATACGCCACGTCCCATCAACACCCGGTCAACCGGTTCTGTCACACGATCGGCATCCCGCTGATCGTGCTCTCGATCCCGCTGGCGCTGGTGGCACTCTTCGTGGACGGGCTCTGGCTGGTGCCGCTCGCGATGTTCGTGACGGGGTGGATCTTCCAGTTCGTGGGACACGCCTTCGAGGGGAAGCCGCCGGAGTTCTTCCACGACTGGCGGTTCCTCTTCGTGGGGCTCAGGTGGTGGGTGGCCAAGGTTCGAGGCAGGGCGTAGCGCCCCGGGCACGCTGCCCGGGGTCCCTTTCCAGCATGGAGCGACAGATGCCGGTGAACATGAGCACCATTGATCGTGTCGTCCGCGCCCTCATCGCCGTGGCGATCGGGGTCCTCTACTTCACGGGCCGGATCAGCGGGACGCTGGCGATCGTGCTGGGCGTGATCGCGGTCGCGTTCCTGCTCTCGTCGCTGGCGGCGCGCTGCCCGGCGTACACGCTGTTCGGGTTCTCGACGCGTCGCCAACCCTCGGGCGACTCGAGAGGGGCCTAACGAAACGCTTACAGGCTGCAGCGGGGATGCAGGGGTCATATGAGGGACAGCGGTTCCCCTCCCCCTGCCAACCGGTGTGGCCGATGACCCGAGTGATTCCCGCGACGACCGGCACGATGGGCGCACGACACCTCCCGATACTGCTCCTGGCGCTGGCGGGCTCCGCCTGCGGATCCTCGCCGGTGATGGCCACCTATGAAGGCGAGGACCGGGTGGAGTCGTTCATGCAGGCCGACTACAACCGGCTGTACCGGATCCACGTTCCCGAGCGGATGGAGCTCGGGCCGGCGGCCCCCCTGGTGCTCGCGTTCCACGGCGTGGGCCAGAACGGCGACGACTTCCGGGCCCGGTCGGGGCTCGACCAGGCCGCCGCCGAGGCGGGGTTCATCGTCGTGTACCTGGAGGCGGCGATGGGGGCGTGGGACATCTTCGGCGACCTGGCGTTCCTCGGCCTCGACGACCTTGCCTACGTCCGGGAGGTGATTGACCGGGTGGAACAGGAATTCGTGATCGACCGCCATCGGATCATCGCGGTGGGCCTCTCCAACGGCGGCGTCTTCGCGCAGCGCCTGGGGTGCTCGCTCTCGCACCGCATCGCCGGGTTCGTGGCCGTGGCGGCCACGATGCCGCGCCGGCTCGCGGAGGAGTGCCACCCGAGCCGGCCGACCGATGCCCTCTACGTCACGGGCACCGCCGACGCGTTCTTTCCGATCGCCGGCAACTCGGTGCTGCTCTCGCTCGACGGCACGATGGACGTCTGGGCGCGGGCCAACGATTGCGATGGCCGCCGCCTCCGGTCGGCGTGGCCGGACCTCGAGGAGGATGGGACCCGGGTGTACTGGAGCCGGTACGACGACTGCCGGGATGGCACCCGCACCTGGCTCGACAGCATCGTGGGCGGCGGGCACGCCTGGCCCGGCGGCACCGTCGCCGCCCCGTCCTCGTTCGGTCCCACCAGCCGCGACGTCTCGGCCAACGACGAGATCGCCCGCTTTCTCGCTGCGTTGAGGCGTGACTAGGCCCGTGTGCCAACCCAGCCGCCGCACCTTCCTCGGCTCAGTCGTCGGGGCTGTGCCCGCCGCGCAGTGGTGGATGGGCGCGCGGCCACGCGGTGGCGAGGCGAGCCGCCTGATCCTCCTCGGCACGGCGGGCGGGCCGACACCCAAGCCCAATCGCGCCGCGCCGGCGCAGGCGATCGTGGTGGGCGATGCCACGTACGTGGTGGACTGCGGCAACGGCGTGGCTCGCCAGATGGTGCTCGCGCAGCTGCGACTCGGTTCGATCCAGGGCGTGTTCATCACGCACCAGCACTCCGACCACAACGCCGACTACGGCAACCTGCTGCTGCTCGCGTGGGCGAGCGACCTCAGCCACCGAGTGGACAGCTACGGGCCGCCGCCGCTGGTGGCGATGACCCGCCAGTTCCTGGAGCTCAACGACTTCGACATCCGCACCCGGATCGCCGACGAGGGCCGGCCGGCCCTGGCGCCACTCATTCGGCCGCGCGAGCTCACGGCCGGCGGGGTGATTCACCAGGACGAGCGGGTGCAGGTCACCGCGGCGCTGGTGGAACACCCGCCGGTGGTGCCGTCGTTCGCCTACCGCTTCGACTGCCCGGATCGCTCGATCGTGATCTCGGGGGACACCCGGCCGTCGGCTGCGCTGGTGGCACTGGCTCGCGGTGCCGACGTGCTGGTGCACGAGGTGATGCACGTGCCGTCGATCGAGGCGCTGATCGCCAGCGAGCCGAACGCCACCACGCTGCGGGAGCACCTGCTCGCCAGCCACACCACCACCGAGCAGGTGGGCCGGATCGCCACCGAGGCCGGGGTCGGGACGCTGGTGCTGTCGCACTTCGTGCCGGGGGGCTTTCCGTTCCTGGCCGACGAAGTGTGGCACGACGCGGTGCGGCCCCACTTTGCGGGGCGCCTGGTGGTGGGGCGTGACCTGATGGAGCTGTGAGCTACGGCACGTCCATGCGGCGGAGGCGCCGGATCGCCAGCAGCACGAAGCCCGCGAACACCACGATCGTCACGAGCACCACGGGCACCGGCGACAGGAGATCGGCCGTGGCGAAGCGCCGCGCATCCACGGCGTGCATCAGGCCCATCGCGTAGTGCCGGATCGAGAGCATCCGGACACCCGACACGAACCCCGCGAAGAACCCCTCCCAGATCACGATGTACAGCAGTCCCACGCCGATTGCCTGGGTGGTGTAGAGCCCGAGCCAGGTGAACGCCGCGGCGTAGAGGGCCACTCCGCCCACGGCGCCCAGGGTCACGGCCACGGTGGCGCGGGCATCGCCGAGGAAGGCGATGTGGGCGGTGACGAGGGCGCTCGCCACGATGAAGGGACCGGACAGCGCCATCGCCGCCAGCAGCTTGGGCACCACCACCTGCCAGCGCGGCACGGGTGCCAGGGTCAGGTTGGCGAGGGTGCGGTCGTCGAGCTCATTCGCGAATCCCGAGGCGGCGATCGCGAGGACCACCAGCGGCAGGATCGAGCCGGCGAAGAGGGTGCCGAGCACCAGCGTCTCGAACTGGGTCACGCTGGGCGCGCTCTCGGCGCGGAGCGTGAGCCAGGCCACGAAGATCGGCAGGAACGCCAGCACGGCAAGGGCCGTGAGGCGCCACCGGCCGGAGAGCTGCCGCAGGGTGAGCAGGAAGACCTCGCGCATCAGCGCTCCACCAGGTAGCCGAAGACACTCTCGAGCGAATCGTCGAGGGGCTCCACCCGCCTGAGGCGAATGCCGCCTGCCTGCGCCAGGCGCGGCAGCGCCATCTGCACGTCGGTGACGTTGCGGGAGAGCACCACGATCGCGCCATCGGGATCCATGTGGACGGCGTCCACCGAATCGAGCAGCGCCACCGCCGCCGCCAGCCTGCGCGGCGCATCCGAGAGCACCCGGACGTGGTAGGGGCGCTTGTCGAGCGCGGCGCGGATCTCCCGGAAGCCGCCGGACGCCGCCAGCTTGCCGTTGACGATCAGCAGCACCGTTTCGGCGAGCTGCTCGACCTCCTCGAGGATGTGCGATGAGAGGACGATGGTCCGGCCCTCCGCGGCCAGGGTGCGGAGCAGGTGCTGGAAGTGGACGCGCTGGCGGGGGTCGGCGCCGTTGAGCGGCTCGTCGAGGATGAGCACCTCGGGGTCGTGCACCAGGGTGGCGGCGAGCCGCATTCGCTGCCGCATCCCGCGCGAGTAGCCGTCCATCGGCCGGTCCTGCGCGGCGGCCATGTCCACCAGCCCGATCGCGCGGGTCACCGCGGCCTCGCTGTCCACGCCGCGGAGCCGGCCCATCATCCGGACGAAGGCGCGACCGGTCATGAAGCCGTACACCGTCTCGTGCTCGGACATCACGCCGATCCGGCGGTAGAGCGGCGGGTTGTCGCGCACCGGCTCGCCGAACATGGTGACGCGGCCGGTGGAGGTGGCGGCCAGGCCGGTCATCATCCGGAGCAGGGTGGTCTTGCCGGCACCGTTGGGGCCCAGCAGGCCGGTGATGCCGGGCCCGATGTCGAAGGTGACATCGCTGACCGCCACCACGCTGCCGAACCAGCGCGACACGCCATCCACGCGGATCACCGCCTCGTCGCTCACGGCGTGAGCCTCCGGTACCGGCGCCAGAGCCAGAGCGCCGCGCCGACCGTCCAGAGCACCCACCACCCCACGAGACGGGCGCTGCCGAAGATCCGTGCGGGCGCGTCCTCGGTGAGCTCGCTTGGCTCGCCGAAGATCACGTCGTTCACGTGCACCGGGATGTTGGTGAGGTTGAACATCGAGATCCAGCCGCCCGCGCTGCCGCCGATCTCCTGCGACAGGCCGGCCGTGAACGGCGTCGTCACCACGAAGAGGCCGACCAGGAACACCGAGGCATAGGCGCGTCGGGTGGTGAACGAGGCCGTCAGCATCGCCAGCGTGGTGGCATAGAGGGCCATCGCCACGCCGGCGGCCAGGAACCGCGGGATGTCGTCCCAGTGGCCGGCGAGGTAGGCCACCGGATCCGGGGAGCCGCCGGCCAGCCCCATCAGGAGGATCAGCTGCGGGAGCCAGAGCGCGGCGAGGGCCACCACCAGGAACGCCGCCCAGCGCGACGCCAGGTAGTCCACGGCGGTGATCGGCCGCACCAGGTAGAGGTTGATGGTCCCCTCGCGCCGGTCGCGGCAGAGGAGCTCCGGCGCCACCACCGAGGCGAACACGAACACCACGATCGAGGCGATGCCGTAGAAGTCGCCGTGCGAGGGCACACCCGCCTGCTCCGCGGCGCCGGGCCCGTTCATCCGGTCCACGGCCCCGGCGACCAGGGCCATGATCGTCGCGATGAACGAGAGCACCACGAGGAACAGCCACGGGAGCACCTTGGCGCGTCCGCCACGCCCGATGCCGAGGGCGATCCGCAGTCCGTCCTTGAAGACGGCACGGCGGCCACGCCAGCGCCCCTCGCGCACGCCGGTGTAATTGCGGTATCCGATGTCGAAGACGGTGCCGCTCACGGGGCCTCCCGCTCGAAGAGCTCGGTGAGGGCGCGGCGGCGCGGTGCCATCCGCCGGAGCGGCGCCCCCGACTCCACCAGCGCATCGCGCACCACGTCATACACCGTGTCGTCGGCACCTTCGATCGAGAGCCCGCCCCCGGCGGGGGTGGCCGTGACGCCGCGCCGCGCGAGCGCGGCCACCAGTTGCTCCCGGTTGGTGTCCACCTCGAGGAAGAGCTGGGCCGTGTCGCTGGTGAACTGCCCCACCTCGCCGGCGTGCATCAGCTGGCCACCCTGGATGACGATGATCCGGTCGCAGGTGCGCTCCACGTCGGCCATCAGGTGCGATGACAGCAGCACCGAGATGCCGAAGTCGCGATGCGTCTTGCGGATCAGCGCGAGCATGTCCTCGCGACCGACCGGATCGAGGCCGGCGGTGGGTTCGTCGAGGAAGACGAACGCCGGATCGTGCACCAGGGCCTGGGCCAGCTTGACGCGCTGCTTCATCCCCGTGCTGTAGCCGCCGATGGCCCGATAGCGCTCCTCGAACAGCCCGGTGTGCCGCAGCGTGTCGGCGGCGCGAGTCCGTGCGGCGTCGGGCGGGAGCCCGCTCAGTTCGGCCATGTGGGTCAGGAATTCGGCGGCGCTCACCTGCGAGGGGAGGCAGTCGTGCTCCGGCATGTAGCCGAGCCGGGCGCGAACGCCGATGTTGCCCGCCACGTCCTCGCCGAGCACCAGGGCGCGCCCCGACGTGGGGCGCAGGAGTCCGAGGAAGATCTTGATCGCGGTGCTCTTGCCGGCACCGTTCTCGCCCAGGATCCCGGTGATCCCGGACTCGATGGTGAACGACACGTCGTTGAGTGCGACGGTGCGGCCGTAGTGCTTGACCAGGTGCTCGGCGACCAGCATCAGGATTCGTCCGATGGACAGGCGGGGCGGTACCCGGCGAAGCACGCACGGCGCGTCAGCGTGGCCGCCTCGGCAGGGGATGCCTCCACCCCCAGCCCTTCCTGGTGGAGGTGTGCGAGGCGGAAGCACGCCTCACCGTGCCGGTACTCCTCGCACGCGGTGCGGTAGTTGGCGGCGGCACGGGCGTGATCCTGCGGGATGCCGGACCCGTCTTCCAGCGCCCGGCCGAAGCGGAAGCAGCCATCCGGCTCCTCGTTCTCGCAGGCGCGGGCGAAGAGGGCGGCGGCTCGCGGTTCGTCGCGCGGCACGCCGTCGCCGGCAGCGAGCAGCCGGGCGAGGCCCAGGCAACCATTGGTCGTGCTGCTGTCGCAGGCGGTCTCGAGGAACCGTGCGGCGCGTGCCGGGTCGCGCGCGGCGCTGGTGTCGGCGGCGAGACGATTGCCGAGCCGTCCGCATCCCTCGCGGGCACCACCGGTGCACCCCAGCTCGAACAGCGCGAGGGCGCGAGCCGAATCGACGGCAACCCCGCGGCCATTCTGGTACAGGTCCCCGAGTCGGGCGCACGCGGCGGGCACGCCGCGGGCACAGGCGGTGTCGAGCAGGGTCGCGGCGCGTCCCGGATCGCGGAGCACGCGGTTGCCGGAGAGGAGCCTGGTCGCGAAGGCGTGGCACGCTGCCACGTCACCCTGCTGGCAATCCCCCCGCTCCCGCTTGGCCAGCTCCTGCTCCGGATGGCAACCGGCGAGCGCGAGGGCCGCAAGGATGAGGGGGAGGCGGGGCGACATGGCGGGGCCATACGGCCCCGACACCTTCAGGTTTCAGAATGAACCTTGGGCTCACCAGAAGGTGAGGCGCCTGCCTTCCCGCAGCCCGAGGGCCGCCAGGGTGATGGTGCCGAGGGAGACCACCCCGTAGAGTCCGGTCGCCACCCAGAACATCACCGGGTCGGCGGCGCGGAGCACCGGACGGCGGAGCCACCCCATCCTGCTGGGGAACGGGGTGCTGCCATCCGCCACGCCATTCACCACCAGCCAGGCGAATGCCGCTCCGATGGCAGCCAGCAACACCACGGCGAGCAGCAGCGCGCCACGCCCCTGCGTCGCGCTGGCGCCGGGGCGGCGAGGAGGAGGTGGCGCGGCCTGGGCGCTGGAAGGTGCCGGGGCTGGCGAGGCCGCACCGTCTCCCGGCGCCAGTCCCCAGTACTCGTAGTCGGGCTCGCGAAACTCGCTCCGGATTCGGGCGATGATCTCGTCGCGCCGGCCCTGCGCCCACGCCGGATAGCTGGCCCACTGGCTCGGCGTGGCAAAGTAGATGACGTGGTGCGCCCGTCCGGTGAGCATCTCGCCCTGGATCTCGATCCGCTCCCAGCGACCGTCGCGCCGCTCCTCGTAGTACATCTGGTCGCGCCCCGTGTGCCCCACGCGCCAATCGCGATCGGTGTCGTGCCCCATGCGTCGAGTCCCCGCGGTCACCGTTGCAGGTGGGCGCGCACCCAGGCGAGGTCGGGATTGCCGTCGTCCGGGAGGTGCGCGATGCGCTCCGCGAACGTCTGGCCGCCGGGGGAATGGCCCAGCGCGGGATCGGCGCCCCGTTCGAGCAGCACCCGGGCGATGCTCCAGCTCTGGGTGTTGTACGTCGTGTGCAGGGCGGTGAGCCCGTTGCGGCCCACGGTGTTGATGCGGGCACCCCGATCGATCAGCAGGGTCATCAGCTCCGGGGTTGCGGACTGGCCCGCGGCGCCGAAGAAGAGCGGCTCGCCGAAGTCATTCACGAGGTTGGGATCGGCACCGGCATCGAGCAGCGCCTGCACCGGCGCGATGCCGGCCTGGCGAGCGACCTGGATCGCGATCGCAAGCGGCCATTCCGACTGCGCGCCGCGGTCGGGATCGGCGCCGGCCTGCAGGAGCAGGCGGAGCACGCCGTGTTCGCCAGGCGTGTGGCGCAGTTGGCGTACCGCGAGCATCAGCGGCGTCACGCCGTCGAGGCCGGTGGCGTTGACGTCTGCCGTGGGCAGGAGTCGCTGCACCGCGGCCGTGTCGTTGCGGGAGATCGCCTCGGCGAGCTCGCGCTCCGGGCCGGCGCGAAAGAAGGTCATCTCGCCGGCGGCATTGGTGGCGCTGCCGATCCGCTGGCGCGCCAGTGCCGCCCCGCCGGCCAGGAGCAGGAGCGGTGCGGCCGCCACGGCCAGCGCCACGAGTCGCGGCCCGGTGGTGGTGCTGCGCACGAAGAGGAGAATGGCCGCGCCGAGGATCGCGGCCGGCAGCACGAAGAGCAGCAGCGTGACGGCGACCGGCGAGGTGCGCGAGGGCCCCGCGGCGGCGAGTCCCAGCAGCAGCCAGAGGGCGATGCCGATGGCGTCGAGCGCCACCAGCAGCCAGAAGACGAGCTTGATCACGGCGATAACATCGCGCGCGATCGCGCGGCGCGGAAGGGGCGGCTAGGGGCGTCCGCGACGCGAACGACCGCCACCCCGGCGGGGGCCCCGCTTGGGTGTCGCGGCGGCCGTGCCGTGACGCTGCGGCCCGGCGGCGTCCGACCGCCTGGTCGCAGGCGCGGCGCCGTGCGACGCCGCGCGGGCGGCCTTGGCGGCGGCGCGGGCGCGGTCCTCGGCCTTGCGGGCCCGGATCGCCGCGATGCGCTCCTTGATCGGCACCTCGAGCGGTGCCTCGGCGGCGGCCGAGTAGTCGAAGTCTTCGAGGATCACTCGCGGGATCTTCTTGCCCACGGCGCGCTCGATCCGGGCGAGGTCACCCTCGTCCTCCGGCGCCACCAGCGTGAAGGCATCGCCCACCTGGTCGGCCCGCCCGGTGCGCCCGACGCGATGGATGTAGTCCTCCGGCACCTCGGGGACGTCGAAGTTGACGACGTGGCCGAGGGCATCGAGGTCGATGCCCCGCGCCGCGATGTCGGTGGCCACCAGCACGCGATACTCGCCGCGCTTGAAGCCGTCGAGGGCCTTGACCCGCTGCGGCTGCGAGCGATTGCCGTGGATCCGCTCGGCGGCGATGCCGGCCTTGTTGAGGAGCTTGGCCAGGCGGTCGGCGCGGTGCTTGGTGCGGGTGAACACCAGCGCGTCATCCATGTGGTTGCGCACGAGGAGCTCCACCAGGAGGGCACTCTTGCGCGCCGTCGGAACCGGGTAGATCGCCTGGGTCACGCCGCTCGCGGGAGCGGCCTTGCGCTGCAGGGCCACCTTCACCGGTTGGTGGAGGATCTCGCGGGTCAGCGCCTCGATCGGCGCCGGCATCGTGGCGGAGAAGAACAGGGTCTGCTTCGGCCGGGGCACGTGGCGGAGGATGCGCTTGATGTCGGGGAGGAAGCCCATGTCGAGCATCCGGTCGGCCTCGTCGAGCACCAGGTACTCGAGGCCGGCGAGGCGGGCATAGCCCCCGGACTGTCCGAAATGGTCGAGCAGCCGTCCCGGCGTGGCAATGATGACATCCACGCCGCGCTCGAAGGCCTGCTGCTGGGGACGCATCCCCACGCCGCCGTACACGGGGGCGCCGGTCACGCGGGTGAAGCGAGCCAGTCCCTTGAGGTCGTCGTGGATCTGGAGCACCAGCTCCCGGGTGGGGGCCAGCACCAGGGCGCGGGTGGTGCCGCGCGGGCGGTCCACCAGGTGGTGCAGGATCGGCAGCAGGAAGGCCGCGGTCTTGCCGCTGCCGGTGGCGGCGCACGCGAGCAGGTCGCGACCGGCCAGCGCCTGGGGAATGGACTCGGACTGGATGGGGGTCGGCTGGGTGTAGCCGAGCTGCGCAACCCCCTTCACGAGGGTGGGATGCAGGGCGAGCGACGCGAAGGCCAAGCAGGGATCCTGTGCAGGGCACCACGCAGACTGCCCGGGCGATCCGGCGCGAGAAGGAGGTGCAGTGATGTCGGGCGAGGATGGCCCCAGGAACCAGGGGCTCGAGGTGGGTGTCTCGCGACCGGAGCTAATATAGCGGAACGGCCGGCGGCATGTCGGCCTCCAGGCCTGGGGGAGTGAGGGCATGACCGGCGCGGAACTGCACAATCCTGTCACGGGACATCGGTACCGGTGCCTGCACCTGGAGCCGGGGTTGCTGTCCATGGAGGTACACTATCCTGCGGCGGCCACCGCGCCACTGGAGCACTACCACCCGCAACAGGAAGAGCGATTCCAGGTCCTCGAGGGATCCCTCCGCGTGCGGATCGACGGGAGGGAACGGGAACTGGTGGCGGGTGATCTCCTCACGATTCCGGCGGGGCAGCTCCATGCGATGTGGACCACCGAGTCGGCGGCGCGGGTGCACTGGGAGACACGGCCGGCCCTCGGCACGTGGGACTTCTTCGCGGCCACCACGCGCCTGGCCGAATCGGGTCGGCTGGGTGCCGACGGGAAACCGGGGATGCTCGACGGTGCCCTGCTGCTTCACCGCTTTCGCCGGGAAATGCGCGTTCCCCGGATGCCGGGCGCGGTGATCCTCGTCCTCTCCCTCCTCGCCCGGATGACGGGCCGCCGGTAGCGGAACCCGACCCGACCTCACCCCACCGCGGTCACCGCGAACCGTCCGACCTGGAGCCGCTGGATGGTGGTGATCCCGCTCGGCACCAGGCGGCCCCCCGGGAGCAGCGCCGGTTCGAGCTGTGCCCACACCTGCTCGAACCGGAAGCCGTCGCGCTGGGCAATGCGGGTCGCGAGCCAGCGCGACGCCAGGTTGCAGGCGCCGATCACGCCGCCTTCCGCCACCACGGTGGCGAGCAGTTCCTCGGCGGTGTTGCGGACGGCAGGAGTGTTCGTTCGCGGGTCGTTCCACCCCACCAGCTCGCCGATGCGGTGCCCGGCCCAGGCCGCGGTCGCGAACGCCAGCGGCGCGGCTTCGTCGCGCAGGATCACCACCAGCGAGGACCGCTCGCGCGGGAACTGATACACGCCGCGGTTCATCTGGAGGAAGGTCTGGCCGTAGCCGAGGGCGCGCTCGCCGCCGGGGAGCGAGATCGCGTCAATGGCCAGGCGGTGCTCGCCCTTGAACTCCTTGATCCAGGCGTCGAGCGGGTGGTCGAGCGGGTCGCTGGCGAAGTCGCGTGCCGGCACGAAGTGCACGCCGGCACCGAGCGCACCGGCGGCGAGAAACTCACGGCGGGAAGGGGTGTCCATCGAAGCTCACGGGTGAGGGGCGGTTCAAGGTACCGTCGGGATGACCGCGGCGCGGCCATTCCTGGGATGAGGCGCGTCAGATCGGGGTGAGGTGGGGGACCACTCCACGAGCTGAGTCGCGCAGCATACCTTCCACCTTCCACTTCAAGAGCGGCGGCCGTGCGCCTCTGGTCCCTCCATCCCCGCTACCTCGACCCCCAGGGGCTTGTTGCGCTCTGGCGCGAGGGGCTGCTGGCCCAGGCGGTGCTCCGCGGTGCCACGCGGGGCTACCGCCATCACCCGCAGCTGGAGCGGTTCCGGGCGAGCGGCGCCCCGGTGTCGGCCGTGGCCCGCTACCTCCGGGTGGTGCAGGAGGAGGCCACCCGGCGAGGCTACGCCTTCGACCGGAGCCGCCTCGCCGCCGTGCGCACGCCGGTGCGGTTGCGGGTGACGGAGGGCCAGCTCGAGTACGAGTGGCGCCACCTGCTGGCCAAGCTCCGCCGTCGCAACCCCGCGCTCTACCGCACGTGGCGGACGCTCGAGGTGCCGGAGCCGCATCCGCTCTTCACGGTCGTGCCCGGGGCGGTGGAAGCGTGGGAGCGGCCATGAATCCCGGCCCGCGGTAGATTCCCGCGTCCGTGTTCCCCCGCTGATGCTGCGCGACCCGTCCGGTCGCGGCGAAGAGGACGGCGAATGACCGCACCGTTCGAACTGGGCCTCGACACCTTCGGCGACGTGACCCTCGACGCCCAGGGATATCCCCTGTCGCACGCGCAGGTGATCCGCAACGTGGTGGAGGAGGCGGTGCTCGCCGATGCCCTCGGCCTCGCCTTCTTCGGTGTCGGCGAGCACCACCGCGACGACTTCGCCATCTCGGCGCCGGAAGTCGTGCTTGGCACCATCGCCGGCCGGACCACCCAGATCCACCTCGGCAGCGCCGTGACGGTGCTCTCGTCCGACGATCCCGTCCGTGTGTTCCAGCGGTTCGCCACGCTCGATGCCGCCTCGGGGGGGCGGGCCGAGATCATCGTGGGACGGGGATCGTTCACCGAGTCGTTCCCGCTGTTCGGCTTCCCGCTCGATGACTACGAGCTCCTCTTCGAGGAGCGCCTCGACCTGTTCGTGCGCCTGCTCGAACAGGGCCCGGTGACCTGGCGCGGGAAGACCAGGGCCGCGCTCGATGGCCAGGTGGTGCGACCCCACGTGGAACGCGGGCGACTCACCACGTGGGTGGGGGTGGGCGGGTCGCCGCAATCGGTGGTGCGCGCGGCGCGGCACGGGCTGGGCCTGATGCTCGCCGTGATCGGCGGCGACCCGCGACGCTTCGCCTCGTACGTGGCGCTCTACCACCGCTCGCTGGAGGAGTTCGGCAAGCCGCCGGGCCGGGTCGGGATGCACTCGCCCGGCTACGTGGCCGAGACCGACGAGCAGGCACGTGAGGAGTACTGGCCACACTTCCGGGAGATGATGACGCGGATCGGGGCCGAGCGCGGATGGCCGCCGATGAGCCGGGCGCAGTTCGACCAGGAAGTGAAGCACGGATCGCTGTACGTGGGTTCGCCGGAGACGGTCGCGCGCCGGATCAGCGAAACGGTGCGCGCCCTCGACGTGGCGCGATTCGACCTCAAGTACAGCGCCGGCACGCTGCCGCATCCGCAGCTCATGCGCTGCATCGAGCTGTACGGCCGCGAGGTGGCGCCGCGCGTGCAGGAACGGCTCGCCAGCACGGCCCCGTGACGCCGCCGCTGCGATTCCGCGACGCCACCCCGGCCGACGCCCCGGCGCTCGCGGCGCTGCACAACAGCACCGCGGGAGGCCTCACCGCCCTCCATGGCGAGGGCCCGTGGTCTGCGCTCATCACCGAACGCCGTGCCGCACCGGAGCAGGTGGCCGGCCGGGCGCGGGTGCGCGTCGGGTGTGCGGCACGCCGAGTGGTGACGGTGCTCCGGCTGGCCACCCGGAAGCCGTGGGCCATTGACGCGACGTACTTCACTCCGGTGAGCCGTCCCCTCTACCTCACGGGAATGGCGGTCGCGGTGGCGTGGCAGCGGCAGGGGTTGGGGCGGCAGGCGCTGGATGACGCCGCCGCGATCGCGCGTGCGTGGCCCGCCGACGCGATCCGGCTGGATGCCTGGGATGCGGCCGCCGGGGCCGGTCCGTTCTATGCGGCGTGCGGCTACGGCGAGCGCGGTCGGGTGCGATACCGCGGGAATCCGCTGGTGTACCTCGAACTCGTGCTCTGAAGGCCGCACATGCGGGTGATCTTGCTGCACGGCATGGGGCGCACGCCACTCTCGATGTGGCGGCTGGGGCGCTTCCTGGCGGAGCATGGACACCGGCCGGAACTGGTCGGCTACAGCGCCACCTTCGAACGGTTCGACCGGATCAGCAGCCGGGTGCACCGGCGGCTGGTGCGCGTTGCCGGGCACGGCGCTCCCTACGCCCTCGTGGGCCACTCGCTCGGTGGCCTGATCGCGCGCGCGGCCCTCGCCGGTGTCCCCACGCCCCCGACCGCCGTGGTGCTGCTCGGCACGCCGGGGCGGCCGCCACGGCTCGCCACTCGCCTGGCGCGCCGCTGGCCCTACCGCCTGGTCAACGGCGAGTGCGGCCAGCTCCTGGCCCAACCGGAGTTCTTCGCCGCGCTGCCTCCGCATTCCGCCCCCACCACCAGCATCGCGGGCACCGCCGGACCGCGCGGCCGCTGGAGTCCGTTCGGCGAGCAGCCCAATGACTGGGTGGTGTCGCTGGACGAGGCGGCCAGCGACCTGGCGGAGCCGATCGAGGTGGCCGCCACGCACACCTTCATGATGAATCACCGCAGGGTGCGGGAACTCATCCTGCAGGCGCTCGACGCCTGAAGCCATCGCGGCGCGCGGCGGGCACCTGCAACGGCGGGAAGAGGTCGCCCTGCAGGGGTTGCCACGGCAGGTCGCGTTCGCCGAAGTCACACTCGCGCTCCAGCCGGGTGAGCCGCTCCCGCAGTGCCGCCTGGTAGGCGGCTGACGGAGACTGATGCTCGGCGAAATGGGCGCGATACCGGGCCGCCAATCCCGGTCGGTGACGATCGAGCCACGGCAGCAGGGTATGCCGCGTGGCGGGTCCCATCCGGAGGGCGCCACCGGTGGCCGCCAGGCCGCCGGCCTCCGCGATCGCATGCATCAGGGCGCGCAACTCGGCCTCGCCATCGGTGAGTCCGGGCAGGACGGGCATGATCAGCGCGTCGGTGCGCACTCCTGCGGCCGCGAGCCGCGACATCGCGCGCAGGCGGGCGTGCGGTGCGGCGCTGCGTGGTTCCAGCTGGCGCAGCAACTCGCGGTCGAGCGAGGCAATGGACATGTGCACCGTCACGCGGTGGCGCCCGGACAGCCGCACAAGCAGGTCGATGTCACGTTCCACCAAGGCGCTCTTGGTGATGATTCCGATCCGCAACCCCTCGTGACGGAGCAACACCTCGAGGAGCTTCCGGGTGATTCCGAAGCGCCGCTCCGCGGGCTGGTAGGGGTCGGTGGCCGAGCCGATCATGATGGGGGAGTGGCCGATGCGGGAGAGGTCGAGGGTGCGGGCCAGCACGGCGTCGGCCTCGAGCTTGACCAGGATGCGGCGCTCGAACGCGAGGGCCGCCGGCATCCGCTGTGCCTCGCGCGCCACCGGCAGGGCCTCACGCTGGTTGGCGGCGCGCTCCACGGTCCAGCGATGCGTCTCGCGTGCATAGCAGTAGACGCAGCCGAACTCGCAGCCGACGTAGGGGTTGATCGACCAGAAGACCATCCCGGTGCTGGCGGGTGGATTGAGCACCTGGTTGGGCACGATGCCGATGTACGCCGCATCGGCCGGCGTGCGATGCAGCTCCACCCAATCTGTCCGGCGGACCCGCGGCGTCCGGCTGGTCGTGGTCAACCGCACCTTCCCCACCCGCACGAGTGGCACATGAGGCAGGCAGAGGCCCGCACCACCCGGCCGCCGCATTCCGGGCAGGTGGGGGCGGGATCCAGGTAGGGGTTGCCGGACGGGGGTGTGCTTCGCCAGGCCGGAGCGGGGGCCGGGGTCTCGGCGAGGTCGATATCGCTAACCCCTGATGCGGCAATGGATTGGTACAGCGATCGCCGGGCGGCGAGGAGCGGAAAGGAGACCAGCACGTCGAGTCCCTCATTCGGGATATGTTCGGTATGATACCGAAGATATGCCGAACGAGGGATCGTGCAAGTCAGAAGCGGTACTGAATGATCACGCCGGCCTCGAAGTCCACTGGTTTCGGTCCCGCCACCGAGTCCCGCACCAGGACGATCCGGGACGACCCCACGGCGCTCCGGATCTGGAGGAGGCGCTTCTGGAGCAGGGAGTCCGGCTCCGGGGGATCACCCGGCCACCCGACCACGGCGACCTCCGTGTCCGGCTGCCTGGCGAGCAGGTCGCGCAACCATTGCAGGAGTTCACCCCCCGCAAAGGGTACTTCACCCCCGATGCGATAGCGGAGGGTTACCGGGGGGCGTGGGGCAGCGCCACGGGCAGCTGTGGCCAGGAGCGCGGCGAGGCGATCACTGACCTCCGCATCCCTGCCGCAATCCACCTGCAGATAGGCACGTCCGCCGTCGAGTTGCAGGCCAGCGGTCCGGCGAGGGTTCCGGCACCTGAGCAGGCCGCGGACATCGTTCTCCGCGATGAGCTCGGAGAGAATCGCCTCACGAACCGGTCGGAGCGTGCGGAGCGCGAATGCAGAAGGGGCCGGGGCCGACGTGGCGCCTGGCGTCGCCGCGATGGTGCGGGAAGCAGCCGATCCGGCGCCTGCACGTTCGGAGGTCCGCGACGCCTGCTCCACCAGGAAGTTGTCCACGGTGACATGCAGGACCGATCCGCTCCACTGGGCATTGCGCACCGCGACCTCGACGTCGTCGAGTGCCAGCATCACCGTGGCGGCGAGGTGTCCCGCCGGCTCCGGG
The DNA here is from genome assembly GCA_964574665.1 of uncultured Gemmatimonadaceae bacterium. Classification (GTDB taxonomy): domain Bacteria; phylum Gemmatimonadota; class Gemmatimonadetes; order Gemmatimonadales; family GWC2-71-9; genus Palsa-1233. The sequence goes on from CAZNOJ010000001.1 coordinate 73,607, forward strand.
GCTGGTCGCACTGTGAGGGGCGGACACAGGGCGGCGAGGGTCGCCGTGGCGAACCGAAGGCGACCTCGGGTCATGGCGCCTCCTTGGCTGGCGTCGGGGCGCCGGCGCAGTCGGACACTTCGGTCATGAAGGTGCCGGCGCGCATCATCCCCTCGAGGCCGAGCTGCCCGCGAAGCCGCTGGGTGGTGACCGAATCCTGCTCGAGCGCGGCCAGCACGAAGTTCCGTTCGTCCTCCGACAGCTCACGAGCGGCCTTGGTGGCCATGCAGCTGCAGACGGCAGGCTCGAGGTTGCTCGACGACCCGCACGCGTCGGCAAACTGCGTTTCGAACGAGCTGCCGCCGGCGCCGGCGCCGCCGCAGGCGACCAGCAAGGCGACGGTTGCAGGGATTCCTCGTGTCATGGTTGCTCCCTCCCAGGCGTGGCGCTCGTCGCGGCCTCGCAACGATGCGGCGTGTTGGCGTCGTGGTCTCCCCCGATCCGACTGGCGGGGAGTGCGCATCGGCGTGATACTAGGGAAGGGCAGGATCGGGCTGGCAGGGATCACGCCGGGCGGGAGGCGGCAATGGAGGTCACCGGCCTGCTTCGGGCCTGGCGCGAAGGCCGGGCGGACGCCCTCGACGAGCTGATGCCGCTCGTCTACGACCAGCTCCGCGTGATTGCGGCGCGCCACCTCGCGCGCGAGCGTGCCGACCACACCCTGAGCACCACCGCCCTCGTGCACGAGGCCTATCTGCACCTGGTGGACCAGGCGGCAGTGGATTGGCAGGACAGGGTCCACTTCTACGCCATTGCCTCCCGGACCATGCGCCGCGTGCTGGTGTGGCACGCGCGACACCACGCCGCCCGGAAGCGCGACGGCGGCCGCAAGGTGGCGCTCGAGGCCGCGTTCGAGGTCGGGAAGGATGACGGATCCGCGTTCGCGGACCTCGTGGCGCTCAACGAGGCGCTCGAGCGACTGGAGGCGATCGACTCCCGTCTCTGCCGCGTGGTGGAGTGCCGCTTCTTCGGCGGACTCGACGTGCCGGAGACGGCGACCGTGCTCCAGGTCTCCACGGCCACGGTGAAGCGCGACTGGCAGGCCGCGCGCGCCTGGCTTCGCCTCGCCCTCGACGATGCGCCCGATGCACCTTGACGGCCCGCTCTGGCTGCGGGCACGCCCGCTCCTCGATGCCGCGCTCGCGCTGCCCGCGGCCGAACGCCCGGCGTATCTCGACGGCGTGGCGGCCAGCGACCCGGCGTTGCGCAAAGCGCTCGGCGAACTCGTCGCCGCGGCGGAGGACGAGTCGCCGTTCCTCGATGCCCTCCCCACCGCGGCGCTCGACCTGTTGCGGGCGCGCGGGGTGTCGCTCGAGGCCGGGGCCCGCATCGGTCCGTATCGCCTCCTCCGCCTGCTTGGCGAGGGGGGCATGGGGACGGTCTACCTCGGCGAGCGCGCCGATGGGGAGTTCGAGCAGCGCGTCGCGATCAAGTTGATGCGCGCCGCGGCACTTGCCCCCGACGACGTGGCCCGGTTTCGCCGGGAGCGGCAGATCCTCGCGTGGCTCGACCACCCCGGCATCGCCCGCCTGCAGGACGGCGGACTGAGCGACCATGGCCCCTTCCTGGTGATGGAGTATGTCGAGGGTGCGCCGATCGACCGGCATTGCGCGGACCTGCGGCTCGGCGTGGCGCAGCGCCTCGCGGTCTTCCTTGCCGTGTGCGAGGCGGTCGAGTACGCACACCGGAACCTGGTGATCCATCGCGACCTCAAGCCCGGAAACATCCTCGTGACGCCGGAAGGTCGAGTCAAGCTGCTCGATTTCGGCATTGCCCGGCTCATCGACGGGGGCGCCGACGCTGGCGCCGCGAACACCGCACCGTTCTTCACGCGGGCCTACGCGTCGCCCGAGCAGATCCGTGGTGACCCGTTGACCACCGCTTCCGATGTCTATTCCCTCGGTGCCGTGCTCTACCAGCTTCTCACCGGGCGCCTGCCGCACGAGTTGCACGGGCTCTCCCCGGCCGCCGTGGAGCACGAGGTGACGGTGGTGTCGCCGCGGCGACCCGGGACGATCCGGCGCGAGCTCCGGGGCGAGCTCGACCTGATCGTGCTCAAGGCGCTGCACGCCGATCCGTCACGACGCTATGGGTCGGTGGCGGCCCTGGCCGATGACCTGCGGCGGCACCTCGCCCACCTGCCGATCACCGCGCGGCCCGACACCATGGGCTACCGCCTGACGCGCTTCGCGCGGCGACACGCCATGGGGCTGGGCGCCGCAGCGCTCCTCGCCCTGGCGCTCGGCGCCGGCACCGTATCCACCCTGCGAGAGAAGGCGAGGGCGGAGCGCCGCTTCGACAGCGTGCGGGCGCTCGCCAATGCGCTGCTCTTCGACTTGCACGATGCGGTGCGCGACCTGCCGGGCGCCACTGCCGCCCGACAACGCCTTGTGACGCAGGCGCTCACGTATCTCGACCAGTTGCGTGCCGAGTCGCCGAGCGACCCCGCGCTTCGAGCCGAGCTGGCCTCCGCCTACGAGCGGATCGGCGAGATCCAGGGTGACCCGCACCGGGCCAACACGGGCGATCTCGCGGGCGCCACCGAGAGCTATCGCGAGGCGCTGGCGCTCCGTCGCGCGCTCTGGGATGAACTGCCGACGGATCCTGCGCGGACCCACGCCCTGGCCAACGGGCTCGGTCGGATGGCCGTGGTGGTCTCGTGGGGCGGTGACAACGACTCGGCCATCGTGCTCTCGCGGAGAGCGCTCGAGCTGCTGGCGAGCGTGCGAGGAGGCACGGAAGAGGCCGCGTCCCTGGCGCTGGATCACGGTCGGATCCAGTCGGAGCTGGGGTGGTGGCTGGTATGGGCGGGGCGCATCGAGCCGGGGCTTGACCAGATCGACTCGGCGATCGGCCGGCTTGCGGTGCGCGTGGATCCGCGATCGGCCACTGCCGATCCGGCGGTGGACCTGTGGAGGGCATACACCTACCGGCTGGATGGGCTGCGATTCAGCGACCGCCACCGAGCTGCTCTCGAGCTCCTCCACGCCACGGCGCTGCCCTACCTTGCCCGGGTGGCCGAGCGGCATCCCCGAGAGGCCCGCGTGCTCTACGAGCAGCACGTGGGGCACGACCTGCTCGGTGCGCTGGAGCTCCACCTCGGCAACCTGGTCGCGGCGCGAGAAGCGCACGCCGCATCCCTTCGCTACGCCGAGGCACTGGTTGCCGCGGATTCCGCCAACCAGAAGGCCATGGAGGGGCTGGCGCGCGCCAACTTCTCCCTGGGCGAGATCCTGGCCCGGGAGGCGCGCCTCGACAGCGCCGTGGCGGCGTTGACGCGCAGCGTGCGCGTGCTTGAGCGGCTCGCCACGGGGGACGCGCGCAACGCCGAATTCGTCAACATGCTCGGCAACGCGCAGCGGCGGCTCTGCCGTGTGCTGCACGACGGCGCGCGCACCGCCCTCGCCCTCGAGTGGTGCGTCGCCGGGGAGCGGACGCTCGAGCGGGCGGTGGTGCGTGCCACCGACAATCCGGTGGTGCGCGCCAACCTCGGGTCGGCCTACGTGGCCACGGCCAGGGTGCTTCGTGACCTGTCGCGCGCGGAGGCCGGGCCCGAGGCCGCACGGTATCGCGAACTGGCGCGGTCACGGTTCGGCGACGGGCTCCGATTGCTCCGCGAGGTCGACCGCACCGGTGCGACACCAGAGATCCCGCCGGATTCCGTCGCCGCCGAGCTGGCCGCGCTCAATCGCTGAGCGGACCCGGCCCCCTCAGGGGGTCGTGGAGGACAGGCTGCGGATCACCACCCGGCGGTTCTCCTGCCTGCCTTCTGCCGTGGCGTTGGTGGCCACCGGCTCCTCCTCGCCGCGGCCCTCAGCGCGGAGTCGCGAACGGTCGATCCCCTGTGCCACGAGGAACTCCACCACGGCCCGGGCGCGATCCTCGGACAGCCGGAGGTTGTGGGTGGCGTCGCCCTGGTCATCGGTGTGTCCCACAATCGCCACTCGCAGGGAGGCGGTCCGGGTCAGCAGGTCGACGAGGTCGGCCAGCGTGCGGCTCGATTCGGGGCGCAGCGCGCTGCGATCGGTGTCGAACAGGATCCCGCGCGTGGTGACCGTCCCGCCTGCCGCGAGCGTCTCGGCCAGGTCGTCGATCTCCTTCGCGATCACGATGTCGTCGATGTAGGTGGGGAAGCGCGGATTGCCATCGAGCTGGAACTCGAGGATGCGCGAGGAGGGAAACCGCGCGTCCGGAACCTGCGCCACCCGCTCGGCGCCCACGTAGACGAGGGCGAGGCCGCGATGGAACTGGACCCGCACCGGCACCAGTTGGCCCACGATGGACTGGAGGATCGTCGCCGAGACCTCGTTGGCCTGGCGGTAGATGCCCGGCCGATTGGTGATCCGGACGTAGTCGTACGGCGATCGTGACAGGGCGCCCTCGGAGGGTGCGAAGAGCAACGTCACCCCGATATTCGGCGTAGGGATCCGGACCAGGAACTCCACGCTGAACGAGTTCCCGGTCTCCTCGGGAAGCGTGAGGCGCACCACGCCGTTCCCCACAGTCTCCAGCCGGGACGCGCCCTCGAAGGTGACCACCTGCATGTTCCCGCGCACATGGGTCAGCTGGCCGGCGGGGAACCGCCCCACCCGCTCCCCTTCGACGTCCACCACCTTGAGGACGCGCCGTCCCGGGACGAAGTCGTAGTTGCGCCAGACGCCCTCGCCGGGGGCCTGGGCGCGCTGCTGGGAGTCCTGGCCGAAGGCCGCGGCGGGGAGGAGGGTCGCCAGCAGCCCGAGAGCAGTCCACTTCATCGGTGCCTCCGTGGTATGGGGCAGTTCGTCCCCGTCCTGAGAAGGGCGAAGTGGGGGCCACCGGGCTCATGAGGGGCTGGGGGGCGGAGTATGTTGGAGGGTGCCGCGGCGCCCGGTCGCGGTGTCCACCAGTCAACGAGCGGGGCCGTGGCACGCCTGGTTGTCTTCCTCCGGGCCATCAACGTCGGTGGCCGCACCGTCGCGATGTCGCGCCTCGTGGAACTGTTCGAGGCCCTCGAGTGCGACGACGTGACCACCTTCATTGCCAGCGGAAACGTGATCCTCACGTCGTCCGCCCGGCCCTCGCTCCTTGAACGGCAGATTGACCGCCACCTCGAGGCCGAGCTCGGCTTCCGCGCCGAGGCCTTCGTGCGCACGCTGCCGGCGCTCCGGGCGGTGCGCGCGCAGGAACACTTCACCGCCGCGGAGGTCGGCCGCGCGCACGCACTCATGGTGGGGTTCGTGCGGAAGGCCATCGCTGCCGATGTGGCCCGGCGCGTGGCGGCGCTTTCCGGCCCCGTCGATCGCCTGCACTGCGACGGCACCGAGCTCTACTGGCTCCGCACCGCGCCGGAGAGCGATCCCAAGCTGGCCTCCGGGCTCGAGAAGGCCGTGGGGCAGCCGATGACGGTGCGCAACGTGAACACGGTGCGACGGATCCTGGAGAAGTTCGGGTGAGGCGGTCAGCCATCGGGCGACTGCTGGCGGTCGCGGCGCTGGTGAGCGGACCCCTTGCCGCGCAGGGGCGCGACCCGCGGATGGCCGTGGATTCAGGGAAGGTGATTCGCTTCGACACCGGCGGGGTGCCGTTGCGCGGGCGGCTGCTTGCCCCGCTCTCGAGCGAGGTCGACTCGGTCCCGTATTGCAGGTTTCCCGGCCCCCCCTGCGACCGCTCTCCGACGGCTGGCCAGGTGGCATGGCTGAACCCGGCGTCGCTGCGGCACCTCGAGGTGCAGGTCGGCACCCGCGCCGGGAAAGGCGCATGGATCGGCGGGGTGATCGGAGTGCTGCTCACCTTCGGCGGCGCGTCCCTGGCGCAGGGCTTCTGCGAGTATCAGTGTCCATCGGATGCGGAAGTCCTGCTGGGGTCCGTGATTGTCGGTGGCTTCTGGGGTGGCGGACTCGGCGCCCTGATCGGTTCGGGATTTCCGAGGCTGGAGGGCCGGTTCTGATGGCGGTGCCCCGTGTTGATGCGATGGCGGTGCTCTGGTTGGGGGTGCTCGGCTGCACCGGAGGGTTCCGCCCGGAGCTCGCCCCGTCCACGGCCTATCGCATCGACTCCACCCTCGCCACTCGCGTGGAGGATGGGGTGCTGCACCGCACCCTCTTCCTCGGCGAAGGGCCGTGGGTGGCGCACGTGCTCGAGGTGACGCTCGACCGCTGCACGTCGCTGGAAGCGGTGAAGGGGTTTGCCGGCGCGATCGGCCGCGAGCGCACCTCCGTGCTGCTCGGCCGGCTCGACGACACCGTCCGTGTGCTCGGCGGGGTGAATGCCGACTTCTTCCTCTTCACGCCGCCCGGCGTGCCCACCAACGCGCACGTGCAGCGCGGGGTCGTGACGACGGGGCCGAATGCGCAGCCGGTGTTGGCGATCGCGCGCGACGGCGTGCCCAGTGTCGGCCCATTGCAGGTGCGCGGGGAGGCCGTGTTCGGCGGCGCCCGCCACCAGGTGGTGGCGTGGAACCGTGCGGCGCCCACGGGGCTCGCGGTCTTCGACCGGAGCTGGGGTGCGGTGCTCGACACCGCGACCGCGACGATCGAGGTGCTCCTCTCCGCCGACGCCGATCGCCGGGTGGTGCACCTCGACACCACCACGGCGGGAATGCGCCAGCCGCCGGGGACGGTGACCCTGGTCGCGGGCCGCGATGCCCCGGCGGCGCTCCGCGCCGCCTTGCTGGCCCTGGCCCCTGGGGATCCGGTGGCGCTCGAGGTGTCGCTCGGACCCGGGACGCCGTGGCATGCGGTGGGAGGCCGACCGATCGTGCTGGAGGACGGAGTGATCACGCGTGCCGCGCGGGACAGCGGTTCCTTCTCGGTGACGCGCCATCCGCGCACCGCGGTGGGACTCGCCGACGGCGGTCGCCGCGTGCTGCTGGTGGTGGTGGACGGCCGGCAACCGGGGTGGAGCGCCGGGATGTCGCTTCCTGAACTCGCCGAGTTGCTGCGGCAGCTCGGGGCCCGCGAGGGCATCAACCTCGATGGCGGCGGGTCGTCGGCCCTGGTGGTGCGCCGCGGCGGCGACCTCGTGGTGGCCAACCGACCGTCCGACCCGCAAGGTGAGCGGCCGGTGGCCAACGCCCTCGCGGTGGTGCGGCGATGCTGAGCGCCATCCGTACGGCCACCGAGGCCGATGCCGACGACCTGGTGCGAGTGATCAACCTGGCGTATCGGGTCGAGGACTTCTTCGTGATCGGTGACCGGATCGACCGCAGCGGCGTCCTCGACCGGATGCGTCGGCCGGGCGGCCGGTTCCTGGTGATTGACGATGAGGCCGGCGCGCCGGTGGCGACGGTGTTCGTGGAGCCCCATGGATCCCGGGGATACTTCGGCCTGCTGGCGGTGGCGCCCTCGCACCAGGGGCAGGGGTTGGCGCGTCGCCTCGTCGAGGAGGTGGAGGCCCACTTCCGGCGGGAGGGGTTCTCGGAGGTGATCCTCGACGTGGTGACCCTCCGGACGGAGCTGTTTCCGTTCTACCGCAGGCTGGGGTACCGCGAGGAGGGGCTGATCCCCCTCGATGGGCGCGTGGCCCTGAGGATGCCGGCCGAGCTCCGCATCATGGTGAAACCGCTCGGGGGGTGACCCGTCGGGGTGGTCGGGCTATCGTTCGATCCGATGCCCTACCCACGCAGGGAGCTGTTCACGTGCGCACCTTGACCGTCCTCGGACTGGCCGTGCTCCTGCCGGCGCCGATGCTCTCGCAGGAGCGCCGCCCCGAATTTCCGCCGCCCACGATCCTGGAATACCGGCCGCAGTCCACGCTGGTGGTCCCCGAGCACCCGGTGCCGCGCCCGAAGTATCCCGTGGTGGACTTCCACGGCCACCCGCCGCGGTTCACCACGGTCGCGGCGGTGCGCTCGCTGCTGGAGCAGATGGACGCGATCGGGATCCGGGTCATGGTGAGCGCCAGCAATTCGAGCGGCGATGCGCTGCACCAGCAGCTGGCCGCGGTGCGGGAGGCGGGGGCCGGCGAGCGCTTCGCGGTGCTGGCGGGGATCGACCTCCGCAACGTCGGCCCGGGGTCGGGGGCGCGACTCGCCGCGCAGCTCGAGGCCGACGTCCGCGCCGGCGCGGCCGGGGTGGGCGAGATCGGCAAGGGATTCGGGCTCTCCACCCGCAAGGCGGACGGCAGCCGCCTCCGCCTCGACGATCCCGAGCTCGATCCGGTGTGGCAGGCGGCCGCGCGGCTCGGCGTCCCGGTGTTCATCCACGTGGGCGACCCGGCGGAGTTCTTCGAGCCGCTCGACTTCAGCAACGAGCGGTGGCTGGAGATGGCGCTCTTCGCCAACCGGCGCTTCAACGATCGCAGCCGCTATCCGTCCTTCGACTCGCTGATGGCCGAGCGGGACCGGCTCTTCGCGCGGCACCCCAACACCACCTGGGTGATCGCCCACCTGGGGTGGCATGCCAACGACCTGGCGCGGCTGGGGCGGCTCTTCGACCGCCATCCCAACCTCCACAGCGAGGTGGGGGCGGTGCTGTACGACCTCGGGCGCCAGCCGCGGTTCGCGCGCGAGTTCTTCACCCGGTACCAGGATCGCCTGCTGTTCGGCAAGGACTCGTTCGCGCCGGACGAGTATCCCTACTACTGGCGGGTGTTCGAGACGGCCGACGAGTACTTTGACTATTACCGCGACTATCACGCCTTCTGGAAGCTGTACGGCATGGACCTGCCCGACGCCGTGCTGCGGAAGGTCTACTACGAGAACGCGCTGCGGCTGCTCAAGCGCTAGCGCCCCGGTGACCCGAACTCGAGCCTGGAGCCTGTCCATGCGTCGCACCCTGATCCCGATGTCGCTCGCGCTGATTGCCTGCGCGGCCCCGGCGCAGAATCCCGCGCTGCAATCGCCCACGCCGTCGTCCACGCCGGGGGTGGTGCATGCGGTGACGGTGGCCCAGGGGCTGGTCAATCCGTGGGGGCTGGCGTTCCTGCCCGACGGCCGGATGCTGGTCACCGAGCGTCCCGGTCGGGTGCGGATCGTGTCGCCCAACGGCACCCTTTCCGAGCCGCTCACGGGCGTCCCCGCGGTGGCGGCCCGCAGCCAGGGCGGCATGCTCGACGTGGCAATCGACCCCGACTTTGCCAGCAACCGCTTCGTCTACCTCACCTTCTCGGAGCCCGGCGAGGTGGAGGGCACCGCCTCGACGGCGGTCGGCCGGGGTCGGCTGACGGACGCTGGGCTCGAGGGCTTCACCGTGCTCTACCGCCAGAGCCCGAAGGTGCGCTCCGGCGGCCACTACGGCTCGCGCATCGTGTTCGGGCGCGACGGCACCATGTGGGTCACCGCGGGCGATCGCCAGAACCAGCGGCCGCTGGTGCAGGACCTCTCCACGGGGATCGGCAAGATCGTGCGGATCAACCGGGACGGCAGCATCCCGCGCGATAATCCGTTCGTGGGGCGCGAGGGCGCGGTGGAGGCGATCTGGTCATACGGCCACCGCAACCTGCAGGGCGCCACGCTGCACCCGGAGACGGGCCGGCTCTGGACGGTGGAGCACGGCGCCCGGGGTGGCGATGAACTCAACCACCCGGAGGCCGGCAAGAACTACGGCTGGCCGGTGATCACCTACGGCGTGGACTACAACGGTTCGCAGATCGGCGAGGGCACCGCCAAGGCGGGCATGGAGCAGCCGGTGTACTACTGGGATCCGGTGATCGCGCCGTCCGGCATGACCTTCTACACCGGGGATCGCTATCCGGGTTGGCGGGGGTCGTTGCTGATCGGCTCGATGACACCCGGCGCCCTCGTGCGCCTGGAGCTGACCGGGGACCGGGTCACCAAGGAGGAGCGCTATCTGGGCGAGTTGCGCCAGCGGTTCCGTGACGTGGTGCAGGGACCCGACGGCTACATCTACTTCGTCACCGACGCCGCCGATGGCCGGGTGATGCGGGTGATGCCGGGTCCGCAGCCCTGACCATTCATCCGTTCACCGCCCGTGACATCACGGGCCGGGAGCGATCGCTCGGCGAGTTTGCGGGACAGGTCTGCCTGATCGTCAACGTGGCCAGCGCCTGCGGGTACACCCCGCAGTACGCTGGCCTCGAGCGGTTGTGGCGTCGCCATCGTGACCGGGGCTTCGTGGTCCTCGGCTTTCCGTGCAACCAGTTCGGCGAACAGGAGTCCGGCGACGAGGCGGCGATCGCGGCCTTCTGCTCCACCACCTATGACGTGACCTTCCCGATGTTCGCCAAGGTGGAGGTGAACGGTCGCCAGGCCCACCCGCTCTTCCGGCACCTGAAGTCGGCCGCGCCCGGGCTGCTGGGGACGCGTCGCATCAAGTGGAACTTCACCAAGTTCCTGGTGGGGCGCGACGGCGTGCCGGTCCGGCGATACGGGCCCGACACCGCCCCCGAAGCGATCGAGCCGGCGATCGTGGCGTTGCTCCAGGCGCCGCGGTAGTCCGTCAGCGGGTGGGGATCGCCCGGCCGTGGCATGCCATGCACATCTCCGGGTTGCGGCGGCGCATCCGCTCCGCATCGAAGCCCGGGCCATGCGGCGAGAAGCGCCGTCCGCCGATCGCCGAGTGACAGGCGGTGCAGTCGCGCTCGGCGTGACACGAGACGCAGCTCTCCAGCGACTGCCGCGCCGCCTGGCCGTGCCCCACGAAGAAGGCGGCCTTGGCGTCGTGGTAGTTGGCGCCGCCGAGGGTGTTGCCGCCACCGAGCCCGGCCTGGCGGTGGCAGGACGCGCAGAACTGGGTGGTGTTGTGGCAATCGGCGCAGCTCACCTGGCGGCTGTAGGCCGCCGAGGGATGCCGGGTCAGGAAATCGGCGGGGTGGTAGGCATCGCCTCCGCGGCCACCGGACTCGCGGTGACAGGACAGGCAGTCCTGCCGCACGTGGCAGGTGGCACAGCTGCGCGGCGAGGCGGACGCCTCGCGGGCGTGCCCCTCGCGGAAGCTGCTGGTATGCGACGCCGGCTCCGCGCGCGTGATGGCTGCGCCCGTGGCTCGCTCGGGCGCGGGGAGCGGGAGCGCAGCCACGGCAGCAGGCAGCGGGGCGACGTGACAGGCGGTGCAGCTCGGTCGCGCGTGGCAGGTGGCGCACGCCTGCGGCGCCCGGTTGGCGTCGCGACCGTGCCCGGTCACGAACGTGGGCCGTGCGTGCGAGGGCGGCGCGGTGAAGGTGAACCGATGGACCAGGGAGCGCTCGTCGGGCGCCAGGGCCTGGATCGCCGGGTTCTCCGGGGCATCCACGTGGCAGTTCATGCAGAAGTTGCGCGCGTGGCAGGTGGCACAGCTCTGGCTCACCGCCTGCCCGCCGCCGGGACGGGCCGGCAGCGCGCGCTGGCCGTGCCCCTCGAACCGGAACGAAGGGACCTGGTGCGAGAGGGGAACCGGGAACCGTGCCACGTCGCTCGACGTGAGCCGGCGGGCCTCGGCGAGCGGGTAGTGGCAGGTGGCGCACTCGAGGTCCCCCACCTCGAGGTGCCCGCGGCCGGGCACGTGGCAGCTCACGCAGTCCACGGCGCGGCTCACGTGCACCGCGCCGCGTGGATTGTCGGGGGCGTGGCAGCGCACGCAGGCCACGGAGTCGGCCGTGGCGGCGGCATGGGCCTGGTGCACGAACCGCACGTTCGAGACCGGTGGCGCGGTGGGCGCGGCCCACTCGACGCGTGCCTCGACCTCGCCGTCGTGGCATGCCGCGCAGCTGGCCGGCTCCGGCCAGAACGAGGCGCTGGAGTCCACCGGCCCCACGTGGCACGTGGTGCAGGAGCCGGGGAAGAGCGGCGTGTGCGTCTCGTGACGGAAGTCTGCGGCGCCCCGGGCCAGCAGCGCGCCGGTGGTGCAGAGCACGGCGACCAGCGCGGCGGCGAGCGTGGAGCGGCCGGTCATGGTGTGGTGCCGGTGCGCGTGGCGCGCGGCAGCGGGGATCGGTCCACGTCGGTGCCGATGATGCGGGTGATGCGCGCGGTGAATCGCCACTGGTTCCAGTCGATCGCCGCCGCGTCCGGACGGTCACGCTCCTCGGTGACGCGGATGGCGCCCAGGCCGAGGCGCCAGGAGTCCCCGGCGCGCCACTCGAGGTCGCCGCCGAACAGCGTCAGCGACGCGTCGCTCCAACGGAACTCCAGCGGTCGGCGCAGCGTGGCGGCCTGGGCCGCGAGGGTGAGCTGCTGGTGCGGGCGCCAGGTGAGGCGACCCTCGTACCCGAGTGACGCGCTGCCGGGGCCGAACTCCGCGTGGTGACCCAGGTCCACGGTCAGGTCGGGTCGTGGCTGCCAGGAGCCGCCGGTCTCGACGCGCCAGCCGCGGTCCTCCACGGCGACCAGCCCGGACGCCGCCCCACTCTCCTCGAACCGGAAGCGCTCGCCGCGCAGGTGGAACTGCACGGTGCGACGCGGTGCGACGGACACCGCACCGTGCAGCGCGTGGTAGGCCACCGGCGAGAAGGCGCCCCAGATGGTCCAGAGGTCGAAGAACGGCAGGTAGCGTCGCGCGCCCAGGGAGACGTTGGCCCCGCGACCGATCCAGGTGGCGGTCACGTCGGCGGAGCCCCATTGGGCCGATGCCAGGTCGTACGCCGCACCGGCCACCAGCGCGACGCGGGCCACGGGACGCAGCGCCAGCGACACCGCCGCGCGCTCCGAGACGAAGTAGTCCACGGCGGGATCAACCTCGCGCCGATATTCGATGCGGGCATCACCGACGCGATGGCGCACGCCCACTTCGAGGCCCGCCACGAGCTGGCGGTCGCGGGGCTGAAAGTCGTCGAGCGGATTGAGCGCGGGGGACGTGACGGGGAGGAGCGCTCCGCGCGCCAGTCCCCAGCCACCGTAGCCCACCACGTCCACGCGGCCGGCCTGCCAGGCGACCCGCGCGCCGTCGAGGCCATAGGCGCCGAGGCGCGAGGGCAGGAACTGGCGACCTGCCTGGGTCGTGAGGGTGCCCCGTTGGTACTCGAGGTAGCCCTCCACCAGCTGCAGGTCCGGCTCGGTGCCTGGCCACGCCGCCGCCTCGGCGAGATCGGTGGCGTGGCGCACGTTGAGCCGGGCACGCAACCCCGGGAGGCCGAATCCCCAGAGCGTGAGGTCGGCCTGGGTCACCAGCGGGGCGCCGCGCACCACACCGCCCGCGCGAAGGAAGTGGCACCAGCGATCGTCGCAGGTGGCCTGGTGACCTTCGGGGGTGGTCCATCCCCCGCTTCCCGTCGGGACGGCCTGCGTGCGGGGAATGCTGTCGAGCGCGACCCCTCGCCAGGACACGCCGTTGAGCCGGGCGTCGAGGCGCAGCCGGTGACCCTGGCCATCGAGGGGCGTGGCGAGGGACAGCGAGAGGCCGAGGAGCAGGGCGGCCCGCGTCACGTCGGACCGGAGCGGAGCTGGCGGCGCCAGGCCTCGGGCGTGCTCAGCATGTGGCACGTGGTGCACTCGCGCCGCGGGTGGTGGTCGGTGCGTTGGGCCGCATGGCAGGTGACGCAGAACGAGCGATCGGGCGTCAGCGCCGTCACCGTGATGGCAGCATGGCAGGCGTCACAGCGCCGATGCGACGCAGCCGGGTCCCCACGATGCGCCTCGACCAGTTGCGGCGTGGTGTGGCACGCGGCGCAGTCGCGTCGTGCGGCATGGTGGTCGGTGTGGCAGCTGGCGCATTGCCGCACGTCGGCCGACGGGGTGAGCGACACTGGCGTGGTGTGGCAGGTGGCGCAGCGGACATTCTCGTGGACCGGATGGGCGAAGGCCACGAGGCGTTCGCGCGGCGGGTGCCGTGCCACGGCCATGGTGACCGGCAGCTCGCGGACCGCCGCGAGTTCGCCGTCCTGGTGGCACGCCGCGCACCGGCTGGTGGTGGCCGCCTGGTGGTGGCAGATCTGGCAGCCCCGCGGCGCCTCGAAGGTGAGCCGCCCGCCACGCTGCGCCCCGGGGCTCACGTGACAGGTGATGCACGCGAGGGAGGTGTGCCGACGGTGGCTGAAGGTGTCGGTGGGGCTGGCCGGCTGGGCGTCAGCCGGCCCCACGGACGGGGGGAGGTCCGGCGGGCGGACGTCCCCCTTTCCCCGCGCCGGTTCCTCGGGCGGTGTCGCGTGTTCGGCGCTGCTCATCCGGAGGGCGCGGGCGGTATCGAACGGCACGGGCGGCAGGCGCCGCGTCCCGGACGGCGCGCGCTGGCGCACCGCGGCGTGACAGGCGACGCAATCGCTGGGATCCACCTTGGACGCGTGCGGGGCGTGACAGGTGAGGCACTGCTCGCCCACGCGCCGATGCGCGGTGCCGGTGTGGAAGGGCGTCTCCCGCCAGTTGGCGTGACATCCGGCCGTGGTGCAGCTCTGTCCGGCGGCCTGCGGGGTCTCCTGCGTGTGGGGATTGTGGCAGGTGCCGCAGGTGCTGTTGTGGGGCTCCAGGGCCTCCACGTAGCCGGTGAGCACCCGCTGCATCTCGTGGCACGCCAGGCACTGGCTCCGACCCGGCCGCATGGTGCCCACGGCCGAATCCCGGGTGGCGAGCCGCGGCACCTCGGCGGTGAACTGGTGGCACTGGTTGCAGTGCAGCGCGGTTTGCTCCGCCATCTTGCCGAGCTTGATCTCGACATCCTCGTGGCATCCCGAGGTGCCGCAGGTGCGGGATGCGGGGATGAACGCGTGCACCTCCGCCCCATGACAGGTGACGCACTGCACCTCGGCCAGGGCGCTGGAGTCCGACTCCATGTGCGTGCGATGCCCCGCGGTCTCCGCGACACGGGTCCAGAGCTCGTCTTCCTGCGTGTTGTGGCACGACTCGCAGCGGGCGTTGGGGACCGGCGAGTGGGCCGGGATCTCCTCCGGCTTGTTGGCGACCCAGAGGAAGAGTTCCCGCGTGCTGGCCATGATCGACTGCTGGTGGCAGTCGTGGCACTGGAGCACGCTGTGCTTGCCGGCGTCGCTGGCGAACTTGTTCCAGGGGCCTTCCATGACATGGCACGACGAGCAGAAGTCGTTGTCGTGCTGCATGTAGTTCCACGACGCGGTGCCGGCGAGGCCGAAGGCCAGGAGCACCGCGGCGAGCCCCCCGACGAGCAGCATGCGGGTGCCGGCGGCGCGCGAGGCGAACCAGGTGCGGATGGCCAGCCGGTGGCGCCAGGCCGTCCAGGCCAGCCACGCCGCCCCCGCCATCACCAGCAGCAGGCCGGCCACCCAGGCCCAGGTGGGCGCGTTGAAGACCGCGGCGAACAGCGCGGCGACCTTGTCGGGCACCGGGGGCTGAACCGTCGGAAGCCCCCGCACGAACCGGTCGAAGGTCGTGTCGGGGGTTTCCCCTTGCATCCACAGGATCGTCACGAGGAGCACGGGCGGATCCTGGCGGGAGCGGTGGGCCTCAGCGAGGCAGCGATCCCAGGTGCGGCGTCATCCGGGTGTCTCCCCGCAGGCGGTAGCGGGCGGCGTCGAGGGCCGATTGCACCAGCGCCTGTTCGCGCAACCCCAGCACGCCGACGGACGGATAGGTGGCTTGCAGCTCGGTGATGTTGGCGGCCAGCAGGCCCTTGACCAGGAACGGGTTGTGCACGCCCAGCGACTTGTCGCCGTTGCTGTAGCGTCCCTCGCCGAAGAGCTTGACGTTGAACTCGGCGCCGTCCGCCGGGGTGACCACGGCGTCGGAGGGGTTGAGCGCGCCGGGCACGTCGCGCTTGATCTCGGGGAGGAGGCCGGCATCGGTCGGTGCCGCGTCCACGCTGCGATCGTTGTCGAGGTCGCGCCAGAGGATGTCGGCGAACACCGCCACCTGCTGGCGCAGTGACGCGAGCGCATTGGAGGCCACCGCGGCCGACGAGTGACACCCCGACGCCGTGCACCCCACGAAGGACCTGGCGGTGCTGGTGTACTCGCAGCCGGAGTTGCCCGTGGGCACCCCCTGCGCATCCACGCAGGGCAACGCCCCGAAGGTGTGCCCCACCGCCTGGAAGACGAAGCCGCCCTGCGGGTCGTTGACCGTGAACTTGTTCACGTGGCATCCGGCGCAGAGCCGCGGGTTGGCGCTCGAACCATGCGTGGAGACCAGTTCCGCCTCGGGCGCCGAGAAGCCGGCCGGCCGGTAGCCGCCGATGCCCACCACCACGGCGCCCTGGGGTCCGTGGGGCGAGTTGCCCTGGGTGCTGCCGCCGGCCGGCTCGACGCGACGGAGGTGGCACTGCATGCAGAGGTTCCGTTCCGGATCGGACGTGGAGGCCGAGAGCCGGAGCTGGGCGGTATTGCGGCTGGCGTGCGGGTCGTGACACACCGTGCAGGTGACCGGCCAGGGATCGGTGTCGGCCTTGTCGCGGAACACCGGGTCCTGCCCCGAGAGGCGGAGGAGCGCGGTCTTCCCCTCGTGGCACGACATGCAGGTGGCGTTGGTGGTGGGCGACCCGGTGCGCACGTTGGCGTGGCGCGACAGGTTCCACTGTTCCACGAACGGGTGGTGCGTGCCGGTGTGGCAGGAGGCGCAGCTCGACTCGGGATCGTCGATGCTGGCGTTGGCCAGCGGCACGTTGGCGGCCACCTCCGGGTTGCGCACGTGCTCCAGCCCGGGGCCGTGGCACGACTCGCATTGCACGTCGGCGTAGACGGGGTCCTGGGTGGCCTCGAACCCGGCGACACCCGTGGCGATGTTGCCGCGTGCGTTGACCGAGTGGCAGTTCTTGCAGGAGGCGCCCGCGGTGCTCGGAAGCACGGCCATCGCGTCGGCGTGCGCGGTGCCGATCCAGTCGGACTGGTGGCCCACGTGGCAATTGCCGCAGGTGGTCTTCTTGCCCGTGGCGGTGTAGTAGCCGAGGAACCCCGCCGCAGCCGGGAGCGGTTCGTTGAACGGCTCGCGATCGCGGTAGACGATGGTCTCGGTGGTGCAGGAGGCCAGCACCGCCGCCAGGGGCAGGGCCAGCAGGAGGGTGCGCAACGACGGCGAGGATGACATTGTCAGTCCCTGACCGCTGAACGTGGACGTGCGCCACGACCGGAGACCACGGGTCCGTGCCTTGACGTTACCGCGTCCCCCGGGGTGCCGCAACGGGAGGAAATTGGTCGGAAAACCGGGCGCAGCCCGGGGTTCTGGCTACCTTTGTCGTGTCGCCACGGACTCCCCAACCGAACCCGGAAGCCCCGATGACCAACGCCTCCCCCGGTGCCCCGTGTCCTTCGTGCGGTGCCGTGTCCGCCGGCAACTTCTGCAGCGGGTGCGGGGCGCCCCGCGCCAGCCGCACCTGCCCGTCGTGCCGCGGCGCGGTGGCGCCCGGGGCCAGGTTCTGCAGTCATTGCGGCACGGCCGTGGCCGCGGGGCCGGCGCGCCAGGTGCAGTGGGCGTGGGTGGTGGCGGGCCTCGCCGTGCTGGCCGTGGTGCTGGTGCTGGTCTGGCGCTCCGCACCCCCGACGCCGGCTGCGCCGGGCGGGACCACGGGCGATCCTGCCGCGATCGACCTCGCCTCGATGACGCCGCGGGAGCGCTTCGATCGGCTCTACGATCGGGTGATGCGCGCCGCCGAGCAGGGTGACGCGGCCACCGTGGGACAGTTCGCGCCGATGGCCCTCGCGGCCTACGAGCAGCTCGACGCGCGCGATGCCGATGCGCGCTATCACGCCGCGATGATCCGGATGCACACCGATGATCCGGCCGGCGCGGCCGCGCTCGCGGACACGATCCGGGCCGAGGCGCCGTCGCACCTCTTCTCGTTCGTGATCCACGCCACGCTGGCGCGCCAGCGCAACGACCCTGCGCGCCAGCGCGAGGAAGAGGCCGGATTCCTGGCCGCCTACGACGCGGAGATCGCCGCCGGACGCGAGGAGTACCAGCAACACCGGTTCATCCTCGACCAGATGCTCGAGCAGGCGCGCCGGACGCCCTGACGGCGCCCGACGCGCGACCCCGGCGGCACCCGCCGCCCGGGGCACTACTTCACCTCGATCCTGGCGGAGCCGGCCGGGGTCGCCTTGGGCAGGGTCACCACCAGCACCCCGTTCTCGAGGGTGGCGGTGACGCCCTTTGCATCCACCGGGGTCGGCATCCGCAGCGTCCGGAGGAACCGACCCTCCTCGCGCTCCTGCCACATGAAGCGTTCGTCCTTCCCCTCCGTGGCGTGCTTCCGCTCGCCACGCAGGGTGAGCAGGTCACCCTCGAGCTTGACGTCGATCTGGTTTCGGGCGACTCCCGGGGCCTCGAGCCGGACCGTGTACTGCTTGTCGGTCTCCGAGAAATCGACATTGGGTGAGAGGAATCCGTCGGGGCTCCGCATGGTGAGCGCGGCGGGGTAGAGGAACCGGTCGAGGATCCGCTCGAAGTCATCGCGGAAGGTGCCGACGCGGGGAACGGGTGCGGGTACCACGTTGGGGACTGGCATGGCGGTGCTCCGGTCTCGGGTGACGACTCGGCGGGGGACCCGATCGCCTGCAACCTCGCACCTGCCGGATGAAGGGGAGATGAATTCGCCGCGAACGCGGCTTGGGAGCGCGCTCAGCCGGTGGCCCCGTCCTCCGGATCGCGCAGGGTGAATCCCACCCCCCGGACGGTCTCGAGGGCCGGCCGGGGACCGACCGCCGCCAACTTGCGCCGCAGGTTGCCCAGGTGGACGTCCACCACGTTGCTCTCCGGGTCGAACTGCATGTCCCACACCTTCTCCAGCAGGGTGGTGCGGTGGACCACCTCGCCGGCGTGCAGCATGAGGAACTCCAGGAGCTGGAATTCCTTGGGCGTCAGGTCGAGCCGGGTGCCCTGCAGGCTGGCCCGGTGCGCCGCACGGTCGAGGGTCAGGGGGCCGTAGCGCAGCTCCTCCAGGCGGCCCGAGCCGCCCCGGCGGGTCAGCGCCCGCAGCCGGGCCAGGAGTTCCTCGAAGTGGAACGGCTTGGCGAGGTAGTCATCCGCGCCGGCGTCGAGCCCGCGCACCACGTCCTCCGTCGCGTCGCGCGAGGTGAGCATCAGGATCGGCGTGGTGCGCCCCTCGCGCCGCAGCTCGGCGGCCACCTGGAAGCCGTTCTTCCTGGGCAGCATGACGTCGAGCAGGATGGCGTCATACTCGTTGACGTGCGCGAGCATCCCGGCCTCCTCGCCGTCGGGCGCCACGTCCACGGCGTGGCCCTCCTCCTCCAGTCCCTGCCGGATGAAGGCCGCCACTTTCCGCTCGTCTTCGACCACCAGGATCCGCACGACGCACCTCTCGTTCGTGGACGTGCCGCCGGCGCGGTCGGGCGCCGCGCAGGCCGGCTCAGGTTCGCGTGACCGGCAACACCAGTTCGAACAGCCCGCCGCCCTCGCGCGGGATGGCCCGGAGGTCGCCACCGAGCAGCCGCGCGAGTCGCCGCGACAGCGGCAGGCCGAGGCCGATGCCCTGCTTGTCCACGTCGGCACCCGTGACGTAGATGTCGAAGATCCGCTCGGCCTGCTCGGGACGGATCCCCGGCCCCTCGTCCGCCACGCTCCAGCGCACCCAATGATGGGTCGCGGTCGTGGTGATGCGAATCTCGCTGCCCTCGACGGTGTACTTGATCGCGTTGCCGAGCAAGTTCACCAGGATCTGTTCCACCCGA
This sequence comes from uncultured Gemmatimonadaceae bacterium, assembly GCA_964574665.1. Taxonomy (GTDB): domain Bacteria; phylum Gemmatimonadota; class Gemmatimonadetes; order Gemmatimonadales; family GWC2-71-9; genus Palsa-1233. The sequence goes on from CAZNOJ010000001.1 coordinate 93,080, forward strand.
TTGGCGTCGGTCTCGATCACCGGAAGGGAGGGATCGGCGGCCTGGGTCAACCGGATCGCCCGCGCCTCAGCCGCCGGTGTCACGCGCCCCACGGCGCGCCCCGCCAGCCCTCCCGCATCGACCGCCTGGATGACCGGCCGCAGTCGGTCGGCGTCGAGCCGGCTCAGGTCGAGCAGGTCGCTGATCAGGGCCACGGCCTGCTCCGCGGACGCGAGCACCTCGAACGCCGCAGGCGGCAGTTCGCCCGGCTTCTTCTTGCGCACCAGCAGCTCGGACCAGCCCAGCACCGCCGCGAGGGCGTTGCGGAGCTCGTGGTTGACCATCGCGAAGAACCGTTCGCGGTTGCGCTGCAGCTGGTGCACTTCGGTCAGGTGGCGGTTGCTCTCCTCGTGCAGCGAGGCGTTCTCGACCGCTGCGGCCGTCATGGCCGCGAGCAGCACGGCGAGGTGCTCGTCCTCGGCGGAGAACCCGGCAGCGCCGAGCTTCTCGGTGGCATAGAGGTTCCCGATGGTGCCCCGCCGGCCGGCGATGGGCACGCCGAGGAACGAGCGCATCGCGGGATGGTTGGCGGGAAACCCGACTGCATCAGGGTGGCGTGCGATGTCCGCGATGCGCACCGGGCGTCCCTCGCGAAGCACCGTGCCGAGGACTCCCCTGCCCAGCGGCGGGTGGTCGATCCGTTCGCGATCCGCGCTGGCCAGGCCATGGGTCACGAAGCGCTCGAGCGTCCGGCCATCGGCCGACAGCACGCCGATCGCGGCATAGCGCGCCCCCAGCACCTCGGCGGCCACGGCCACCACGCGGGCGAGCACCCCGTCGAGGCTCGCCTCGGAAGTGAGGGCGAGGCCGGCCAGCACCAGCTGCTCCAGGCGCCAGTCGATCCCCGGGGTCGCGGCATCGCCGTCGCGGGTCGAGGGGGGACCTGAAGAAAGGTTCATCCTGGCACCACGCACCCTTGCAGGGCGGGTGACGATGTTGGCAGCAGCACGGCAAGGGCGCGGACGGCGACGATGGGGGTCAGATGTCTTCCTGCGACGATCCGGGTGATGCGATGACTTCCGGTGACGTGCGTGCGCCGAATGGGCGGCCCCGCTGGGAGTGGCGGAGCTTCGACTATCGACCGCGCCTGTGGCAAGAGGCGCTCGGACCCGGCCTGCAGTTGACCGTGGATTCCCTGACGTCCGAAAGCTACCTGCTCGCCCCGGGGGTGCCAGCCAACGTGAAGATTCGCCGCGACCGGCTCGAAGTGAAGACGCTGCTCCGCACCGACTCCGCCGGACTGCAGCAGTGGTGGCCCGACCTCAAGGCCACCTTCCCGCTCGACGCCGAAAACCTCGCGGCGCTGCTCCGGCTCCTGCAATGCCCTGCGACTGAGGACCTGCCCACGCTGGCCACGCCCGACGCGCTGTTCGAGTTCCTGGGGCGCCGCATTCCGGGCCTGCGGGTCATCCCGGTGCGCAAGTGGCGTCGGTCAGGGACGCTGGAAGGCTGCCGCGTCGAGCGGGCCACGGTCCTCGTGTCGGGCACCGTGCTCGAGTCGCTGGCATTCGAGCACGAGGATGCGGCGGTGCTGCGCCAGGTGCTCCAATCACGGGGCCTCGACCAGCTCCCCAACACCAGCTATCCGGTGGCCCTCGGGCGGGTGCCCGGTGGGGAGATCGTGTCGCCCGGAAGCGCCTGAAGATCGCTTCACGACGCATTCGCCGGTCCTTGTGGCGGGATGTGCGACGTTGCGGAAGAGGGCAAGAGGACAGGACGGTTCACCCAGAACGCGGGAGGTGATGTGTCGACGAACATGATGCGGGGCGGCCTGGGAGTGGTCGCGCTGGGCCTGGTGCTCGGGGCGACGCCGGTGCTGTCCCAGACTCCGACCGCCCCGGTGCCGGTGCCTGGGGCGTACGACGGGGGATACCTGATCTTCCGGAGCGCCGATGGCCGCTTCGAGTACTGGCTCGACGGCCGGCTCAACCTCGACGGCGCCGTATACTGGGGTGGCGACAACGACCTCGGCAACGGCACCACGATCCGGCGCGCGCGGCTCGGCGTCAAGTCGCAGCTCTACCGCGACTGGTACGCGGAGATCGACGTGGACTTCGCCAACAACGAGCTGGAGATCAAGGACGCGTGGGCGGGGTACACCGGCTTCGGCAACACGCTCCTCAAGGTCGGGCAGTACAAGGAGCCGTTCTCGCTGGAGACGGTCACCTCCTCGAAGAACATCCTCTTCATGGAGCGCTCCTATGCCGACAACTTCTCGCCCGACCGGAATCTCGGCGTGGGGGCGGTGCGGTGGGGCAGGCACTGGCGCGTGGCGGTCGGTGCCTTCGGCCAGGACGGCGGCGCCGTGGATGAGACGGCGCGCGACGAGGGGTTCGGCCTCACTGGGCGCGTGACGATCGCCCCGGTGATCAAGGACCGCCAGGTGATCCACTTCGGGGTCGGGCTCAGCCGCCGGACGCCGGAGGCCGCCGAGGGGAGCGACACCAATTCGGTGCGCTTCCGGGCGCGGCCGGAGACCGACGTCTCGCAGGCGCGATTCGTCAACACCGGCCGGATCCGGTTTGTCGATCACACCAGCCTGTACAACGCCGAAGCGGCGGTGATGCTCGGGTCGCTGCACCTGCAGGGCGAGTACACCGGCGTGGCGGTGCGTCGGCTCGAGGACCGGGCGACGGCGCACTTCAGCGGTGGGTACGTGTCGGCCAGCTACTTCCTCACCGGAGACAGCCGGAAGTACCTGGTGGAGGACGGCGAATTCGACCGGGTGCTGCCGACCCGTCCGGGCGGCGCCTGGGAACTGGGGGTGCGCTACAGCACCATCAACCTCAACGACGACGACCCCGAAGTGGACATCCTGGGTGGCAAGGCCACCAATTACACGGTGGGCCTCACCTGGCACATCAACGCGAACCTGAAGTGGATGATCAACTTCGTGCGGGTGGAGACCGACGAGAACTCGGAGCCCGACCTGGGGGAGAACACCGTCCCGGGCGACAAGTTCAACTTCATCGCCACCAGGGTGGCCCTGGCATTCTAGGGGCGTGATGCCGACCGAGATCGAGCGGAAGTACCTGATCATCCCGGGTGCCTGGCACCCGGACCCGGCGCGGGGGACGCATTATCGGCAGGGGTACCTGTCGAGCGACCCCGCCCGGGTGGTTCGCGTCCGGGTGGCCGGCGACGCCGCGTGGCTCACCATCAAGGGGCTCACCGAGGGGATCTCGCGGCTGGAGTTCGAGTACCCGATCCCGGTGGCCGATGCCAACCTGTTGCTCGACCGGCTGGCAGTGGGCAGCGTGGTGGCAAAGCGCCGCTATCGCGAGACGTTTGCGGGTCGGGTGTGGGAAATCGACGTCTTCGAGGGCGACAACGCCGGGTTGGTCCTGGCCGAGGTCGAGCTTCCCGACGCGGATGCCGCCGTGGAGCTGCCGCCGTGGGTCGCGCGCGAGGTGTCCGACGATCCGCGCTACTTCAATTCCAACCTGGCGGTGCATCCGTGGCGGGAGTGGGGACGGCCGTGAGTGCGGCGCCGGCACCGCAGGGCGACCGGTTCGCCGAAATGCTGGCGCTCGACCGGCTCACCCTCTCGCCGGCGGCCCGGCCGGTCACCGGCACGGCCGATCGCTGGATGCGGCGACTGGGGTTGCCCGTGGGCCTGGTGGTGTTCGCCTGGCTCACGCTGATGCCCCGCCCGGAGGGGCTCGACGCCGCGGGGCAGGCGGCGATCGCCGCGTTCGCCCTGGCACTGGTCTGGTGGGTGACCGAGCCGTGGCCGTCGTACGTGACGTCGCTGATCCTGATGGTGGTGCTGGTGGTGACCCGCGCCGACGACGCCGACCGGGTGATGGGTGTCCTCGGGATGGACGTGATCTGGCTCAACGTGATGGCGTTCATCCTGAGCGCGATGCTGGTGGCGACCCGGCTCGCCAAGCGGCTCGCGCTCCTCCTCATCGAGCGATTCGGCCACACGGTCTCGTGGGCCCTCGGCTCGTTCGTGGTGCTGCAGCTCGTCCTGGCGCCGCTCATCCCGGCCACCGCCGCCCGGACGGTGCTCACCCTCCCGCTGATGGTGGCGGTGGCGGCGATCTATGGCGCCACGGCGGAGCGCAACACCAACGTCGGCCGCAACCTCTTCCTGCTCAACCTCACCGCCATCAGCATCCTGTCGTCCACGGTGATGACCGGCAGCGCCGCCAACCTTGTCGCGGTCGGCTTCATCCAGGAGCTGGGCGGCCACAAGGTGTACTACTCCGACTGGCTGCTGGCCTCCGCGCCCATCGCGGTGCTGACCGTGCTCTGCGCGTGGTTCCTCGGGCCGCGGCTGATCTTCCGCGTGCCGCGAGCCGAACGGACGCCGACCTTTCCGGGCGGCTTCGAGGCGGTGCGGGCGGAGCGCGAGAAGCTCGGGCCGATCACCCCGGTGCAGTGGCGCGCGATGGCGATCTTCGGCCTGGTGATCTTCCTCTGGGCCACCGACCGCTTCCAGCAGGGGTGGTTCGGCTTCGAGCTGGGCGCGCCGATCGCGGCGATGATCGGGGCCGTTCTTGCGCTGCTGCCCCGCGTGGGGGTCATCACCTGGGGCGACACGGAGATCCCCTGGCACCTGATGGTGTTCAGCGCAGGGGCGTACGCCGGCGGGCTCGCGCTCGAGCACACCGGGGCGGGGGAGTGGGCCGTGAATGCCCTGTTCGGCGGGATGCATCTGGAACGGCTGGCGTTCGGCTGGACCTACGCGATCGTGGTGGCGGTGATGCTCTACAGCCACCTGCTGTCGACCTCCAAGACGATCCGCACCGTGCTCATGGTGCCGGCCATCATCCTCCTGGCTCGGAGCCTCGGCTGGGACCCGGTGTCGCTGGCGCTGCCGGCGGCCTTCACCATCGACTGGGTGATCGGGCTGCCGATCAGCGGCAAGCCCAACGTCATCCTGTTCGGCACCAACCAGTACTCGGTGCGGGACAACCTCCGCTACGGGCTGCTGGTGTGCACCGCCGGGTACCTCCTGATGCTGCTGGCGGGCGCCACGTACTTCCACTGGCTCGGGATCACCCCCGCGTTCGGCGCGCTGCCCTAGCCACTGAGGGAAGGGCGTCCGCTAGATTGCCCCTTCCACCGCCGGGGGCCGGATCGCCGATGGGATTTCGCCCGCTGCTGCCGCGCCTCGCCCGGCTCGCGGCAGCCATCTACTACCGGATCGAATACGCCGGTGCGGCGGTGCCGCCGCGCGGGCCGGTGCTGCTGGTGGCCAACCATCCCAATTCGCTGCTCGACCCGATGCTGGTCCTCGCGGCGTCGGGGCGGCCACTGCGCTTCCTCGCCAAGGCGCCGCTCTTCGAGGATCCGAAGGTGGGATGGCTGGTGCGCGCCTTCGGCTCGATTCCCGTGTACCGCGCCGCGGATGATCCATCGCGCATGGCGCGCAACGACGAGATGTTCCGCGCCGTGCACGCGGCGCTCGCCGCGGGTGATGCGGTGGCGCTCTTCCCCGAGGGGATCTCCCACTCGGAGCCGGCCCTGGCGCCGCTCAAGACCGGAGCCGCCCGGATCGCGATCGGCTCCAGCGCGCTGGTGGGTGGGGCGTTCCCGCTGGTGCCGGTGGGACTCGTGTTCCGGGACAAGGAACGCTTCCGCTCGCGGGCCCAGGTGGTGGTGGGCGACCCGGTGCGGTGGGACGACCTCGCCGGTCGTGGCGTGCACGACCCCGAGGCCGTGCGCGAGCTGACCGAGCGTCTCGCGCGGGCGCTGGCGGCGCTGACGGTGAACCTGGAAAGCTGGCAGGACGCGCCGGTGGTGGACACGGCGATGGCAATCTGGGCCGCCGAGGAGGGCAGGACCGCGGCACCCCCCGAGGAGGCGGCGTGGCGGGGCATCACTGCGCGGCTCCTCGCGACCGTGCGCGCCCTCGGGGACGCCGAAGGGGAGCAGCTGGTGCGTGATGTGTCGCGGCACGCGCGCCGGCTCGCCCGCCTCCACCTCGCCCCGGGCGACCTGCACGCCGATACCGACCATGCCGCGGCGCTGCGTTGGAGCGCGGCCCGCCTGCCGGTCGTGATGCCGCTGCCACTGCTGGTGGCTGCCGCCGGCTGGGTGCTGTTCTGGGTGCCATACCGGCTCACGGGCTGGGTAGTGGGCCGATTCCCGCTGGCACCCGACACCCGGTCCACCTGGAAGTTGCTGGTGGGGGCCGGGGTGTACCTCGTTTGGCTGGTGGTGCTGGCCGTGGTGGCAGGGCTGGGATTCCGGTGGTATATCGGAATGCTGGTGCTGCTGGCGGCGCCGGGCGTGGGCATGCTCGGGCTCCGCCTCCGCGAGCACTGGCGCGGATCCTGGCGCGACCTGCGCCGCTGGCTGCTCCTCAGGAGTCGCCGGCGCCTGGTGGCCGGCCTGCGCGATGAGCAGCGTGCGCTGCACGCGCGCCTGGGCCGTCTCCTCGAGCGGCTCGCGCCCCACCCCCAGGAGGCCCACGCCATTCCTGAACGGAGGTCCCAATGAATTCCGCCAAGCGCAGTGCGCTGGTTGCCGTGTTGGCCGTGCTGACCGTGGCCGGCTGTGCCACGAAGACCCAGACCGGCGCCGCCGTGGGCGCCGCCGGTGGCGCCGTGGTGGGCGGGGCGATCGGCAGCGCCGCCGGCTCCACCACCAAGGGCGCCATCATCGGCGCGGTCATCGGCGGTGCGGCCGGCGCCTACATCGGTTCGCGGATGGACCGGCAGGCGCGTGAACTCGAGCAGAACATCCCCGGCGCGACCGTGGAGCGCGTCGGCGAGGGGATCCAGGTCACCTTCGCGTCGGGCCTGCTGTTCGACTTCGACTCCGACGTGCTGCGCGAGCCGGCGCGGGCCAACCTGCGCAACCTGGCCGGTTCGGTGAACCAGTATCCCGACTCGGACCTGCTGATCGCCGGGCACACCGACAGCGTCGGGACCGCGGCGTACAACCAGGCGCTGTCCCAACGCCGCGCCGACGCAGCGGCGGCCTTCCTGCGCCAGGAAGGCGTCTCCTCGTCACGCCTGCTGACGCGGGGACTCGGTGAATCGGAGCCGAAGGAGGACAACGGCACCGAGGACGGTCGCAGCGCGAATCGCCGGGTGGAAGTGGCGATCTTCGCGAGCGAACGCCTCAAGGCCGAGGCCCGCCGGGCCACGGGGAACTGAGCCCTGGCCCTCATGGAGAAGGGAGCGGCATGACGCGCGATACGCCGAGGGTGGTGTGGTCGTGGGCCCTGTTCGACTGGGCCAACTCGGCCTTCACCACCCTGGTGGTCACCTTCATCTACGCGACCTACTTCACGACATCCTTCTCGCCCGATCCGGAACAGGCCACCGCCTGGTGGGGTCGCGGCGTGGCGATCTCGGCGGTGCTGGTGGCGGTGCTCTCTCCAGTGCTCGGGGCGGCGGCCGACCGGGCCGGCGCCCGGAAGCGGTTCCTTGCCTTCACCACGCTGACCTGTGTGCTCGGCACCGTGGTGCTGGCCTTCGCGGTGCCCGGGCAGCCCAACGCGGTGCCGCTGGCGATCGGGGCGTTCGTGGTTGCCAACGTGGCCTTCGAGCTCGGCAACGTCTTCTACAACGCCTTCCTGCCGAACGTGGCGTCCCCGGCACGGGTGGGACGGATCTCCGGGTACGGCTGGGCCCTGGGCTACGCCGGTGGCCTCGCCTGCATGGCCGTGGCCCTGGTGGGGTTCGTGCAGCCCGAGTTTCCGTGGTTCGGGCTCTCCAAGGTGGGCGGCCAGAACATCCGGGCCACCAACCTGCTGGTGGCGGCGTGGTTCCTGGTGTTCGCGCTGCCGCTGTTCCTCAACGTGCCGGAGGCCCGCTCGGGTCGCGTGCGATTCGAGCCGATGGCCGCGTTCCGCGCCCTGGCCGCGACGTTCCGCGACCTGCGGCGCCACGCGCAGGTGTTCCGCTTCCTGCTGGCCCGCCTGGTGTACAACGACGGGCTGGTGACGATCTTCGCCTTCGGCGGGATCTATGCCGCGACCACCTTCGGGTTCACGTTCAGCGAGGTGCTCACGTTCGGGGTGGTGATCAACGTGGCCGCCGGCCTCGGCGCCTTCGCGTTCGGGTTCCTCGATGATCGCCTCGGCGGCAAGCGGACGGTGATGCTCTCGCTGGCTGCCTTGAGCGTCGCCGCCGCCCTGGCCGCCTGGGCGCCGACCGCCACCTGGCTCTGGGTGGCCGCGATCCTGATCGGCATCTTCGTGGGCCCCAACCAGTCCGCGTCGCGTTCGCTGATGGCTCGCATGGTGCCGGAGGAAAAGCAGGCGGAGTTCTTCGGCTTCTTTGCCTTCTCCGGGAAGGCCACGTCATTTCTCGCGCCACTCGCCTATGGCGAGGCCACGCGGGCCTTCGGCTCCCTGCGGGCAGGCGTGGCGACGGTGCTGGTGTTCTTCGTGGTCGGCATGGTGCTGCTCAGCCGGGTGCGCGAAGGCGACTGAGGGCGACCCGGCTCAGAGCATCCCGTCGAGATAGACCTCGAAGCGCCACCCCTTGGGGGCGCGCAGTCCCCGCGCCAGGTCAACGCGCACCAGGCCATCGAGGAACGACGCCCCGATCCCGGCACCGACCAACATGCGGTCGGTGTTCCATTCGCCGCGGTCGCCGGCCCAGCCCAGGTCGGTGAAGCCGATCAGCCGCGCCGAGGGCGTGGTGGTCCCCACTTCGAAGCGTGCCAGCCAGTAGGCGTCACCCACCGCCACGCTGCCGGGGTAGCCACGGAGCGAGCCCGGGCCGCCGATCCGGAATGCCGATTGGGCCGGCACCTCGCCGCGGGAGCTCCCGACGGTGAGTGATGCGGCACCGGCGAGCCGCCCCTCGGGAATCACCGTGGTGCGGAGGGTGAGGGCGCCGCGCGCGAACTCGCGATCGCCTGTCGCCACCTCGACCTGGCCGGTGGCGCCAAGGGTCACAGTGCGGGAAACGGCGCGGGTGGCGCCCAGGGTCAGGACGGCACCGGTCTGGGTGGCCGGGTCGGCGACGAAGTTGGGCGGAAAGACGCGGTCGCCGTCAAGGAGGCCCGGCAGCGAGAAATCGGTCTCCACTCCCGCCGACACCTGGCGCTCGTGGTAGAGGCGCACGCCCCAGCGACCCGCGCTGCGGTCGTCCATGACGAACTCCACGCCGCGCGCCCGGAAGTACTGGCCATCGTCGCGACCGAAGAAGAAGGCCATGACGCTGTTGCGCGGGCCCAGCGGTGACTCGTCGGGATTGGCCGCGACCAGGCGGCGGTAGGCGCCCAGGGCGTAGCGCCGTGCCGTGGTTTCGCGGGCCAGGACGAGCTCCGCGTTGGGCTCGACGTCGGCGATGCCGAGCCGCCCGCGGGCATCCAACCGGAGCCGGCCGAGGTCGAGCGCACCGCTCACTCCGAGGGAGAGTCCCTCCACGCGATTGTATCGGGCCTCGCGCAACAGCGCGGACCACCCCTTCGGCAGCTCCAGGTGCGTTTCCCACGGACGTTCGGGGAGCCCGCCGATCGCATCGCGCAGGGTCACCAGCTCCTGCTCGGTGATCAAGTCGCCCATCTGGAGGATCGGGGCGCCGAGCTCCGGTGCCGTCAGCAGCGCCAGGGTGTCTGCCGGCACGTGCACCACGAGGTTGTCCCCGCTCGAGAACCGTTCCCGGCACGCGGCCACCTCGATCCGCACCGCCCCGCGGCGGTCTGCGCTGTCGGACCGGGCCCGTGCATCGCGGATGCACTCCCGAAGCTCGGCGCGGAGCGAATCGGCCACGCGCTGGCTCGCGATGGAATCGGCCGGGGTGCCGTCGTGCGAGACCCAGCGCGATCGTCCCGCGGGCACGAAGTCGCTGTCAGGGTCGGGCGGGGTGCCCCCCTCCACCTCGTACTCCTGGTAGATGCGCTCGATCTTGAACGGCGCATCGAGCCACGAGCCCATGGATCCCTCGGCGTCAATGGCCATGTACCGCGGCAGCCACCAGCGCGACTCGTAGAGTCCGTACTCCAGGGTCACGAAGCGCACCTCGGCGCGGGCATTGACCCAGCCGGGCACATCCTCGCGCTCTTCCGGGTCGAGGTCGCGCCGCAGCTCATAGGGACGCGCCGGCCGGAACGCGGCGCGCACCAGTCCCTTGGTGTCGGCGTCGAACCACAGCGTGCCGTTGATCAGCCGCCAATCGGCACGTCGGGGCCGGACCTCAAGCGCCACGAGCCGGATGCGGCGCCCGTCGGGGAGCCCGATCTCGGTGGTGCCGCCAGTGGCGAAGCGGTAGTCCCGCTCGCTGCCATCGCGCAGCGGGTAGAGGAATCCCTCGTCGCCGTCGGCCCCGATCACGTCGAGGTAGTCGGATGCGGGGTCGACGATCAGGTCGCGGACGTCGCCCTGGAGCCCGGCGGGCAGGCGGTCGCCCCGTTCCGCCACCGGGGCCGCCTCGCGGGCCCCCACCACGGTGGCGGTGCTCACCGAGTCCCGGCGCCAATGGATGTCGGCCACCAACTCCTGGCGCCAGAGCATGCGGTCGCGGGTGAGGGCCCGGATGCCGATGCCGAGGCGCTGCGAGGCACGGACCCGGTAGGACGTGACCAACCGTTCGTTGCGGTTGCGGGCTGCCCGCGCGTCCGCCACCAACGCCCGGGTCGCCGAATCGGCATAGGCGTCGGCGGGGACTTGCAGCTGGAAGAGGACGGCGGCCGCGAGCGTGAGCATCTGGGGTCCGGTACGGGGGTCCTCTCCAGACGTCCCGGCGGCGGCCAAGGTTTCATCATGAACCATGCCGTCTCGGTCCGGGTATGATTCGGTTGTCCCCCCGCTGCAGGACCGTCGCTGGCGCCCGCGCTCGCCAACTCCGGTGTTCCGCCCCTCCGCGCCCCGGAGTCTCCATGGCCTCCCTGCACACCACCCAGCAACGCATTCACCTGCATGGTCGCGACCTGCACTTCGTCGCCTATGAGGAACAGCCCGCCAATCTCCGGCGCGGCATCGAGCGGGTGCCTGCGATGTGGTTCCTGATGGCGGGAGCGAGTCGGTGTCCGGTGATGGAGTTTGATCCGAACCAGCCTGGTGTCGACCTGATCCGGGCGCTCACGCAGTGGGCCGAATGCAACGCGTTTGCCGCTCCGACTCGCCACGCGGCACCACCGAGTGTCGCGCGTGACAACCGGCGGCGCTGGGAAGAGTAGGCGGCAGGCGCGGCGCCGCGTCTCGCGCCCAGCGCTGACGCGGGCACGCGACCTCCACACCGGGACACCCCCGTGGGGAACGAGGGGATTGCCGCTGCCGGTCGTCGGTCGGGTGCCCCGCGACAGCTCGGCTGGCGTGGTGGTGGTGGGTGCCGGGATCAGCGGCGCGTGCGTGGCGTGGCGCCTGGCGCGCGACGGCCATGACGTGTTGCTGCTCGACCGCCGCCCGCCCGGAACCGGCAGCACGCTGGCAAGCACCGCCCTCATCACGCACGAACTCGACCTGCCCCTGCATCGGCTGGCACGCCGGATCGGTCCGGCAGCGGCCGCCAGACTGTGGCGGCGTTCGCGGCGCGCCGTGACGCAGCTCCGTGCCGCCGTGGCGCAGGACGCCATCGACTGCGGTTGGGCCGAGCGCGAGTCGCTCTACCTGAGCGGCGATGCATTCGGTCGTCGGGCCCTGGCGACGGAGGTGGAGGCTCGCCATCGCGCGCGCATCGGGGCGGAGTATCTCGACGCCGCGGCGGTGCGCTCGCGCTACGGTGCCCATGCCACGGCGGCGATCCTGTCGCCCGGGGCGGCGGTGGCCGATCCGGTGCGGTTGGCCGCGGGGCTGCTGCGCCGTTCCGGGGCGCGCGTCGTCTCCCCTGTCGAGGTGGTCGCCGTGCGGTGCGCGTCCGGTGTGGTGCGTCTCTCCACCACGGCGGGCCCCATCGCCGCCCCGCGGGTGATCTTCTGCACGGGGTACGAGGTGCTCACCGACCTGCCTTGCGACGGGCTCGAGGTGGTGAGCACCTGGGCGTTCGCGGCCCGGCTCGCCGGCGTCGTGCCGGAGTGGTTGGGGGGCACGATCATCTGGCAGGCCTCGTCGCCCTACCTCTATCTGCGCAGCGATGGACAGGGGCGCGTGATCGGGGGCGGCGCGGACCTGCCTGGCGCGGAGCGGCATCGCGACCGCGCGCTGCTGGCGCCGCGGGTCTCCGCCGTGATCCGGTCGGTGGAGCGGGTGTTGCCGGTTCGGATCGGCAGGGTGACGCACCGGTGGGCGGGATCGTTCGGCGATTCCCGCACCGGCCTGCCCGTGATCGGGCCGGTGCCCGGCATGCCGGGGTGCCACCTGGTGGCGGGGTTCGGGGGGAACGGCATCACCCACGCCATGCTGGCGGCCGACCTGCTGTCGGCGCGCCTGGCGGGACGGCCCCGCGCGGGATCCCGGTGGTATTCTCCAGTCTCACCGCACCGGAACGTTCCGTGAGCCAGCTTCCCGTCCTCGCGCGCACCATCATCCTGCTCACCCTGTCGAACGTCTTCATGACGTTCGCGTGGTACGCCCACCTGAAGGAACTGAACAACCGGCCGTGGATCATCGCCGCGCTGCTGAGCTGGGGGGTGGCGCTCTTCGAGTACCTGCTTCAGGTGCCCGCCAACCGGATCGGGTACACCCAGTACAACGTCGCCCAGCTCAAGATTCTCCAGGAAGTGATCGCCTTGTCGGTGTTCGTTCCCTTCTCGGTGCTGTACCTGCGCCAGCCGCTGCGGCTCAACTACCTCTGGGCCGGTTGCTGCCTGATGGGCGCGGTGTACTTCATGTTCCGGGATCCGTGATGTGGGCCGCGCGGCGGGCAGGCACCGACTCGGCGGCCATCGTGTACGAGGTGACGGCGACCATCGCCCCCGAGTTGGCCGAGGCCTGGCTCGCCTGGATCCGTGACGAGCATGCCGCGCAGGTGCTCGCCACGGGGTGCTTCACGTCCGCGGCGGTGGAGCGCGAGTCCGCCACCCGCATCCGGGTGCGCTACACCGCCCCCGACCGGGACGCCGTCGAGCGCTACCTGCGGGACCACGCGCCGCGGCTCCGCGAGGAAGGGCTCAGGCGGTTCCCGTCCGGCGTGAGCTATGCGCGGTCGAACTGGGAGCAGCTCTGGGGTGGCGCCGCGTCCCCCCTGCCGTGACTATTCACCACCCCCACCCGAACGGTCCCCACCATGCCCTGCACGCGACGCTCCTTCCTTGCCAGCACCGTGACCGCGGTGGCCGGTCTCGGCCACGCCCCCTTCGTGGCGGCGCGTCGCGACGCCGACATCGTGATCCGCGGTGGCTGGTTGCATGACGGCACCGGGGCCCCCGCGGTGATCGGCGACCTGGCGATCACGGGGGACCGGATCGTGGCGATGGCCAGGCGAGTGGCCGAGCGGGGCCGGGTCGAGTTCGACGCGCGAGGCCTGGTGGTGTCGCCCGGCTTCGTGGACATCCACTCGCATGCCGATGGCGGCCTCGGGCAGGACCCGCGCGCCGAGTCGTGCATCCGGCAGGGGATCACCACCGCGGTGGTGGGCGCCGATGGCGGATCGCGGAGCGACCTCGGCGCGTACTTCACCCAGGTGGACACCCTGCAGCCGGCGATCAATGTCGCCTCGATGGTGGGGCTCGGCACGGTGCGCGGCGACGTGATCGGCGCCGGCGCGCGCGCGGCCACGGCGGCCGAGATCGCCGAGATGACGGCGCGCGTGGCGGGGGCCCTCGCGGCCGGGGCCTGCGGGGCGTCGGCCGGGCTGGAGTACACCCCCGGCGGCTTCGCCACCCCGGAGGAGCTGGCCCAGGTGTGCCGGCCGCTGGCCGCGCGCGGCCTGGTGTACTCGCCCCACATGCGCAACGAGGACGACCGCGTGCTCGAGTCGATCGAGGAGTCGATCGGCATCGCGCGCGGCGCCGGCTGCGCGCTGCACATCGCCCACCTCAAGATGCAGGGACCGCGCAACTGGGCGAAGCTCGACCAGGCCTTCGCGCGCATCGAGGCCGCCGAGCAGGCGGGCATGTCGGTCACCTTCGACCGGTACCCCTACGTGGCCTATTCCACGTCACTCACGTCGCTCTTCCCGCTCTGGAGCCGGGAGGGCGGCACCACCGGGCTGGTCCGCCTGGTGGACGACAGCACCACCGCCGGCCGGGTGCGCGACGAGGTGCTGGCCAAGGTGGCGATGATCGGTGGCTGGGACAACGTGCAGGTCACCGCCGTGCGCGACACCGCCGATCGTGCGGTGGAGGGACAGCGCATCGGACGGTTCGCGGCCGCGCGGGGGGAGGACCCCTTCCGCTACACCGTCGAGCTGCTGCGCCGCAATGGCAACGTCGGCATGGTCGGCTTCGCGATGAGCGAGGAGAACCTGGATCGGATCTTCGCGCACCGGCTGTCCATGGTGTGCACCGACGGTGGTGCGTTCGCCACCGATGGCCCGACCCGGCGCGGGTCGCCGCATCCGCGCGGCATCGGGTCGTTCCCGCGGATCGTGGGTCGCTACGTGCGCGAACGCGGCGCCCTCTCGCTGGAGCAGGCCATCCACAAGATGTCGGGGTTCCCGGCGTCGCGGTGCCGGCTGGCGGGACGGGGTCGGCTGGCCGTGGATCACTTTGCCGACGTGCTGGTGTTCGATCCGACCACGCTGGCCGACCGGGCGACCTTCGAGGACCCGTTCCAGTACCCGGTGGGTTTCCGTGCCGTGATCGTCAACGGGAAGGTGGTCCTCGACGGCGATCGGCGCCAGGAGCCGCGGAGCGGGCGGGCGGTGCGCGCCGCCTGAGGGCGCGCGGGGTGGTGGTCCGCCGGCTCAGCCCGGTGGATGGGCCTCCAGCGTCACCACCCACGGATCGGCGACGGCTTCGGTGACCAGCACGCGCAGCGACGTGGTGCGGATCGGGGCCACGGCGTGCAGCCGTCGGTAGCCGATCGTGGTGCCCCGCGCGACTTCGTGCCAACCGTCACCCGTGAGGGCCTCGATCCGGTGCGCCGCCACGCACTGTCCGCGTTCGATCTGCTCCCGGACGTCAATGACGCCCACCTCCACCGGAGCGGCGAACTCCACCACCGTCTCGACCACGCCGTTGGGATGACGGAGCCATCCTTCCTGACGGGAGCGGTGCCGGCTGCCGAAGCGCCGGTCGAGTCGTTCCCGCATCCCCATCAGTCGCGCCGCGTCGGTGGGGTGGATCACGCCATCGCGGGTGGGCGGCACGTTGAGCAGCAGCTTGGAGTTGCGGCCCACCGACGTGAAGAAGAGCTGCTCGAGGTCGTCCACGCTGCGCACGCGGTCGTCCTCCTCGGGGTGCCAGAACCAGCCGGGACGGATGGAGGTGTCGGTCTCGCCCGGGCGCCAGACCGTGCCGCGGCGGTCGCCCTCGGTGAGCGACCGCATCACCTCGTCGCCGGTCATCCCCGGACGGGTGACGATGGTGGGATCCACGGTGGACCAGTTGGTCTCGCCCGCCACTCCGCGTTCGTTGCCGATCCAGCGCACGTCGGGGCCGGCGTCGGAGAACATCACCGCGTCGGGCTGCAGCCGGCGCACGGTGCCCCAGTAGCGGTCCCAGTCGTACACCTGCCGGCGTCCGTTGGGTCCCTCGCCGTTGGCGCCGTCGAACCAGACCTCGTGGATCGGACCATAGCGCGTGAGCAGCTCGGTCAGCTGCTCGAGGTAGAACGCGTCGTAGGCATGCGAGTCGCCGTAGACGGTCGCGTTGCGGTCCCACGGCGAGAGGTAGAGCCCGGCGCGCAGCCCCTCGGCGCGGCAGGCGTCGGTGAACTCGCGGACGAGGTCGCCCTGGCCGCCGCGCCAGGGGGAGGAGGCCACCGAGTGCCGCGTGGTCGCGGTGGGCCAGAGGCAGAAGCCGTCGTGGTGCTTGGCGGTGAGGATCATCGCCTTGAAGCCGGCGCGGCGCGCCACCCGCGCCCACTCGCGGGCGTCGAGGGCGGTGGGGTTGAAGCTGGCCGGATCCTCCCGGCCATCACCCCACTCGCGGTTGGAGAAGGTGTTGACCCCGAAGTGGAGGAAGAGGGCCAGCTCGTCGCGCTGCCACACGAGTTGCGAAGGCGACGGGAGCGGAATGATGCGCCGCGGGCGAAGGCGCCCGGCGAGCGGCAGCGCGGCGAGGGCGCCCAGGAAGTCGCGGCGGTGGATGTCGGGCATCGTGATAAGATACAGGCGTGGTGGCGCCGTGTCGGTGCCCCGGAGGGAGTGGTGATGTCGCGCGCCCGCCGCCTGGCCGACGCCCTGCAGGAGGCCTACGCCGCCTCGCCGTGGTACGGACCCGCGCTCACGACCGTGCTCGAGGGGGTTCCCGCGCGCCGGATCGCGGAGCATCCCGTGCCCGGCGCACACTCCATCGCCGAGCTGCTGGTGCACCTCGCCCACTGGAAGGACGTGGTGCGACGTCGGCTGGAGGGTGATCCGGTGCCGGAGGCGAACGACCTCGACTGGGCCGCCACGGATTCGGCACCCCCCTCGTTGCGGACGCTGCGCCGTCGGCTCGACGCCGCGCACGACCGGCTCGTTTCGCGCGTGGCCGCGCTGAGCGATGCCGAGCTGGATGGCCGCGTGGCGGGCAACGCCATGTCGCGCGAGGAGATCGTGCATGGCGTGCTCCAGCACGACGTCTACCACGCGGGCCAGCTCGCCCTGTTGTTGAAGGCCCTCACCACCACCCGAGTCGCCCGGAGGTCGCCGTGATGCACCGTCGAGACCTGCTCAAGGCCGCTGCGGCGACGACCGCGTGGGGGGCGCTGGGCGCGAGTGGCCTGGCCGCCGGCCGGCCGCCGCTGTTCCGGATTTCGCTCGCCCAATGGTCGCTGCACCGGGCCCTCTATGGGACGCTCGAGCCGGGGGAGGACCGCGTCGCGCTGCTCCGGAGCGATCCCGACCGGGCGTTGCGCGGCCCGCTCAAGCCGCTCGACTTTCCGCTGGTGGCCCGGCGCGACTACGGGCTCGATGGCGTCGAGTACGTCAACACCTTCATGTTCGGGCACGCCGACGACGAGCCGTACCTGGCCGAGCTGGACCGTCGCTGCAAGGGCGAGGGGGTCACCTCGGTGCTGATCATGTGCGACCTCGAGGGGGCCCTGGGCGACCCGGAGCCCGCGGCGCGGCAGCAGGCGGTGGCGAACCACGTCAAGTGGCTCCGGGCCGCGGCGCGCCTGGGTTGTCACGCGATCCGGGTCAACGCCCAGAGTCGCGGCACGCCCGAGGAACAGGCTCGCCTCGCCGCGGATGGGCTCCACGCGCTGGCGCGTGCGGCGGAGCCGGTGGGACTGCACGTGATCGTGGAGAACCACGGCGGCTTTTCCTCGCGCGGGGCCTGGCTGATGGACGTGCTCCGCCGGGCCGACCACCCGTTGCTGGGCACCCTCCCCGACTTCGGCAACTTTCGCGTCTCGGCCACCGAGGAATACGACAAGTACCAGGGCGTCGCGGAGATGATGCCGCTGGCCCGGGCGGTGAGCGCCAAGAGCCACGTCTTCAACGCCGAGGGCGACGAAGCGGAGATCGACTACCGGCGGATGATGGCGATCGTGCTCGGGGCCGGCTATCGCGGCTGGGTCGGCGTGGAGTACGAGGGCACGGCGCACCCGGAGCCCGAGGGCATCCGCCACACGGTCCGGCTCCTCGAGCGGATCCGCACCGACATGACGCCGCCGTGAGGTGGTGGCTCGTCGCGGCCGTGCTGGCGCTGCCGTGGCCGCTCGCCGCCCAGCAGCTGCAACTGCGGGGGTCGTCGACCCTCACCGCCACCCTCGGCCTGTCGCCCCGGCTCGGGATCCACGCCGATTCGCTGCGCCGCGTGGGCCGCGGCGTGTACGTGCACGACGAGCAGGTGGGCGACGGGATGGTGGCCGACACCGGGGTGGTGGTCTCGCTGCACTTCGTGGGACTGCTCACCGACGGCACCATCTTCTCCTCGACCGACCGGAAGCCGTTCGAGTTCGAGGTGGGTGCCAACCAGGTGATCGCGGGATGGGAAGACGGCGTGCTGGGGATGCGGGTGGGTGGGCGTCGCCACCTGGTGATCCCGTCCTTCCTGGGCTACGGCGCCACCGGGGACGGGCCAGTCCCGCCCGATGCGGTGCTGGTGTTCGACGTG
This sequence comes from uncultured Gemmatimonadaceae bacterium, assembly GCA_964574665.1. Classification (GTDB taxonomy): domain Bacteria; phylum Gemmatimonadota; class Gemmatimonadetes; order Gemmatimonadales; family GWC2-71-9; genus Palsa-1233. The sequence goes on from CAZNOJ010000001.1 coordinate 111,122, forward strand.
ACGATGGTCGACGCGAAGAAACGGTGACACGAGGACCGCGTGAAGGGTGAAGGGCGAAGCGGGGATACCCATCTGCGACACCC
>CAZNOJ010000001.1:111214-114942 GCA_964574665.1 uncultured Gemmatimonadaceae bacterium
GCTTCACCCCTCACCCCACACCCTTCACCCTGCACCCTTAACGTCCTACGGCAGGGGAATCCGGTCCCGGACCAGCACCAGGATCGCCGCTTGCGGCACGACGAGGTAGCGCTTGTCCTCGAAGGAGATCTCGACGGCGGCCTTGCGGAAGTAGATGGCGTGGTCGCCCACGCGCGCCTGCATCGGCCGGTGCCGGGGGGTGCGCTCGGTGGCGCGCCAGGGTTCGTCGTCGAAGGCGGAGGGGTCGGGAAGCGGGTCGCCGGGGCCCACGGCCACGATCAGGCCGGTCTGCACCTGCTGGGCATCCACCGCGGTGGCCGGGAGGTAGAGGCCGACCCGGGTACGCTGCTCCTCCCCCTCCTCGGGGGTGATCAGCACGCGGTCGCCCACCACCTGCAGTTCCTTCGGGATTGAATCCATCGGGTCACTCACCGGCGCTGAGCTGGTGAATGGTGAGCAGCTCCACGATGGCGAGCCGCCGCCGCATGGTCGGCAGCTGGAGGGCCACCTCGTCGCCGACCTGGCGGTCCTTGAGGGCGCGGCCCAGCGGCGAAGCCAGCGAGATGTGCCCGGCGTCAATGTCCATCATCTCGGCGAGCACGAGGGTGTACTCCTCGTGGTCACCGGTGCTGACGTCGCGGACCGTGACCCGGGAGCCGAGTCCCACGCGGTCGGTCGGGGCCTCGGTGTTGGCCAGCTGGGTGAGCTGGTTGAGCCGCTGGTGGAGCTGCGAGAGCCGGGCCTGCACGAATTGCTGGCGCTCGAGCGCCGACTTGTACTCGGAATTCTCGCGCAGGTCGCCCATCTCCACCGCCGTGGCGATGGCCTGGGGGATCACCACCGCCAGTTCGTGGGACAGTTCCTCGATTTCCCGCCCCAGCTTCTGCCGCATTTCCTGGATCATGGTTCGGCGCTCCGGGCAAACCCGAATAGAATCGCACGGTCCACCCGGCTCCCGCCGGGTGGACCGTGGCACATTTCCCCCCAAAGAATAGCCCGGAAACCCGAAACGGGAAGCGGGAATGGGCCCCCCGGGGCGCCAATGGCCTAGATTCCGGTCCATGGCCTTCCGACCGGTTCTTGCGTCCCTGGTGGTGCTGGCTGGGTGTGGCGGATCCACCCTCGCGGTGCAACCCAACGCCACGCCCCAGGAGGTGGGTCCCGACTCCCTGGCGCGGGCGGTGCTGGCCGAGCTGCCGGCGGCGGTGCGGCAGGAGGTGCGCTACGCCACCACCGACAACTTCACCGGCGCCCCGCTGCCGGGCTACGGACGCCCCGTGGTGCTGTTGCGTCGCGAGGCGGCCGCTGCGCTGGGTCGCGTCGCGGAGCGGCTCGCCGCCCGGGGACTCGGCCTCAAGGTGTGGGATGGTTACCGTCCGGTCCGGGCCACGCTGGCGATGGTGGCGTGGTGCGAACGGACCGGGCGAACCGACCTGCTCGACAACGGCTACATCGCCCGGCGATCCCGGCACAACCAGGGCGTGGCGGTGGACCTGACCCTGGTGCGGCTCGCCGATGGCGGCGAACTCCCGATGGGCACCGCCTACGACCAGTTCGACGAGCGGGCCCACACGGCCAACGCCAGCGGCGAGGTGGCGCGGCACCGGGGGTGGCTGGTGGAGGCGATGGCGGCCGAGGGATTCGTCAATTACGAGAACGAATGGTGGCACTTCTCGCTGGCGGTGGACGACCCGGTGCCGTTCGACCTGCCGCTCGAGGCATGGTGAGCGCCCGGGATTTTCTTGACCCCTGTGGCCGGGCTGGCTATTCTCTACCCGCCCGAAGCCTTGTGAACGGCTTCACAATCGACGATACCCGCAGACGGGACGATTGATGCGACACGCGCGTGCGCCGTGGCGGCGGTGGTTGCCGCACGGTCTCCTCCTCTTGTTGGTGGCCGTGCTGGCGGGCTGCGTCGGCAGCGGCGAGGGGTATCCGCAGTCCACGCTCCACCCCAAGGGCGACTTCGCCGAGATGGTGGATGTCCTCTTCCAGAAGACGGTGCTCTGGGCGGGGATCATCTTCGTGCTGGTGGAAGGGGCCCTGGTCTGGGCGATCTGGCGGTTCCGGGGTCGTCCCGACGATCCGGAACCGGCGCAGACCCACGGCAACACCATGGTGGAGATCATCTGGACGGTGATCCCGGCCGCGGTGCTGGCGGTGGTGGCGGTCCCCACGGTCAAGACGATCTTCGAGACGGCACGGGTCCCCGAGGCCACCGCGGAGGGCGGCGAGCCGCTCACCGTCGAGGTGATCGGGCACCAGTGGTGGTGGGAGTTCCGCTATCCCTCGCTGGGGATCACCACCGCGAACGAGCTGCACGTCCCGGTGGGCCGCACGATCGACCTGCGGATGAAGACGGTGGACGTGCTGCACTCGTTCTGGATCCCGCAGTTCGCCGGCAAGCGCGACGTGTTTCCCAACCGCGAGACCCGGATCTGGTTCACCGCGCGCGAGACGGGGGAGTACCCCGGGGCGTGCGCCGAGTTCTGCGGCCTGCAGCATGGCCGGATGCTCTTCTACGTGATGGCCGAGGAGCCGGCGGCCTTCGAGGCCTGGGTGAGCCGGCGGCAGGCCGACAGCAACGCGGTGGCGCTGCGGTCGGTGATGCAGCCGGCGGCGCCGGACACCACGGCCGGGGCGCTGCCCGAGGATCCGCTGGTGGCGCAGGGCCGGCAGCTGTTCGCCGCCAAGGCCTGCGTCGGCTGCCACGCCCTGGGCAGTGCCGGGGCGCCGCCGGTGTCGATCGGCCCCAACCTGGCGGGGATCGGCACGCGGAAGATGATCGGCGCCGGCTGGCTGGCGAACACCGACGACCACCTGGCGCGCTGGGTCCAGAATCCGGACCAGTTCAAGGAGGGCACCCTGATGAAGGTGGGCCCGATCACCGATGCGGAGGCGCGGGCCCTGGTGGCCTTCCTCCGCACCAGGCAGTGAGCTGACCATGGCAACTTCGGCACTGGACCAGGCCCACGCGGCGAGCCCGCGGCGGAGCGTCGTGGTGGATTGGCTCACCACGGTCGATCACAAGAAGATCGGCATCATGTACGGCGCCTCGGCGTTCATCTTCTTCCTGATCGGCGGCATCGAGGCGCTGATCATCCGGGCCCAGCTCACCGGCCCTGGCGGGACGCTGGTGTCGCCCGAGCTGTACAATCAGCTGTTCACGATGCACGGCACCACGATGATCTTCCTCGCGGTGATGCCGTTGTCGGCCATGTACTTCAACTTCTTCGTGCCGCTGCAGATCGGCGCGCGCGACGTGGCCTTCCCGCGGCTCAACGCGATGTCGCTCTGGGTGTTCCTGCTGGGCGGGATCTACCTCAACGCCTCGTTCATCTGGGGGGCGCCCAACGGCGGCTGGTTCGGCTATGCGCCGCTCTCGGGGCGGCAGTACTCGCCCGGGATCAACATGGACTTCTGGGTGATCGGCCTCCAGATCCTGGGCATCGCCTCGCTGGCGGCCGGCGTCAACTTCTTCACCACCATCCTGAACATGCGCGCCCGGGGGATGACCCTGATGCGGCTGCCGATGTTCACGTGGGCGACGCTGATCACCCAGATCCTGGTGCTGCTGTCGTTCCCGGTGATCACCGTGGCGCTGATCTTCCTGATGGCCGACCGGGTGTTCGGCAGCGGCTTCTTCGTGACCGCCGCCGGCGGCGACCCGATGCTGTGGCAGCACCTGTTCTGGGTGTTCGGCCATCCCGAGGTGTACATCCTGATCC
>CAZNOJ010000002.1:0-70889 GCA_964574665.1 uncultured Gemmatimonadaceae bacterium
GGACAAGGCGACCGGCAAGGAGCAGAAGATCCGGATCGAGGCGTCGAGCGGGCTCTCCGACGCCGACATCGACAAGATGGTCAAGCAGGCCGAGGCCAACGCCAAGGCCGACCAGGAGCGCCGGGAGCAGATCGAGACGCGCAACCACCTCGACGGGCTGGTGTACAAGGTGGAGCGTGACAGCAAGGAGTGGGCGGACCGGCTCCAGGCCGCCGAGAAGGAGCGCCTCGACAAGGCGGTCGAGGGAGGCAAGGAGGCGCTGCGGACCGGTGACACCGGCGCGATCAAGGCGGCGTACGAGGAGCTGAACGTGGCCTATTCGGCGGCTGGGGCGTCTCTCTACCAGAGCGCCTCGGCCTCCTCCCCGGAGACCCCTCCGGGGGAGGGTGGCGGCGAGGCCCCCAAGCCCGACGACGCGGTCGAAGCCGACTACGAGATCGTGGACGACACGCCCAAGACCTGACCCGGCGACGGATCCGCGGCACGGGGCATCTTGGTATACTGCAGGACGCCTGGGGCGGCTCCCGAAGGGGGGCCGCCCTCGGCTCAACCAGCATTCCCCCACAGGACCCGACGATGTCGCATCACTCCCGCAATTGGTTCAAGTTCGTCACCCTCGTGGTGATGGCCTTCGCGCTCGGCCTCTTCTTTGCCGGCCTGCTCGACTTCCCGCGCACCACCCTGGCGCAGGACCGCAACACGCCGGTGCGGACCACCCCGATCGTTGCGGTGGACGCGCCGCGGATCCCCTCGGCCCGGCCCCTGGTGGACCTGAGCGAGGCCTTCGCTGCCGTCGCCGAGGCGGTGCGGCCCACCGTGGTGTACGTGCAGGCGTTCCGGCCCCGCGGCACCGCCCAGGGCCGGCAGCTGATCCCCCCGGGGATGGAGCCGTTCGTCGGCCCGCGCGACGGCGGGGGGAGCGGCCAGGAGCAGTCGAGCGGCTCCGGGTTCGTGGTCTCCAGCGACGGCTACATCCTCACCAATCACCACGTGATCGAAGGCGCCACCGAGGTGCAGGTCCGGCTGCTCGACGGACGGACCTTCGACGCCCGGCTGGTCGGCAGCGACAAGAGCACCGACGTGGGCGTGCTCAAGATCGAGGCAACCGGCCTCACCCCGGCCGCGCTCGGCTCCTCCGCCGACGTGCGGGTGGGTGAGTGGGTGCTGGCCATCGGCAATCCGCTGGGCGAAGACCTGACCTTCTCGGTCACCCAGGGGATCGTGAGCGCCAAGGGCCGCGCCAACCTGGCCCTCAATGCCGAGGCCACCGAGAACGACGGCGACATCCAGGACTTCATCCAGACCGACGCCGCCATCAACCGCGGCAACTCGGGCGGACCGCTCGTCAACGTCCGCGGCGAGGTGGTCGGCATCAACTCGGCGATCGCCTCGTACACCGGTTACTACACCGGCTACGCGTTCGCCGTGCCGGTGGACCTCGCGCGGGCGGTGATGAACCAGCTGATCACCCGCGGCCGGGTGGAGCGCACCGCGCTCGGCGTGTTCGTGCGGCCGGTGACGCAGGAGGACGCCACCTACCTCGGCCTGCGCGCCATCGAGGGCGTCCGGATCGACAACTTCGTGGACGAGAACTCGGGTGCGCGGCGCGCCGGCCTCGAGCAGGGCGACGTGATCGTGGCGGTGGACGGCAAGCCGGTCACCTACGTGGCCCAGCTGCAGCAGCTCGTCGGCTTCGGCACGCCGGGTGAGGAAGTGGAGGTCGAGGTGGTGCGCGCCGGGGGCAACCGGAAGATCCCGGTGCGCCTCACGGCCGTGGCCCGGTCCGAGTCCCCAAGCGTGTCGGCGGCCCCGCCGGAGCGCACCGCCCAGGCGGTCAACCCCGCCACCGACAACCCGCTGGGCATGGCGGTGCGCCCGCTCACCCCGGCGATCGCGAAGGATCTGGCCATCCCCGGCACGATGCGAGGGCTGCTGGTGCAGGAGCTGGCCGATCGCTCGCCGGCCACGGCGCGGCTCTGCCCGGTCAAGGCGTCCTTCCAGTGCTACCCCGACGTGATCACCGAGATCGAGGGGAAGCCGGTGCGCAGCGAGGCCGACCTCCGCGAGGCGATCGCCGAGGGAGGCCGCAACGGGGTGCTCACGATGACGGTGATCAACCGCGAGAATGGCGGCACCTCGCGGATCGAGCGGATTCGCATCCAGCGGTAGACAGAGGACGGAGGACGGAGAACGGATGACGGAGACCCATCTCTCCGTCCTCCGTTCTCCGTCCTCCGTCCTCTGTTCTCCGTCACTCCGTCACTCCGGGAGCTGCACCTGCAGCCGCTCCGCCTCGGGGCCCCAGTACTTCCAGCCCCAGCCGGCGACGGTGCCATCGGTCACGACCACCGGCGACAGCTCGCGCCAGGCGATCGAGTCGGCAGGGTCGGTGCCCGGCTCGGCGTAGTAGAACACCTCCCAGAACTTCCCCTCGAGGAGGTAGCTCTCGGAGCGGTGCGGCGCGTCGGTCTGCATCACCACGGCGAGCGAATCGCGGTCGATCCCGACGGTGAGGTCCTTGAGGCGGGCGTCGCCGCAGGCTGCGGTGGCCAGCAGCAGGGCGCCGGTGGCGAGGGCAACGGGCAGGCGTGGCATGGAGCGGGGATCCCTTGTCTGGCGGTGATGGCGGTGCGCCGGCCCGGTGCCGGCGACCCCCAAAGGTAGTCGCGCGGCGCTGGCGAGGGTGGCCCGCCGGGCGATAGCTTGGGGATCGCGAGCGTGGCGGAACTGGCAGACGCGCAGGACTTAGGATCCTGTCCCGCAAGGGGTCCGGGTTCGACTCCCGGCGTTCGCACGTGACGGAGGACGGAGGGCAGAGAACAGAGGGTAGAGAACAGAGGGTGGGGAACGGAGCGACGGGCTCCCGATCTCTACCCTCTGTTCTCTGCCCGCTGTTCTCTGCCTCAGTTCTTGAGCAACGCGATCCGCACCGCATCCACCACCAGCTGCAGGTCATCCAGCTTGGCGATGAGCGGCACGCCGAGCTGCTCGATGCGGTCGTGCACGCCGCGGTCGTGGGCGGCCCCCGTGAGGAAGATCACCCGGTTCCGGAGCGCGGGAGCCAGCTCGACCAGGTCGGCATAGAAGACGAGGCCGTTCTTCCCCGGCATCACGACGTCGCAGACCACCACCGCCGGGGGCTCGGGCCCCAGCACCAGCGACATCGCGGCGGGCGCCGACTCGGCATCTACCACGTGATGGCCCGCCTGCTCGAGGAGCCGCCGGAGGACGCGTCGGATATCCGGATCATCATCCACCAGGAGGACCGTGGCCATGGCGAAGTGTCCGCCGACCGGGGCCGCGCGTCAAGTCTCGGGTTTGACCCTCCCCTTGCCGGACGGGTAACTTTCCGGGCTATGACTGACATCACCATCGAGACCATCGCCCAGGATCCCGCCTCGCGTGCGCTGCGGGTGACCGTGGGGCTGGAGCACCTTGCCGCCGCGGAGCGCCGCGCGGTCACCGAGTATTCCCGGCGGGTCCGGCTCCCCGGCTTTCGCAAGGGGCACGCGCCCGAGCGGATGATCCGCTCGCGCTTCGGCGCCGAGATCCGGCAGTTCGTCCTCGAGGACGCGCTGCGGGAGAGCTGGCAGCGCGTCGTGGCCGAGCAGGAACTCAAGCCGACGGCGGATCCGCAGGTCCGCAACGTCTCGTTCGAGGAGGGCAACCCGCTCCAGTTCGAGATGCTGATCGAGGTGCAGCCCTCGATCACCCTGGAGCGCACCGGCGGCTTCACGCTGACGCGGCGGGTGGAGCCGGTGACCGCCGCGCAGGTGGACGAGCAGCTCGACCGCCTGCGGGAACAGCGGGGCACCTGGACCCCGGTGGCAGCCGACGTGCGGCCCCGGGAGGGACAACTCGTCACCGTGACCGTGGAGAACCTCGACGGCACCGATGGCTCGACCCCGCCCGCGCCGCACACGCTGGTGCTGGGCCAGGGTCAGGCGATCCCGGCCCTCGAGGAGCAGATCGTGGGGATGCTCCCGGGGGAGACGGTGGAGGCGGAGCTGCGGCTCCCCGACGACCACCCAGACGAGGCCCGGCGGGGCCAGACCCGCCGGGTGCGGCTCACGCTGCACGAGGTGAAGGAGCAGGTCCTTCCCGGGCTCGACGACGCCTTCGCGGCCGAGGTGGGTGACTTTGCCACCCTGGATGCCCTGCGCGCGGCGATCCGGGAGGACCTGGAGGCGGATGCCGCCCGGGGGGCCGAGGCCCGGCTCCGCGACGAGCTGATCCGGCAGGTGGCCGAGGCCAATGCGGTGCCGGCCCCGCCGACCCTGGTGGCCCGGATGGTGGAGGCGTTCGGCCGCTCGTACCAGGTCGAGCCGGCCCAGGCGGAGGCCTTCGCCCAGGCCTTCACCCCGGTGGCCGAGGCCCAGGTGCGGCGCACCCTGATCCTCGAGGCGGTCGCCACGGCCCGGAACCTGCGGGCCACGGAGGCAGAGCTCGACGCCCGGGTGGCCCAGATGGCGGCGGCCCGGGGGGTCGAGCCGGGCAAGCTCTACGCCCAGCTGGAACAGCAGAAGCGGCTCCACGACCTGGAGCACCAGCTCACCGAGGAGAAGGCATTCGCCTCGCTGCTGGCGGAGTCCACCATCACGGAGGGCGCGGCGTGACCCACGGGTCGATCTACCCGCCGTACATCATCGAGCAGTCCCCCCGGGGCGAGCGGACGTACGACATCTTCTCGCGCCTGCTGATGGACCGCATCGTGTTCCTCGGCGCGCCGATCAACGACGACGTCGCGAACATCATCATCGCGCAGCTGCTCTTCCTCGAGGCCAACAACGCCGAGAAGGACATCTACCTGTACCTCAACTCGCCGGGCGGGATCGTGTCGAGCGGCATGGCGATCTACGACACGATGCAGCACCTGCGGGCGCCGATCAACACGATCTGCATGGGGATGGCGGCCTCGATGGGCTCGTTCCTGCTGGCGGCGGGCACGCCGGGCAAGCGGTCGGCCCTGCCCCACGCGCGGATCATGATCCACCAGCCGTCGGGCGGCGCCCAGGGCACCGCGGCCGACATCGAGATCCAGGCGCGGGAGATCCTCTACCTGCGCGGCAAGATGAACGAGTTGTACGCCCGGCACACCGGGCAGTCGGTCGAGCAGATCGAGCGCGACATGGACCGCGACCGGTTCATGAGCGCGGAGGAAGCGAAGGCCTACGGGCTGATCGACACGATCTTCACGCCGCGCAAGGCCCCGGCGGACGTGCGGGCCGTGCCCTGAGTCCCTTGACCACCGCCGGATCGCGGCACACTATAGCGGCATCCCCGCGACCGGCCCTGGGGCGGTGAACCGATGTCCAACGACAAGCACCTGCGCTGTTCCTTCTGCGGCAAGAGCAAGGACTCGGTCCGGAAGTTCATCTCCGGCCCGTCGGTCTACATTTGCAACGAGTGCATCACGCTCTGCAACGAGATCCTGGCCGAGGACGAGGAGCGGGAGGCCGGCGAGACCCGCAAGGCCGTCCCCACCCCCCAGGAGATCAAGGACACCCTCGACCAGTACGTGGTGGGCCAGGAGCGCGCCAAGCGCTCCCTGGCCGTGGCGGTGTACAACCACTACAAGCGGATCAACGCCGGCACCCGCGACGGCGAGGTGGAGCTCGAGAAGTCCAACATCATGCTGCTGGGGCCCACCGGCACGGGCAAGACGCTGCTGGCGCAGACCCTGGCGCGCATCCTCGACGTGCCCTTCACCATTGCCGATGCCACCACGCTGACCGAGGCCGGCTACGTCGGCGAGGACGTGGAGAACATCCTGGTGCGGCTGCTCCAGGCCGGCGACTTCAATGTCGCCGAGTGCGAGCGGGGCATCGTCTACATCGACGAGATCGACAAGATCGCCCGGAAGTCCGAGAACCCGAGCATCACCCGCGACGTGTCGGGCGAAGGGGTGCAGCAGGCGCTGCTCAAGATCCTGGAGGGCACCGTCGCCTCGGTGCCGCCCCAGGGCGGGCGCAAGCACCCCCAGCAGGAGTACATCCAGATCAACACCCGGGACATCCTGTTCATCTGCGGCGGTGCCTTCGACGGCCTCGAGAAGATCATCGAGTCGCGCCTGGGGCTGCAGCGGATCGGGTTCGCCGGGGCCGACGTGGCCCGCGTCGAAGAGGCCGGCAACCGCCCCTACGACCGGGTGGAGCCCGACGACCTGCTGCACTTCGGCCTGATCCCGGAACTGGTCGGGCGGTTGCCGGTGCTGGTGCCGCTGGAGTCGCTCGACGAGGACGCCCTGGTGCGGATCCTGGTGGAGCCGCGCAACGCCCTCACGCGGCAGTACCAGCGGCTCTTCGAACTGGAGGGCGTGGGCCTCACCTTCGACCAGGGCGCCCTGCGCGCCGCCGCCAAGAAGGCGATCACCCGGCAGACCGGCGCGCGCGGGTTGCGCTCGATCCTCGAGGGCGTGATGACCGACATCATGTTCGACCTCCCCGCCCGGTCCGACGTGCGCGAGGTGATCGTCACGCCCGAGACCATCAGCGAGGGGACCGCGCCCCTGGTGGTGACCGAGCGGCCGCGGCAGAAGAAGGAAGCCTGAGTCACCGGTGAGGGCGGCCACGCCCCTGGCACAGCTCCCGGTGGAGTTCGTGGGCTCGTTTCCCGACCCGCTGCACCGCCTCGACCCGCCCCTGCCCGAGTTCGCCCTGATCGGTCGCTCCAACGTCGGCAAGTCGTCGTTGCTCAACGCGCTGGTCGGGCGCCGGGGCCTCGCCCGCGTCTCGGCCACCCCGGGCAAGACCCAGCTCCTCAACATCTTCCGGTTGCCGACGCTGTACTTGATCGACCTGCCGGGGTACGGTTATGCCAGGGCCTCGCACGCGGAGCGAGCCGGCTACCGGACGCTGCTCGAACGACTGCTCCGTGACCGCGCCTCCCTCGCCGGGGTCATCTGGCTGCTCGACATCCGCCATCCCCCTTCGCGCGACGACCAGGAGTTCCACCAGATGCTCGAACGCTCCGGGGTCGCCGTGCTGGCGGTGCTCACCAAGGCGGACAAGCTCAACCGCTCCGGGCAGGCCCGCGCCGTGCGCGAACGCGCCGCCGAACTGGGGCTGGAGCACGACCAGGTGCAGGTGGTGTCGGCCGAGCGTGGCGAAGGCATCGTCGAGCTGGCCGAGGCGCTGCTGGCCCGCGCGGGAGAGGAGGCACGATGACCCGTCCCCTGGCTGTCGCCGCGATGACCATGACGCTCGTGGGGTGTGCCGCGCGGAGCGCCCCGGCGCAGGATCCCTCGCCGATGGACACCTCCGGGGCCCTGGTGCCCGCCGGGCACGGACAGCTCGGCCAGGACCAGATCACCCTCTCGTTCCGCAACGGCAACCTCGACATCCGGTTCACGCCGCTCGACGAGCGGGTGCTCCGCCTCCTCACCGACGAGGCCTACCGGGCGCTCACCGACCTGGTCGCCGACCAGCGCCCCCGGATCGATTCGGTCACCACGCGCTTCGCCATCCGCCGCCCCGGCCTCGCGCTGGTGAGCTTCTACGGCCTGGCACCCGACACGCGGTTCGACCCGAGGATCCTGCTGGTCAACGTGCGCAACCGGGTGGTGCGGCCCGTGGCCACCATCCCGCTCTCCCCCGCGTTCTCGGCGCAGCAGCTCGAGCTCCGGCAGCAGGCGATGGGGATCTTCGTGTTCGACGAGCCCCTGCCGGTGACGGAACCGTTCGGCGTGGAGTACCTCACCACCGTGGTGACCGACTGGGAGCGCCGCCTCCCCCGATTCGACCGTGAACGGGCGCGCATCCAGGCGCGCACCGGCAGCGGCACCCCGCCGGGAGCGCCCTGATGCCGATCCGACCGCTCAAGCGGATCCTGGTCCCCGAGGCGATGCAGGCCCTGGGCGATCGCTGGCTGGCGGACCTCGATGCCCAGCTCTCCGCGCCCGACGCGGACTGGCGAGCCGTGGCGCGCGAGCAGCTCTTTGCGCTCGGCTACCCCGGCCAGGGAGGGTGGGAAGAGCGCGCCGGCGACGAACGGCTCCCCCTCGCCTCGCGCCTGGCCCTTGCCGCCCTAGACCCCGCCAACGTCACGCTGGAGCCGGAGTACTACGCCGAGGTGGACCAGGACCGCTTCGCGCGAGTCAAGCCGCTGCTCTGGCTCTGGTACTCCTTCGACCGGCTCCCCATCGGCGGCCAGCATGTGGCGCACGGCGTCGAGTTCCGGCGGCTCCTGGCCCCGCGGATCTTCGAGCGCGTGGGCCGCAACTTCAAGTGCTTCCAGCACGTGGAGTTCTCGTTCGGCTACAACATGGACGTGGGCGACGACGTGGTGGTCCACCGCCACGTCCTGCTCGACGACCGCGGCGGGATCACGCTCGGCGACCGCGTCTCGATCTCCGACTACGCCAACATCTACTCGCACACGCACAGCATCGTGGACCAGAAGGACGTCACCTCGCTCCGGACCGTGCTGGAGCCCGACGTGCGCATCACCTACCACGCCACCGTGCTCGCCGGGGTGCGGGTGGGCCAGAACGGCATGGTGGGGGCGTGCGCGCTGGCCACCAAGGACGTGCGACCCTACCACGTGAACGTCGGCATCCCCGCCAAGAGCGTGCGCGTCAAGCCGAACGCCCCGCCCGACCTGACGCGGACCACACGGGAGCCGTCGGGGGGCTGACCTGCAGGTCATGCCGTGAAGGGTGAAGGGTGAAGGGTGAAGCGGACGCGATTCCCGCTTCACCCTTCACCCTTCACGCTTCACCCTTCACCCTTCACCCATCACCCTTCCCGCGTGATGCCGTGATCCTTCCGTGACCATTCCGTTGCCATTCCCGTGACCTCCCCGTGGCCCGGGGCGGCGATCGTGCTGCCGAATTCTGGAGCCCGGCGCGACGGTCGTGCCGGGTCCACGAACCGGCTCACGATGGACGGACACGATGACGCAACGATGGATCCTGGCGGCGGCCCTTCTCCTGCCCACGCTCGCCGCGGCCCAGTCGCCCGCCACCGGTCGGATCGTCGGTCGGGTGATCGAGGTGGACGGCGGCGCGGGCATCGCCGGGGCCCGGGTCGCGGTGGTGGGAACCACGCAGGCCACCACCACTTCGATCGACGGCCGGTTCGCCCTCGGGGACGTGGCCGCCGGGGCGGTGACGCTCCGGATCACGATGGTGGGATACACGCCGAAGAGCGTCACCGGCGTGCAGGTCCCGGCCGGCGGCGTGGTCGAGCAGGTGGTCACCCTCGCGGCCACCGTGGTGGAACTCCAGGAAGTGACCGTGAGCGCGGCGGTGGAGGCCGGCTCGGTCGACGCCGCCCTGGACGAGCAACGCAACTCCGTGGGGATCGTCAACGCGATCTCGTCGGAGCAGATCGCCCGCTCGCCGGACGGCGACGCGGCGGCAGCGGTGCAGCGGGTCAGCGGCGTCACGGTGCAGGATGGCCGGTATGTGGTGGCCCGCGGCCTGGGGGATCGCTACACCCAGGCCTCGCTCAACGGCGCCCGGATCCCGTCGCCTGAACCCGAGAAGAAGGTGGTCCCGCTCGACCTCTTCCCCTCGTCGCTGCTGTCGGCGATCACCACCTCCAAGACCTTCACGCCCGACCAGCCGGGCGACTTCTCGGGTGCCTCGGTCAACATCCGTACCAGGGAGTTCCCCGGGCGCCACTTCCTGTCCATGTCGGCATCGCTGGGCTTCAATGACGCCGTCACCGGCTCGACGCTGGGCTTCGCCCCGACGTTGTCGGCGGACTGGGCCGCGCTGGGCGCCTCAGACCGGGCGCTGCCCGCGCAGGTGGCCGGCACCGACTTCGGCCAGGCGCTGGGCCCCGACCAGGTCAATGCCCTGCTGGGCTCCCTCCGAAACTCCTGGTCGGTGCGGCAGCGGAGCGCCGCCCCGAACGGCTCGTTCGGCGCGGCACTCGGCGGCAACCTCCCCACCGGCGGTACCGGGATTTCCTACCTGCTGAGCGGCACCTACTCCAGCGCGCAGGAGGCGCGGCTGGGCGAGGTGCGCGCGCTGGCGGCGCCGATCTCCAGCGGCGCGGCCGAGGAGATCGACCGGTTCGAGGGCACCACGGCGCGCAACACGGTGCTGTGGGGCGGCATCGCCAACTTCAGCACCACGTTGGGCCGCCACACCAAGGTGTCGCTCAACAACACCTACAACCGTACCATGGACAACGAGGGGCGCCACGAGACGGGCTACTCGGAAAACCTGGCGATTCCCCTCGACATCCAGCGGCTCCGCTACGTGGAGCGACGCATCCACTCGTCGCAGTTGGCCTTCCGCCACGAGCTCTCCGGCGGGCGGCTGGGGATCGAATGGGGAGCCACGGTGTCGGGGGTGAGCCGCCAGGAGCCCGATCGCTCCGAGGTGGTCTACACCCGGGCTGGGAGCGACGAGGCGCAGTGGCTCGGCTTCTCCAACGAGGCGGCGGTGCGCACCTTCGGCGCGCTCGAGGAGGACGCCCTCGAGGGCAACCTGAACCTGCAGTGGAACCTGGGCCCGCGAGGCCGCACCATCCTCCGCGCCGGGGCACTGTACCGCACGGTGCACCGCGACGCCGACAACCGGGTCTATTCGATCTCGCTCAACCGCGCCCTGCCGGATGCGGCCGCGGCCGCAGCACCCGAGGAGATCTTCGCCACGCATGCGGGCCAGGGTGACGACTACTTCCGGATCTTCCCGCTGACCGCCGGGGGCGCCTATGCCGCCGAGGATCGCCTCCTGGCGGGCTACGCGATGGCGGTGCTCCCGATCACCGGCTCGATCGAGGCGGTGGTGGGCGGACGCCTGGAGCACTCCGCCGTGGACGTGACGTCGCGGTCCACCGCCAACCAGGCCTCGCTGGCGCAGCCGCGCTACACCGACCTCCTCCCCGCCCTGGCCATCACCTGGCGCGCGGGCGAGGACGTGAATGTCCGCTTCTCGGCCACCCGGACGCTGTCGCGGCCGGAGTACCGTGAGCTGTCGCCCATCCTGTTCCGGGAGGTGATCGGTGGCGACAACGTCCGCGGCAACGAGGGGCTCGACCGCACCCTGATCAGCAACCTCGACCTGCGCTGGGAGTGGTACCCGGAGCGCGGCGAGGTGCTCAGCGTGGCGCTCTTCGCGAAGCAGTTCGACCAGCCGATCGAGCGGGTCTACCAGGGCACGTCGGGGACCCGGATCATCTCCTACGTCAATGCCGACGGCGCCGAGAACTACGGCGTCGAGCTGGAGGCCCGCAAGTCGCTGGCGTTCCTCGCCGAGGGCCTCCGACCGCTCTCCGTGTTCGGCAACGCCACCGTGATGCACTCGCGGATCACGATCGACCCGTCGGCCGGCGCGATCACCAACGCCGACCGGCGCATGGTGGGGCAGTCGCCCTACGTGCTGAATGGCGGCATCACCTGGAACCACCCCACCGCCGACCTCTCGGCAACGGTGCTGTTCAACCGGGTGGGCGAGCGGATCACCGAGGCGGGCGAGTCGCCGCTTCCGGACATCGTGGAGGCGCCGCGCAACGTGCTCGACGCCTCGCTCCGGTTCCCGGTGGTGGGCACGCTGTCCGCCCGCGTGGACGCGCGCAACCTGCTCGACGCGCCGTACCTGGTGACGCAGGGGGGCGTCACGCGGCAGCGCTACACCGCCGGCCGCGTCTTCACGATCGGATTCGCCTGGCAACAGTGAGCACCCTGCACGTGTGACCCGACCGTGACCCGGCCGTGGTGCAACGCCGACACCTGCTGCCGTAATTGGGCGCCGAGTGTCGGCGTTTGCCGTGGACGATGATCACCAACCTCGAGGATTGCCCCATGCGTGTCGCGAAGCTGTCCCGTTCCCTTCTCGCCCTGACGGCGGTGCTGGTGGCCGCGTGCGGCGAAGACCCGGTGACCCCGCCGCCGGGGAACGACAACCCTGCGCCGACCGGCCTCGCCGCCGCCCCGACGGGCACCACGACCATCAACCTGACCTGGGCCGCTCCCGCGAAGGCGGTGACCCAGTTCGTGCTGCAGCGCGCCACCGGCACCGGCGCCTACGCCGAGATCGCCCGGCCCGCCGCGGGGGCCACGGCCTACGCCGATGCGGGACTCACCGCCTCCACCGCCTACTCGTATCGCCTCGCCGCGGTGCGCGATGGCGCCACGTCCGCCTTCTCCGCGGTGGCCACCGCCACGACCGGGGACGAGGAAGTTCCCAGCAACATCGTGGACGTGACGGCGAACATCACCACCAACACCCTGTGGACCTCCGTCAAGATCTACGTGCTCAAGGGGTTCATCAAGGTGGCCAACGGGGCCACCCTGACGATCCAGCCCGGCACCCGGATCGTCGGCGACTTCGAGACGCTCGGTGCCTCCCTGTTCGTGCTGCGCGGCGCCCGGATCGTCGCCAACGGCACGGCGGACCACCCGATCGTCTTCACCTCGGAGCGCGAGGCGGGTCAGCGGCAGCCCGGCGACTGGGGCGGGCTGATCCTGATCGGCAACGCCCGGATCAATCGGTCGGGGACGGTCAACCTCGAGGGGACCGGCACCGACAACACGCTGAATCCCTTCATCCCCTACTCGGGCGGCGACAACGACTTCGACAACTCCGGCTCGCTCCGCTACGTGCGAGTGGAGTACGCCGGGTACGCCCCGGCCCCCGACGCCGAGCTCAACTCCTTCACCTTTGCGGCGGTGGGCGGCCAGACCACGGTCGAGTTCCTCCAGGCGCTCAACGGCCTCGACGACCACTACGAGTGGTTCGGCGGGACGATGGATGCCCGCAACCTGGTGTCGTACGAATCGGGTGACGACCACTTCGACATGTCGGAGGGCTTCCGCGGCCGGCTCCAGTTCCTGATCGGCTACCAGAGCAAGGTGCTGGTACCGCGGCCCCAGGCCGGCGGCGTCTCCAGCGATCCCCAGGGGATCGAGAACGACGGTTGCGGCTCCAACGCCGGTGGCGGCTGTGATCTCGGCTTCAACTCCACCCCGCTCACCATCCCGGTGGTGGCCAACTTCACCCTGATCGGCACCGGCCCAGGGGTGGTGGGCGCCTCGGGTGGCTACGGCATGGTGCTGCGCCGGGGCGTGGGCGGGCACTACGTCAACGGCCTCCTGGCCCGGTGGCCGTCGGCCGCCGTGGGGTACCGCGATGCGCAGACCAAGCAGCGCGAGATCGAAGGGGTGTTCTCGCTGCAGGGGATCTACGCGGCCGAGACGGCCACGCTCTTCCAGGCTGGGCAGCAGGTGTACGGATCGCCGGGCAACCTGGAGCACGCGGCCGCCACCACCGCCGCTTCCCTCTTCACCGCCCTCCCAGCCAATCCGGCGGCGGCGGCCGACTTCGATTGGTCGCTGGCCGCCGGCGTGGCGCCGCGGACCGGAGGCGTGGCGGTTTTCACCGGCGACCTCGCCAACCGCGCCGCCGGGTTCGTGAACGCCACCGGCTACCGCGGTGCCGCCGACCCGGCCGGTGCCAAGTGGTGGGCTGGCTGGACCGCGTATTCGGACAACTGAGTTGCGGTAAAGGGTGAAGGGTGAAGGGTGAAGGGTGAAGGGGATAGCAGGTCCTTCGACTCCGGGATCGCCTCGCGATCCCTTCGCTCAGGATGAGGAACCTGCCCTGTAACCCCCTTCACCCTTCACCCTTCACCCTTCAGCAACACCCAAGGAGCAGTGCGTGAAGCGGTTGACGTGGCTCGCGGCGATCGCGGCGTTGTCGGGATGCTCATCGGCGGAGAATGCCGTGTTCGACGCCGAGCACCCCTGGCGCCAGCCAGGCGACGTGATCGACTCGATCCTCCCGATGGAGGAATACGAGCGCCGCTTCCGGGTCGGGCTGCCGGAGGTGACCGCGTTCGGGCACGGGGCACCCGACCGCGAGGCGCTCGCGTCCCGCTTCCTGGCCGCCGTGGAGGCACGCGACTCGGTGGCACTCGCGCGGCTGGCGGTGTCGCGCGGCGAGTTCGCGTGGCTGGTCTTTCCGCAGCATCGCTACCGGGTGCCGCCGTACGAACTCGACCCGGGCATCGTCTGGATGCAGGTGACCGCTGCCTCGGCGAAGGGGCTGGCCCGGGTGCTGGAGCGCCACGGCGGCCAGCGCCTCGCGCTCCGGGGGATTTCCTGCGCCTCCGACACGGTGCAGTTCACCCCGGGTCCGGTCCGCGCGTGGGGCGATTGCACCCTGAACTACCAGGCCGGCGACTCGCTACTCACGCGGCGGCTGTTCGGCACCGTGGTGGAGCACCACGGTGTGGTGAAGCTGCTCGGGTTCTCGAACGACTTCTAGGACCCGATGGTGAGCACGTCGTCCAGGGTGGCGTCGTGGTCGCGGAGCAGGAGGCGCTCCACGGCGTCGAGCAGGGTGACGAACCGCGGCCAGGTGGCCCGGTCGCGCGCAGCTGCCGGCGGCAGCCACGCGTGCGCGTCGTGCTCGGCGGACAGCGTCACCACGTCCGTCGGGGCCACGCGGAGGGCAAAGGCCGGCACGAGGGTGACCTCGTCGCGGTCGTGCCGGTAGAACTGCGAGACATGGGACAGGTTGTACCAGCTGCCGTCGCGGATGCCGGATTCCTCCTGGACCTCGCGACGGGCCGCGGCAACCGGGGCCTCGTCGGGATCGATCGCCCCGTGGACTCCCTCCCAGCTGCCGGGATTGCGGCCCCCGGCTGCGCGGCGGAGCATCAGGATCTCGGCCCTGCCCTCCCGGACGCGGTAGACCACCACGTCCACCAGCGCCACCCGGATCGTGCTCACGCGCGGCGCGACAGCGTGGCCTCGACGCGGGCGGAGAGCGCCCGCGGGCGGAACGGCTTGGTGAGGAAGTCGGTGGCGCCGAGGCGGAGCACCCGCACCTCGTTGTCCTCGTCGCCGCGCGCGGAGAGCACCAGCACGGGGAGGTTGCGCGTCGCCGGGCGCGAGCGGAGCTGGGCCAGCACGGTATAGCCGTCCACGTTGGGCAGGTTGAGGTCGAGCAGCACCACGTCGGGCGCGAAGCGGTCCACCTGCTCCAGGGCCTCGGCGCCGTCGCGCGCCTCGCAGACCGCGTACCCCTCCTGCTCGAGGAGGTCGCGCATCACCCGGCGCAGGGTGTCCTCGTCCTCCACCAGCAGCACGGTGGCCCGGGGCGCGGCCACCGCGTGCTCGCCGCTGTGCGAATCGTCCACCAGCTCGATCCCCTCGAGCAGCTGCTCGGGCCTCGGCGCGGGCGGGGCGAACGGCACGTGGGCCCCCGGCGCCGCCACCCCGGCGGGGCCGTCGAACGTGGCGGCCGGACGCGCTCCCCGGATGTTGGGCACGTCGGCTACGCGGAGCAGCTCCTCGATCGAGGACTTCCCCTCGAGCACGTGACGCAGCCCGCACTCGAACAGGGTGCGCATGCCTTCGGCGCGCGCGGCGCGCCCGATCTGCTCCGCCGTGGCGCTGCTGCCCACCAGGCGCTCGATCTCCGGCGACACGACCAGGATCTCGACGATCGAGAAGCGGCCGTGATACCCGGTCTGTGAGCACTGGCTGCAGCCGGTGCCGCGGTAGAGCGCCGCCCCGGCGGGGAGGTATGGCTTGATCCGCGGCGGGATGGAGGCCACGTCCTGCGGCGCCCGGCAGTGGGGGCAGAGTCGCCGCATCAGCCGCTGGGCGATCACGCCCCGCAGGGCCGCGCCGAGCTTGAAGGGCTCCATCCCCATGTCCACGAGGCGCGTCACCGTGTTGGGGGCGTCGTTGGTGTGCAGCGTGGAGAGCACGAGGTGGCCGGTGAGCGACGCCTGGATCGCGATCTGCGACGTCTCGATGTCGCGGATCTCGCCCACCAGCACCACGTCGGGGTCCTGGCGCAGGATCGACCGCAGCGCGGTCGAGAAGGTGAGCCCCTGCTTCTCGTTCACCTGCACCTGCACGATGTTCTTGCCGAGCCGGTACTCGACCGGGTCCTCGACGGTCACGATGTTGATCCCCTCGGCGAGGATCTCGCGGATGCAGGCGTACAGCGTGGTGGTCTTGCCGGAGCCGGTCGGCCCGGTGCAGAGGATCACGCCTTCCTTGTGGTTGAGGAGGTCGCGGATCAGCTGCTGGTCGTCCTCGTGCATCCCCAGCGTGCTCAGCTCCAGCATGGTCTGCTGGGTGTCGAGGATGCGGATCACCACCTTCTCGCCGTGGGTGGCGGGCAGGGTCGAGATGCGCAGGTCCACCGGCTTGCCGTTGACCGCCACGCGGGCCCGGCCGTCCTGCGGCCGCAGCCGGTCGGCGATGTCGAGCCCCGAGATGATCTTGATCCGCGAGATCAGCGGGATGCCGGCCTTGCGCGGGATCGTCATGGCCTGGCGCAGCACGCCGTCAATCCGGTAGCGGACCACCACGGCCGATTCGCTCGACTCGATGTGGATGTCGCTGGCCCGCGAGGTGATGCCGTCGGCGAGCAGCACGTCCACCAGCTTGATGATCGGCCGGGAGAGCGCCTCCTGGGCGGCCAGCTCCTCGTCGGCGTCCACCGGGGTGTCCTCGATGTTCTGCACGTCGAGGTCGTCCATGCCGGCGATCAGCTTGGAGACACCCTCGCCCACCGGCACCCCGTACAACTCGTCGATCTTGTCGAGGATGCGCGGCGGGGCGGCGAGCGCCATCCGCACCTCGCGGCCGGTGGCAAACGCCAGCGACTGCTCGGCGCCCACGTCGAACGGATTGCCGGTGGCCACCTCCATCAGCGAGTCGGTGACCTTGATCGCGATCACGCTGTAGCGCCGGGCCAGCGCCTCCGGCAGGGCGTCACGGGTGTAGGAGTTCGCGGTGGTCAGGTCGGCGATCGGGAGGCGGCATCGCGCCGACATCGCCGCCAGCAGCTCCGCCTCGCCCACCAGGCGGTCGGCCAGCACCCGCTCCCACAGGGTGCGCTGCTCGGGATCGGGCAGACGCAGCGACTCGACCACCCCCTCTTCCACCAGGGGGGCGAGCACCGCCAGCATCCACTCGTCGCCGAAATTGCTCATCTGCGATCACTCCCCGCCACGGGACCGAACCTCCGACATCACCGCAAACTAGAAGCCACCAGCCACTGGTCCAACCGTGGCATCACAGCAACGGCCACCAGTCGGGATGTGCGTCCAACCCGAGCGACAGGTGGCCGCGCCGAGGGTTCCAGGCCCCCTCCAGCCGCAGCGCGGGGCCCCAGAGTTCCAGGCGCAGGCCCACGAACGGCACCAGGCCGTCGGCGGCGGCCAGGTCGGGGCGCGGCGGGCCACCGGCCACCGCCAGCCCCGCGAAGGGGGCCACGGCGCTCCCGGGGTGGAAACCAGCCCGCCCAAGTCGTGGAGCGGGTAGCGACAGCCCGAATGTCCGGGACACCTCTGCCCGCAGGAAGCGTCGTCCGGCAACGCTCCGGGCCGCGGTGGTTGGAACGGAGCCGACTCCCCCAAGGACGAACGCCCGGTGTGGCGGCACACCCCCACCGCTCAGACCCACGGCGACATCGCACCGCATTTCTGCCGGAAGCAGGCATCCCGCCGTGGCCACGCCACGCCACCACCACGACTCCACACGGCCACCCTCGCCCGTCACCGTCCAGCCGCGCCCGGTCCTGGTGCGGCCATCGTGGCGCAGCCACCATCGCCACGCCGGGTCGCTGCCGAGCGGTGGATTCTCCCGCACCGTACCGTCGAGGGCCTCGAAGCGGCTCGTGCGCGAGGTGACACGCTCCCGGGCGCCGCCAAGCACCACGCGGGCGACGCGGAGTTCGCCCGCGACGCGATCCACCTGGTACCAGTCACCGGCGTCATCGCCCGTGAGCGTCGTCGCGAGCGAGTTCACCAATCCGCTCCGTCGCGGTTGCCACTCGCTCGACTCCACCGCGCGCTCCGCACGGAGCGCCCACCCCAGTCCGCGCCACACCCCGCTCACCGCGGTGCCGCCGCTGAGTCGACGATCGGACATCCCCACGGCCGCCTGCAGCTCGAGGGCAACGCCTGCCCGACTCAACCAGCGCATCCCCGCCCCGAGCGTCGGCCCCTGCACCCGATTGACCCGCACCAGGTGGCTGAGTCCCCGGCCCACTCCGAACCGCACGCCGGGGAGGCCCTCGAGGAGTCGCTGGCTGAGCAACTGGCCGGCCTGCGCGGTGATCGCCTCGAGCGCGGCGGCCTCGTTGGCCGCTGCCTCGAGATCGATCCGCATCGGTGCCGGCCAGGATCCCGCGCCCGGTGCACGCAGTCCGGCGATGGCCTCGCCGGCAAACCGGTCCGGGGGATGCACCACCCCGAGGCGGTAGTCATCCAGCTTCCAGTCGGCGCGGATCACGGTCTCGAGCGGCAGCGCGAGCCACGGCACGGCCCGGGCGATGGTGATGGACTGTCGCCAGGGCAGCCACCAGCTGCCCTCGTGGAGGGCGTTCTCGAGCCGCACCGCGATCGCGGATACGCTCGGATCGCGGTAGGAGGCGCCGGTGAAGGTGAAGTCGAAGCGCACCAGTGCCGCGCGATCCACGTCGAGGTACAGCACGCCCACCGCGCCGGGGCCCTCGGCATCCGCCGGTCGCACTTCGATCGCCACGGCGCGCAACGAGCCGGCGGGCCCGCCCAGCACCAGGGTGTCGCCCGGCCGGAATCGGTAATGCTCGAGGCCCCTGGACGAGAGCGGGTGCGGGACGTCGCGGACCTCGTCGCCCTCGCCGAGCCGGATCTGGTCCCCGAAGTCCTGGGTCACGATGCCCAGGTGGTCGCGGTGGTAGACGATGCTGGTGGGCTGCAGGATGCTGTCTCGCCACGCCACGATGACCTGCTTGCTCCGGCTCGGGGCTTCCCCGTACACTTCGACCCGCAACTCGTCGACCCGGATCACCCGCTCGATCGGCGTTTCCCCGTGACGCATGACCGCTGCAAATCGGACGGTGCCCTCCGCCGTGGCCTGCCATCGCGCGAGCGACCCGGCAGCGTCGCGGCGGCTGCGCTCGCTCGCGGCGCGGCGCACCACGTCGAGCCCGTCGCCCCGTTGCCACTGCGCCGGAAGCGTCGCCACCGGCAGCAGCAGGGCAAGCGCGGTCACCAATCGCATGGTCGGAAGATAGGAGCGCTGCTCGTGCTGGCCGGCACGATCGGCTGCGCGGCGCGGCCCTTTGCGCCCGAGAGCGGCCCCAGTCGCGCAGATCGGGTGGCCGCCCTGCCGGCCCAGCCCGCCGACCGGGTGCTGCTGGCCAATCGGGCCGGGGTCTCGCCGCCGGACACCGTGGTGCAGTTCGCCGCGCGGGATGGGCGCACCATCGTGCTGCGTCACGCGCCGCCCGACAATGCCGTCTTCGTGGTGGTGCAGGTGCCCGCCGACACCGCCGCGGGCGATTCGCTCCAGCTCACGCTCAGGCCCGTGCCGGGACGCTATGGCGTCGTGGTGCAGGCGGAGCCGCGGCTGCCGAGCGGGGCCTCGGTGGCCTTCTCGTACGCCATCCACTTCGCACCGCCGGACAACCACCCGACGGCGGCCTACCCGACCGCGGCCCGCTATGCCGACTGGCTGGCGATCCTCCGGGTCCAGGCCGATGGCAGCTACCGCTTCCTCGCCACGTCGCGTCCGGCCACCGACATGGTGCGCGCCATGCTCGAGCAGCCGGGGGAATACCTCGTCGGCGCACCGGTGACCCCGCCGTGAGCAGCGCGGTGCTCGACCAGTGCCGCGAGGCGCTGGCCAAGGGGCACGGGCGCTACCCCGTGGTGCGCGAGCTCGTGCTCGACGGCGACACGCCGGTCTCGGCGTTCGCGAAGCTGCACCGCGGCGAGTACGGGTTCCTCCTCGAGTCGCTCGAGGGCGGCGAGCGGTGGGCGCGCTTCACCTTTCTCGCCACGGAGCCCGCCGCCGTGTATCGGTACCGCGGCGAGCAGGTCGAGCAGCGCTGCGACGACGGAACCTGGCAGGCGCTGGCCGCGCCGATGCCTCCGCTCGACCACCTCGGCGCCCTGGTGCGGCCCGTCACCGCCCCGGCGGTGGAGGGGTTGCCGCGCTTCACCGGGGGCGCCGTGGGGTTCTGGGGCTACGACGTGGTGCGCACCATCGAGCGCCTGCCGGATCCTCCCGACGACGACCGCGATCTCCCCGATGCCGTGGTGATGCTGGTGGACACCTTGCTGGTGCTCGACCACCTCCACCACCGCGCCACCGTGATCGCCAACGTGCCGCTGGACGGACCCGCAGACGACGCCACGCTCCGGGCCCGCATCGCCGCCGCCGAGGAACGCGCCGGGGACTGGGTGCGGCGGCTGTCGGATCCGTCTTCGCTGGTCCCGCTCGCCACGCGCGGGTCCCCATCACCCTGCCCGACCACGTCCCCCTTTTCCGACGCGGCGTTCCGGGCCGGTGTCGCCCGGTGCCAGGAACACATCGCGGCCGGCGACGCCTTCCAGGTGGTGCTCTCGCGGCGCCTCGACGTGACCTGGCACGGCGAGCCCTTCGACGTGTACCGGTGGCTGCGCTCGCTCAATCCCGCCCCGTACTGCTACTTCCTCCGGCTCGGCGAGTTGACGCTGGCCGGCGCCTCCCCCGAGGTGCTGGTGCGAGTGGAGTCCGGCAGCGTCACGGTGCGGCCGATTGCGGGGACGCGCCCCAGGGGTGCCGATCCCGACGAGGATGCCGCGCTCGAGGCCGACCTGCGCGCCGACCCGAAGGAGTGCGCCGAGCACCAGATGCTGGTGGACCTCGGCCGCAACGACGTGGGACGGGTGGCGGCATGGGGGAGCGTCGAGGTGACGACCCACATGACGGTGGAACGCTACGCCAGGGTGATGCACCTGGTCAGCGAGGTGCGCGGCCGGTTGCGGGACGGCAATGACGCGCTCGATGCCCTCCGGGCCACCTTCCCGGCCGGCACCGTGAGCGGAGCGCCCAAGGTGCGCGCGATGGAGATCATTGACGCGCTGGAACCGACGCGGCGCGGCCCCTACGCCGGCGCCGTCGGGTACGTCGGCTACGGCGCGCGCACCCTCGACACCGCCATCGCCATCCGCACCGTGGTGTTCACGCCGGACCGTGTCTCGGTGCAGGCGGGGGCCGGCATCGTGGCCGACTCCGACCCGGCCATGGAACTGCGCGAGACGGAGATCAAGGCCGCGGCCCCGCTCATGGCGCTGGCGCAAAGCGTGAAGGGTGAAGGGTGAAGGGTAAAGCGGGTTGAGGCCGATTCCCCCTTCACCCTTCACGCTTCACGTTCCAGGCCTCCCGAACCGATACCGATATCCCGCTTCCTCGAGCAGCTCGAGCACCAGCCGCACCGGCAGCCCCATCACGCCGAAGAAATCGCCGTCAATCCGCTCCACCAGCGCGGCGCCCCACCCCTGGATGCCGTACCCACCCGCCTTGTCCAGCGGCTCGCCGGTGGCCACGTAATCGCGCAGCCATTCGGCCTCGGCCCGGTGAAAGGTGACGGCGGTGCGATCGTGCCGCACCCGTTCCACCCCGTCGGCCATCAGGCAGACCGCAGTCACCACGTGGTGGGTGCGCCCCTGCAGCCGGAGCAGCATGGCCAGGGCGTCGGCGTCGTCGCGCGGCTTCTCGAGGATCTCGTCGTCGAGCACCACGATGGTGTCCGCGCCGAGCACCAGGCGGCCCGGCACCGCGCGGGCCTTGTCGCGGGCGAGGCGGCGGGCGTAGGCCTCTGGCAACTCGCCGGGGAGCGGGATCTCCTGCACGTTGGCCGGTTGCACCAGCACCGGGAGGCGCAGCATCTCGAGCAACTGCTGGCGGCGGGGGGACGCCGAGGCCAGCACGATCGTGGGGAAGGTCATGCGGCGGTCCGCTCCAGGATCAGGGTCACCGGGCCGTCGTTGACGAGCGATACCTGCATGTCTGCGCCGAACTCGCCGGTGGCCACCGTGACCCCTCGCTCCCGGAGCGCGGCGATGAAGCGCTCGTACAGCGGAATCGCCACCTCGGGCGGCGCGGCGCTGATGAACGACGGGCGACGCCCGCGGCTGGCGTCGCCGAACAGGGTGAACTGCGACACCACCAGGATCGCCCCGCCCACCTCGCCCAGGTCGCGGTTCATCTTGCCATCGGCGTCGGCGAACAGCCGGAGGCCGACCACCTTGTCGGCCATCCATGCCACCACCGCGGCATCGTCGCCCTGGGTGAACCCCACCAGCACCAGGTATCCGGCGCCGATCCGCGCGGTCTCCGTCCCGCCGATCCGCACCGCGGCCTCGCGCACCCGCTGCAGCACCACGCGCATCGCACCTCCCCGTGCGGCGGGAAGTCTAAGCCGAGGCGCGGCGCGCAGGAATTGACCCACCGTTGAGGGTGAGGTGGCATCGTGTCCAGGTCTCGTCCTGGAGGCCCGATGCGCCGTGCCCTGTTGCTCTTGCTGCTCTCGCCCGCCGCCCTCGCGGCTCAGTTCGACTTCACCGTGCGCGCCGGACTCGCCGCCCACGGCAACCATGCCCACGACCCTTCGGCGAGCGACCATCCGGGATTCGCCCCGAGCACCTCGGTCACGCTCGGGGCCGCCGTGGGATACGCCAGGGGGAAGTCACGCGCGGCGATCGCGCTCCGTCACCAGGCCCCCGACCTGGTGCTGCGCGGCGATGACGCGGCGGTGGTGTCGCCGGGCGTGCTGCGCCAGCTCACCCTGGCCGCCACCATGGGGCGCCGGCTCGCGGGTGGGTCGGCGACTCCCGCGCTCTGGGTGGAGGTCGGGGTCGCCCGCAGCCGCTGGAGCTTCCGGGGCTTCGATGACCCGCCCCATGCCGGCTGGACCGCGCTGGCCGCCCTCGAGGCCACGCTCGCGCTGGCAGGGCGGTGGCACGGCGTGCTCCGGGTGGAGGGGGGCCTCGGCGGTTCGATGTTCGCCGAGGCACCGATCGAGGGATACACCACCCGGACACCGACGCGCGGCACCGTGGAGCTGGGGCTTCGCCTGCTGCCCTGACGGGCTATCGTTGGGATGACTCCCACGCCAAGGTCCCCCCGTGCACCGCCTGCTCGCCGTCCTGCTCGCCGCCCCCCTCGTGACCGCCACGGCGCAGGACGACGCGCGCTGGCGCGACGCGGTGGCCGCCCTCGCCCGGTACACCGCCGCCGACTCGACGGTGGGCGCCGCCCTGGTGCTGGTGCGCGACGGCGAGATCGTGCGGGAGGCGTATCACGGCTTCGCGGATCGGGACCGGGGAACCCCGGCCGGCCGTCACACCCTCTGGCACTGGGGATCCATCACCAAGACACTCACCGCCGTGGCGGTGATGCAGCTGGTCGAGCTTGGACGGCTCTCCCTCGATCGCCCCGCCGTCGAGCTGGTCCCGGAACTGGCCCGGATCCACAACCCGCACGGCAGCATGGCCGCGGTCACGGTGCGGATGCTGCTGTCCCACAGCTCGGGACTCCAGGCGGGCACCTGGCCCTGGAGTCGCGGCGAGGCCTGGGAACCGTTCGAGCCCACGGAATGGGACCAGCTCGTCGCCATGATGCCCTACATGCGGCTGCAGTTCGCCCCGGGCACGCGGTACGGCTACTCCAATCCCGGCGTGGTGTACCTGGCGCGCATCCTCGAACGCCTCACCGGTGATCCCTGGCAGGGCTACATCCACAAGAACCTCTTCCTGCCGCTCGACCTCCGCGAGTCGTACTTCGGGGCCACCCCGTGGCACCTTGCCGGCGTGCGGTCGCACAACTACGCGGTGACCGCGACCGGGGTGGTGGACCGGGGAGCGGATTTCGATCCCGGGATCACGATCCCCAACGGCGGCTGGAACGCGTCCGTGGGCGACCTCGCCCGGTGGATCGGGTTCCTGTCGGGCTCCGCGGACTCGGTGCGCCAGGCGCGCCACGACCGGATCCTGCCCCGGCGCAGTCTGGAGGCGATGTGGCAGCCGCTGGTGCGGGTCAACGCCGAGGAGGAGATGGGGCTGTCGTTCTTCCTGCGGCGCGCCGGCGGGCGGCTGCTGGTGGGCCACACCGGCACGCAGGCCAACTTCCGGTCCTTCTTCTGGCTCGACCCCGCCACGCGCACCGCGGTCGTCGGGGTGGTGAACACGAGCAGCGCCGTCGACGGGGCGCGCTCGACGGCGGGGTTCAATGCATTGATGGGGGTGGCCAGGGAGGTGTTGAACTGACAGGAGGGCGGAGGGCGGAGGACAGCGGACGGAGCGCGTGGTGCGCTCGATCCTCCGTCCTCTACCCTCCGTGCTCGATCAGTCCACCGTCACGCTCTTGGCCAGGGTCCGCGGCTGGTCCACGTTGCAGCCCCGACGGACGGCCACGTAGTACGAGAACAGCTGCAGCGGGATGATGGTGAGGATCGGGGTGAGCAGGTCGAGCGTCTCGGGGACGGTGAAGGTCGCCTCGGCGAGGCGCGCGATCTCCTCGTCGCCGGGGTTGGTGATGGCGATCACGCGTCCCCCCCGCGCGCGCACCTCCTGCACGTTGGAGACGATCTTGCCGTGGACCGCATCGCGCGGGGCCACCACCACCACCGGCATGTTCTCGTCGATCAGGGCGATGGGGCCGTGCTTCATCTCGGCCGCGGGATACCCCTCGGCGTGGATGTAGGAGATCTCCTTCAGCTTGAGCGCGCCCTCGAGCGCGATCGGGAAGTTGACGCCCAGGCCGAGGTAGAGCGCGTTGGTGGCGTCGTCGAACTGCTCGGCGAGCTCGCGCACTTCCTCGGCGCGCGCCAGGATCTCCCGCACCTGCGCCGGCAGCGCGCTGAGGGCGGCAACCCAGCGGCGCCCCTCCTCGGCCGACATCCCCCGCAACCGCGCGAACCGCATCGTCACCATCGCCAGGGCGGCGACCTGCGAGGAGAACGCGTTGGTGCTCGACACCCCGATCTCGGGGCCGCAGCGGAGATACAGGCCGCCATCCACCTCGCGGTCGATGGTCGAGCCGACCACGTTGACCAGGCCCACGGTGCGCGCCCCGCGCTGCTTGGCCTCCAGCAGCGCCGCCAGGGTGTCGGCGGTCTCCCCGGACTGCGAGATCGCGATCACCAGGGTGTCCGGCTCGATGATCGGGTTGCGATACCGGAACTCGGAGGCGTACTCCACGTCGGTCGGGATCCGGGCCATCTCCTCCAGCATGTACTTGCCGATCAGCCCCGAGTGCCACGAGGTGCCGCACGCGGTGATGATGATCCGGCGCACCCGGAGCACGTCCTCGTCGGAGAGCTTGAGGCCATAGACCCGCACGTCGCCGGTCGCCTCGAGCAGGTGCCCCCGCATCGTGTTCTCGATGCTCTCGGGCTGCTCGAAGATCTCCTTGAGCATGAAGTGCTCGAAGCCGCCGCGCTCGATCGTCTCGAGGTCCCACTCGATCTGGTTGACGGGCTTGTCCACCCGGCGTGACTTGAGGGTCCGCACCCGGTAGCCGTCGCGACGGAGCACCGCCATCTCGCCGTTGTCGAGGTAGACCACCGAGCGGGTGTGCTCCAGGATCGCGGACTGGTCGGAGGCGACCAGGAACTCGTCGTCGCCGATGCCGAGGATGATGGGCGAGCCGTTCCGGGCGGCCACCAGCGTGCCGGGCTCGTCGGCCGAGATCACCGCGATCCCGTAGGCGCCGTCCACGTCGCGCAGGGCCGCGGCCACCGCCTCCTCGAGGTCGCCTTCGTAGAGCGCCCCGATGAGGTGGGCCAGCACCTCCGTGTCGGTCTCCGAGGTGAACACGTGCCCGCGCGCCAGCAGCGCCTTCCGCAGGTCGGAGGCGTTCTCGATGATGCCGTTGTGGATCAGGGCGATGCGGCCCGACTGGTCGGTGTGGGGATGCGCATTGGGCGTGGTCGGGGCGCCGTGGGTGGCCCAGCGGGTGTGACCGATCCCGATGCTGCCGTGCGGCGCCTGGCCCGCGATCTCCTCGGCGAGCACCGAGAGCTTCCCCGCGGCCTTGCGCACCGACAGGCCGTCGCCGTTGATCACGGCGATCCCGGCCGAGTCGTAGCCACGGTACTCCATCCGACGAAGCCCATCCATCAGGATCGGCGCCGCTTCACGCGGACCGACGTATCCCACGATGCCGCACATCAGCAACCGCCTTGCCGTTCAGGAAGTGTCGACCTGCTACTCCGCCCGCGCCGCCGCCACCAGCGCCTCCGCCTCGGCCGCCGTGGGCGCCTCGGCGATCAGCCGCACGATCGGCTCGGTGCCCGAGGGCCGCACGTGCAACCAGCGGTCCGCCCACCCCAGCCGCAGGCCGTCCCGCAAGTCCACCTCGGCGTCCGGGAAGCGGCGCCGGAGCGCATCATAGCGGAACTCCAGCGAGCCGCCCCGATCGGCCTTGGCCTTCACGATCGCGTAACGCGGGGCGCCTGCCACGAGCTCCGAGAGCCGAGCCCCCTGCCGGGCCAGGTATTGCAAGATGAGGGCCGCGCCAAGGGGGGCGTCCCGGCCCACGTGCAGGGCCGGCAGGATCACCCCACCGTTGCCTTCCCCCCCGATCAGGGCGCCTTCCGCCACGATCACCCGCGCCACATTCGCCTCCCCCACCGGGGCCCGCACCAGCCGCGCCCCGTGGGCCCGGGCGGCATCCTCCACCACCAGCGAGGTGGAGAGGTTGGCCACCACCGTGGCCGGCGGCGCGTCGGCCGGACGACTCGACAGCACCGCCCGGATCGCCAGGGCCAGGGTGTAGTCCTCCCCGATCGGGGTACCGGTGTCATCCACCAGGGCCAGCCGGTCCACGTCGGGATCCACCGCCATGCCGATCGAGGCCCCTGTGGACCGCACCAGGGCGGCCAGGTCGCCGAGGTGTGCCGGAATCGGCTCGGGCTCCCGAGGGAAACGCCCATCGGGCTCCAGGTGGATCCCGGTGGCCGACACCCCGAGCCGACGGAACAATTCGGTCATCACCGGGCCGCCCGCCCCGCGGACGGTGTCGAAGGCCACCCGCAGGCCGCTCCGCCCGATCAGGCCGGCATCCACCTCGGGCAGGGCGAGGATTGCGTCGAAGTGCCGCGAGACGGCGTCGGGGTCGCGCCGGTACCCGCCGATGGCATCCCATCCGCTCCGGGGCGGGCCCGCCTCCGCGAGCGTGCGCACCGTGGCCCCGGCGTCGGCATCGAGGAAGATGCCGTCCGGCCCGACGAACTTGAGGGCGTTCCATTCGATCGGGTTGTGCGACGCGGTGATGATGAGGCCTGCCCCGGCGTGGTGATGCTCGACGGCCATCTGCACCGTGGGCGTGGGCACCACGCCGACATCAATCACGCCGACGCCGACCGAGGCGAAGCCCGCCGCGGCCGCCATCGCGAACATCTCGCCGGACGTGCGGGCATCGCGCCCCACCACGACCTCGCGGCCCCCCCGGCTCCGCACCCACGATCCCAGGGCCGCCGCATGCCGCGCGACCAGCTCGGGTGTCAGGTCGGTTCCCACATGGCCGCGCATGCCGGAAACCGAGATCATCAGGGTGCTGCTCACATCACCTCGTCAGGTTGCTGGTAGGCCCGCAGGTCGCCGCGACCGGCATCGGGGTGCGCCGCCAGGAAGGCCCGCACCACCTGGGCGTCGAAATGGCTGTCGGAGTGCCGCAGCAGCTCGTCCACCGCCCAATCCACGCGGCCGCGGTCCCGATACGCGCGCGTGCTCGTCATCGCGTCGAAGGCATCCGCCACCGCCACGATGCGGACCGGCAGGGGAATGGCCTCGCGGGCGAGGCCGTCGGGGAATCCGGTCCCGTCCACGCGCTCGTGGTGCCAGCGCACGATCTGCAGCACCAGGGGATGGTCCTCCCGCAAAACGCTCAGCATGGACTCGCCGTCGGTGGTGTGTCGCCGCATCTCGGCGAACTCCTCCTCGGTCAGCGGTCCCGGCTTGTTGAGCACGGCGTCGCGGGTGCCGATCTTGCCGATGTCGTGCAGCTCGCCGCCCAGGCGCAGCTCCTCGAGCTCGGACTCGGCCAGGCCCATCAACCGCCCCGTGCGCGTGGCGTAGCCGGCCACCCGGCTCGAGTGACCGCGCGTGTAGCGATCCTTGGCCTCGAGCATCTGCACCGCCATCTGGATCTGGGCCAGGAACATGTCGCGATTGCGCCGCGACAGCGCCTTGACCTGGTCCTCGAGCTCGGCCTGGTACCGCTCTCGCAGGAGGCGGAGCTCGTGGCGCGTGCGCAGCGTGTCCATGGCCTTGGCCACCCGCGAATGCACCTCGCCGACCGTCATCGGCTTGGAGAGATAGTCGAGCGCCCCGACCTGGAGGCAGGCGACCGCCGTGTCGAGGTCGCTGTCGCCGGACAGCATCATCACGCCGACATCACGATGGGTCCGCCCCAGCTCCCCGAGGAGCCAGCGGCCGTCCTTGCCGGGCATGTGCAGGTCGGTCACCACCAGGGCCGCCTCGAACCCCTGGTCGAGGCACGCGAGCGCATCCGTGGCCGTGGCGGCTTCGGCCACGACGTAGCCCTCGACCTCGAGCATCCGGCGCAGGACGTTGCGGATGCCGGCGTCGTCATCCACGACCAGCACCCGTCGGGCGTCGAGCACCTCCAGCAGGTCGCGCGGAGTCATGCGGCAACCTAATGGGATGTTTTGCCTTGCTGGAAGTGCCGACGCGACATATGCTTCCGACCCTTCCGACCCGCGTCGAGGAATCCCATGACCCGCCTCGCGTCCCCCCCGCCCGCCCATCGCCTCGGCACCCTCGCGGTGCATGCGGGACCGGAGCCGGACCCGGTGGCCGGCGCCGTGATGCCTCCGATCTACCAGACGTCGACCTACATCCAGGACGGTCTCGAGCGGCCCCACCACGGCTACGAGTATGCCCGCACCAGCAACCCGACCCGGCAGGCCTTGGAGCGGGCCCTCGCCACGCTGGAGGGCGGCACGCACGGCTTCGCCTTCGGCTCCGGACTCGCGGCGCTCGATGCGGTGCTCAAGCTGCTCCGTCCGGGCGACCACGTGGTCGCCGGGGAGAACCTCTACGGCGGCTCGCACCGCCAGATGGTCCGCATCTTCGCGGAGTTCGGGGTGGCGTTCGACTTCGTGGACCTCCGCGACGTGGATGCGGTGCGCGCCGCGTTCCGACCCGCGACCCGGATGCTCTACGCGGAGACCCCCACCAACCCGATGATGTTCCTGGCCGACCTCGCCGCCCTCGGCGACCTGGCCCAGGCCCGCGGCGCGATCTTCGTGGTGGACAACACCTTTGCCACGCCGGTGCTGCAGCGGCCGCTCACCCTCGGCGCCGACATCGTGCTCCACTCCACCACCAAGTACCTCAACGGCCACTCCGACATGGTGGGCGGCGCGCTGGTGACCTCGCGCGATGACCTCGCCGAAAAGCTCGGGTTCCTCCAGAACGCGGTGGGTGCGGTGCCGGGCCCGTTCGACTGCTGGCTGGTGCTGCGCGGCCTCAAGACGCTGCCGCTGCGGATGCGCCAGCACTGCGACACCGCGGGGCGGATCGCCGCGTGGCTGGCCGAGCGGAGCGACATCCCGGCGACCTACTACCCCGGACTGCCGAGTCACCCGCAGCACGACCTTGCCCGCCGGCAGATGACGGGGTTCGGCGGCATGGTCTCGATCGAACTGGGCTCGGTCGAGCGGATGCGGAAGGTGGTGCCCCGCTTCCGCCTCTTCGCGCTGGCCGAGTCGCTCGGCGGGGTCGAGTCGCTGCTGGGCCACCCGGCCTCGATGACCCATGCCTCGGTGCCGCCGGCGATGCGGCAACGGATGGGGCTCACCGACTCGCTGATCCGGCTCTCGGTGGGGATTGAGGATGCGGACGACCTGATTGCGGACCTAGAGGAGGCACTTGGGTGAAGGGTGAAGGGTGAAGCGTGTGCGCCCGCATCACCATTCACCCTTCACCCCGGATCGTGATGCAACCTGAAACACATTTCTGGACCTCCCCGTAAGAGGGATCGTCCCCAACCCCGAGCACCCGATGACCTCCCTCCCAGCTCCCCGGCCCCGCGTGGCCCTCCCCGAGATCGCCCCGGTGGCGTGGGAGCACCCGGCCGACCGCGCGGCCCTCACCGCGCTCCGGGCGGTCCCGGGCGTGGACGAGGTGATCCGGAAGATCCTCGGCATCCTGGGCGGCGAGGAGGGGATCCGGCTGCTGTTCCAGGGGAACGCGGTCCGGGTGGGCCCGACCCAGTATCCGCTGCTCTGGGGACTGCACGTCGAGAACTGCCAGACGTTCGGCTGGGAGCGGATCCCCGAGCTGTACGTGACCCAGACGCCGGTGTTCAACGCCGGTGCCTACGGCATTGACGATCCCTTCATCGTGATCCACTCGTCGGCGCTGGAGATCCTCGACGAGGCCGAGCTGCGGGTGCTGCTCGCCCACGAGCTGGGGCACGCGCTGTACAGCACGATCGCCGAGATCATCACGCTGGTGTCGCTCGGGGTGCTGCCGATGCTGGCGATGGTGGTGGTGCTGCCGGTCAAGCTGGCGTTCCTGGAGTGGTACCGGAAGTCGGAGCTTTCGGCCGACCGCGCCGGGCTGCTGGGTGCCCAGGACCTGCCGTCGGCGATGCGGCTCTTCCTCAAGATGGCCGGTGGCGGCAACACGCAGAACATCCGTCCCGGCGACCTCAACCTCGAGCCGTTCCTGGTGCAGGCCAACGAGTATGCCCGCAACAACGACGGGCTCAACGTGGTGTACAAGATCCTCAACACCCTGGCGCTCACCCACCCGATGCACGTGGTGCGCGCCGCCGAGGTGCAGCTCTGGCTGCAGTCGGGGGCGTACGACCGCATCCTGGCGGGGGAATACGTGCGTCGCGGCAGCGCGGAGGCGAAGCGCAACATCCGCGAGGACATGAAGGAGGCCGGGTCGTACTACAAGCAGGAGTTCAAGGAGACCGCCACCCACATCAAGAACGCCGCCAAGAAGGCCGCCGCCAGCGCGCGCGACGCGCTCGACGAGGCCAGGCGGCGCAAGAGCCAGGGCTCCACGTCGTGAGGATCCTGGTCGTCGGCGGCGGCGGGCGCGAGCACGCCCTGCTGGCCGCCCTTGCCGCCGACGACCCGCGCCACGAGCTGCACGCCGCCCCGGGCAATCCGGGCACCGCCGCACTGGCCACCAACCACCCCGTCGCCGCCGACGACCTCGACCGCCTCGCCGACCTCGCCGACGCGTTCGCGATCGACCTCGTGGTCGTGGGCCCCGAGGTTCCGCTTGCCCTGGGCCTCGCCGACCGGCTCCGGGACAACGGCCGAGTGGTGTTCGGTCCCGGGGCGTCCGCCGCACGGATCGAGGCCTCGAAGGCGTTCGCCAAGGACGTGATGGCCGCCGCCGGCGTGCCCACGGCGCCGAGCGCCACCTTCAGCGACCTGGCCGCGGCGCTGGCGCACGTGGAGGGGCACGCGGAGCCGTTGGTGGTCAAGGCCAGCGGCCTCGCCGCCGGCAAGGGTGCCGTGGTGTGTGCCACGCGCCAGGAGGCGCGCGCCGCGCTGCACGACATGCTCGGCGCCCATCGCCTGGGCGATGCGGGCGACACGGTGGTGATCGAAGGGTTCCTCGAGGGCGAGGAGCTCTCGGTGTTCGCGGTCACCAACGGCCGCGAGGTGCGATTGCTCCCGGCCGCGCAGGACCACAAGCGGATCGGCGAGGGCGACACCGGGCCCAACACCGGCGGCATGGGCGCCTACGCCCCGGTGGCGATCGCCACGGTGGCGTTGCTCGAGCGCGTCGAGCGCGAGGTGCTGCGGCCCACGCTCGGGGAGCTGGAGCGGCGCGGCGCGCCGTTCCGCGGCGTGCTGTACGCCGGGCTGATGATCCACCCCGACGGCACGCCCAACGTGGTGGAGTTCAACTGCCGCTTCGGCGACCCCGAGACGCAGGTGGTGCTGCCGCTGCTGGGGCCGGGCCTCACGGCCCTGCTCGACGCCGCGGCACGCGGCAACCCGCTGCCGGAGGTCACGGTGCGTGGCGGCGTGGCCCTCACCACCGTGCTGGCGAGCGCGGGCTACCCCGAGTCGGTGCGCAAGGGCGACGCCATCACGATTCCGGACGACCTTCCCCGGGAGGTCACGGTGTATCACGCCGGCACCGCGACACGCGACGGGCGACTGGTGACGGCGGGTGGGCGCGTCCTGGCCGTGACGGCGGTCGCGGACACCATCACCGCCGCGCAGCAGCTCAGTCGCGACGCCGCGGAGCGGATCGCCTTCGCCGGCAAGCAGTTCCGGCGGGACATCGGGTGGCGGGAGGTGTTGAGGAGTGAGTCCTGAGTCCTGAGGCGACGTGGTACACTTCCCAGGACTCACTCCCCAGGACTCACTGCTCCTCGTGCCCGAACTCCCCGAAGTCGAAACGATGGTCCGCGAGCTCCGCCCCCGGGTGACGGGCCGCCGCGTGGTGGCCGTGCGCCTGCGGCACGACGACCTGCTGGCCGGGGTGTCGCGCGCCACCCTGGTGCGCGGCCTCCGCGACCGCACCATCCACGACGTCAGCCGGCGCGCGAAGCACGCCCTGATCCACACCGACACCCGGATTCTCGCGGCGCAACCGGGCATGAGTGGCGGGCTCGAGTGGCTCGAGCAGCCGCGCAGCGGCGAGGCCGCCCGCCACGACGTGCTGACCTGCACCCTCGATGACTTCTCGGTGCTCATCTACCGGGATGTCCGCCGGATCGGCACCCTGCGCTGGACCACCCCGGAGGGTTGGCACGCGTATGCCGCGCGACTCGGCCCCGAGCCGCTCGACCCCACCCTCACCCCTGCCGACTTCGCCGCCCGGCTCGGCCGTTCACGCTCGCCGATCAAGAAGGTGCTGATGGACCAGCGCTTCGTGGTCGGGGTGGGAAACATCTACGCCAACGAGGCGCTCTTCGCCGCCGGCATTGATCCGTCCCGCGCCGCCAATGCGGTCCCGGCCGGTAAGCTGGAGGCGCTCCACGGGCATGTGGTCCGGATCCTGGCCCACGCCATTTCCCGGGAGGGCACCACGCTTCGCGACTACCGCACGCCGAGCGGCGCCACCGGGGAGTTCAAGGAGGAGTTGCTGGTGTACGATCGGGCCGGCGAGCCCTGCCGGGTCTGCGGCACGGCGTTGGCCGTGACGCACGACATCGATGCCCGGCAGACCGTGTTC
Source organism: uncultured Gemmatimonadaceae bacterium (assembly GCA_964574665.1). Classification (GTDB taxonomy): domain Bacteria; phylum Gemmatimonadota; class Gemmatimonadetes; order Gemmatimonadales; family GWC2-71-9; genus Palsa-1233. Next base: position 32,922 of record CAZNOJ010000002.1, read on the forward strand.
TGCTGGAGGTGCCAGGCCTAGACGGAGAGGAGAGGGTGGAGGATGGAGAACAGCGGGTGAGGCGGCTCCCTCGACCCTCCGTTCTCCACCCTCCGTCCTCCGTCTAGTTTCCATCCGTGGCCTCCCTGGCGCTCGCGCTCCCCGCCACCGACCTCGAGGCGCTTCGCTTCCGGGTCCGTCGGCTGGCCGACCACCGACCCGGCACGTACCGGATGCTCGATGCGTCCGGCCGCGTGCTCTACGTGGGCAAGGCCAAGTCGCTCCGCACCAGGCTGCTCTCGTACTTCCGCGCCTCCTACCCCGAGGACAAGGCCGCCCGGATCCTCCACGCCGCCAGCGACATCCGGTTCGACCCGGCACCCGGGGAGTTCGCCGCGGCCCTGCAGGAGCTGGCCCTGATTCGCCAGCACCGCCCCCCGTTCAACGTGGCGATGAACCGGAACAAGCGGCACGCCTTCCTGGTGCTCACCGACGAGGCGGCGCCCCGGCTGCTGGTCACCGCCACCCCCGAGCGGCATCGCGGCCGGACGTACGGCCCGCTGCCATCGCCCAGCCGCCTCCGCGAGGCGGCCCGGGTGCTGCTCGACCTGCTGGCGCTGCGGGACTGCCGCGCCGACACCGGGATGCACTACACCGAGCAGGCCGACCTCTTTGCCCAGCCCCGCCGTGCCGCCTGCCCGCGGTTCGACTTCGGCACCTGCCTGGGTCCGTGCGCCGGGCGCATCACGGCCGCCGCCTACCAGGAGCGCGTCGAGCTTGCCGCTGCCTTCTGTGAGGCGCGCACCATCACGCCGATTGATCGGGTGGTCCGCGAAATGACCACCCACTCCACCGCGGCCGACTTCGAGCGGGCCCTGCACTGGCGACACAAGTTCGAGGCGCTGGAGTGGCTGGTCGCCGCGATCGGCCGCGCCCGCGCGGCCACCGAGGCACTCACCTTCGTGTACCGCGACCCCGGGGCGCGGGGCGACGCGCGCGCCTACCTCATCATCCGCGGCGAGGTGCGCGCCGCGTATCCCGATCCGGTGACGCCCCTCGAACGAGAGGCCTTCGCCGCGGTGGTGCACCAGGAGATGGCGCGACCCGCCGATCCACCGGGACGCGCCGACCCCGAGCGCCTGCACCAGCGACTGCTGGTGATGTCGTGGTTCCGCAACCGCCCCGAGTCGTGGCGCGCCACGGAACCCCTGGCCGCCTGGACCGCCCCATAAGGCGTTTCAGCCACGAAACGTTGCAGCATGAAACCCGCAGGAGGCCGACTCGTAGTGGGGGCACACTCCACCCCGAGGTTTGCGTGCCGTCCAAAGCCCTGATGGTCTCTGCCCTGCTCACCCTGGCCGCGGGTTCGCTCGCCGCGCAGGATGCCCCGCCTCCATTTGTGCCGTTCACCGCAGAGGAGACGGCCCGCTTCACCGCACTCGGCAAGCAGGCCACCCGCTACTTCTTCGAAGGCAAGGCCGACTCGCTGCTCGGCATGATCGACAGCAGCGCAGTGGAGGGCGTTGGTGGGCTCGACGGCATCCGCGGCCAGATGGACCGCCTGGCGGAGCGCGCCGGCGTGGTCGTCAAGGTGGAGGCCGAGATGCTCACGCGCCGGATGGGCAATCCGCAGTGGTGGCACGAGGCATCCTTCTCGGACTTCACCCAGGAGCCGATCGTGATGCGCTGGGTGTTCAACTCCGACGGCAGGATCGTCGGCGCGGGGATGGGGCCAAAGAGCGGCGCTCGGCGGGATCCGGGGCAGAACTGAGCGCCGGGCAACGGGCGACGTCCGGACACCGTCGCCCGTTGCGTGTCGCCAGTCGCCGTGGTCAGTCCTCGTCCGCCGCGGTGAGGGGCAGCAGCCGCCCCCGCGGCGGGATGCCGGCTTCGAGTTCCAGGATGCCGACCGACGCCGGGATGTCGTAGCGACGCTCCCCCGCGGCGCCCGGGTTCATCACCGTCACCACCACGTCCACCAGCTCCAGCTTGGGGACGTGCGTGTGGCCGTGGATCAGGATGTCGGCGTCGGGAAAGAGCTCGTGCAGTGCCTCGCTGGGCACCTCGCGGCCGAACTGGTCGCCGTGCGTGACGACGATGCTGAAGCCGTCGAGCTCGAGGCGCGCCACGCGCGGCAGGCGGGCGCGAATGTCGCCGCGGTCGGTGTTGCCGTACACCGCCGTCACCGGGGCGATCGCCTCCAGCTCGGTGAGGATGTCGAGGTCGCCCACGTCGCCGGCGTGGAGGATGTGGTCCACCTGGGCGAAGGCCTCGAACACCTGCGGCCGGAGCAGGCCGTGGGTGTCGGAGATCACGCCGAGCCGCACGTCACCCTTCCCAGCGCGGCGTGAGGGCGATGTCGAGGCCCAACTGGTCGAGGATCCGCTGCACGATGAAGTCGACCAACTGGTCGATGGTCGTGGGGCGATGGTAGAAGCCGGGGGCGGCCGGGATGACCACGGCGCCCGCCTCGGTCACGGCAGTGAGGTTGCGGAGGTGGATGAGCGACAGCGGCGTCTCGCGCGGCACCAGGATCAGCTTGCGCCGTTCCTTGAGCGTCACGTCGGCGGCGCGCTCCACCAGCGAGCGCGACGAACCCTGCGCGATCGCGGCGACCGTCCCCATCGAGCAGGGACAGACCACCATCCCCGCCGTGCGGTGCGAGCCGGAGGCCGGCTTCGCGCCGCGATCATCATCGGGCCACACCGTGACGCTGCCCCATTCCCCGCCGGTGCAGGCCCGCAGCGCCGCCTCGTCGCCGATCCCCGCCTCGGTGGCCAGCAGGCGCCAGCCGTGCCGCGAGACGATCAGCTCCACCGGGACGGCGTGACGCGCGAGCACCTCGAGCAGGCGCACGGCATAGGGCGCCCCGGAGGCGCCGGTGATGGCGAGGACGATGGGGAGGTCGGACATCTGGGCGGAATATACGGCGACCTGAGGGTCAAGCGTGAAGGGTGCAGCGGTGAGGATTTGGCCCGCTTCACCCTTCACCCTTCACGCCAGGATGTCCACCAGCGCGAACGCAAAGACCGTCACGCTCATCACGCCGTTCATGGTGAAGAACGCCGCATCGAGCCGCGAGAGGTCGCCGGGCCGGACCAGGCGATGCTCCCAGGCCAGGATCAGCGCCGCCACCGCCACCCCGGCGAAGTACCAGCCGCCGAACCCGGCGCCCCAACCGAACGCCGCCAGGGCCGGGATGGTCACCCCGTGCAGCAGCTTCGCCGCCAGGATCGCCCGGGACTCTCCCAGCGCCACCACCGCGGAGCGCAGCCGTTCGCTGCGATCGAAGTCGGCGTCGGGGAGGGCGTAGAAGATGTCGAATCCGGCCACCCAGGTCATCACCGCCAGCGTGATGGCGAGCAACAGCCACCAGGGATCGCTCCAGGCGCCGGTCACGGCCAGCCAGCCGCCCACCGGGGCGATCGCCAGCGAGAGCCCGAGCCAGAGGTGCGGCCACGCGGTGAAGCGCTTGGCGTAGGAGTAGGCCAGGATCCAGCCCAGCGCGACGGGGGAGAGCAGCAGGCAGAGCCGGTTGAGCTGGGCGCTGGCCAACACGAACACCGCGGCGGCGGCAGCCACGGCGGCCGCGGCGGCCGGCACGGCGATCCGTCCCGTCGGGATCTCCCGGCCCGCGGTGCGGGGGTTGCGGGCGTCGAAGCGGTGGTCGGCGATCCGGTTGAAGCCCATCGCGGCGAACCGGGCGGCCGTGAAGGCCACCACGACCCACAGCACGGTGGGCGCAGTGAGCGGCACCACCCGGGAGGCCGCCAGCACGCCCAGCAGGGCGAACGGCAGCGCGAAGAGGGTGTGGGGCAGCTTGACGAAGTTGATCCAATCCAGGAGGCGGGAAGTCCCTGCATACGTCTGGCCCTCCCGCACCGCGACGGGCGACGGGCGACCGGCGACGGAGTCAGCCAGCGTGTCGCCCGTTCCCTGTCGCTTGTCGCCGGTCACAGTCCCAGGTCCTGCCACATTGCGTCCACCTGCCGCTTCGTGGCCTCGTCCATCGCGATCCGCTCGGGCCATTCCCGGGTGAAGCCCTCCTCGGGCCACTTCCGGGTGGCATCAATGCCCATCTTGCTGCCGAAGGTGAACGCGGTCGAGGCGTGGTCGAGCACGTCCACCGGGCCGCGGGCGAACTCCGTGTCGCGCCGGGGGTCGATGTTGTTGAGCGCGATCCACCACACCTCGTCGGGGTCCTGCACGTTGACATCCTTGTCCACCACCACCAGCACCTTGCTGAGCGACATCAGCCCAGTGCCCCAGAGGGCGTGCATCACCTTGTAGGCCTGCCCGGGGTACTGCTTGTCAATGCTCACGAAGACGAGGTTGTGGAAGATCCCTTCGGCCGGCATGTGGTAGTCCACGATCTCCGGCACCGTGAGCCGGAGCAGCGGCAGGAAGATCCGCTCGGTGGCGTGGCCCAGCCAGTAGTCCTCCATCGGCGGACGCCCGACCAGCGTGGCCGGATAGACCGGGCTGTGCTTCCGCGTGATGGCGGTGACGTGCATCCGGGGATACAGGTCGGCCAGCGAGTAGAACCCGGTGTGGTCGCCGAACGGCCCTTCGGTCACCAGCGCCTCGGCCGGGTCGATGTAGCCCTCGATCACGATCTCCGCCTCGGCCGGGACCTCGAGGTCCGCGGTCAGCGCCGGCACGAGTTCCACCGGGGCACGGCGCAGGAACCCCGCGAAGAGGAACTCGTCGATGCCCGGCGGCAGCGGCGCGGAACCGGAGTAGATCGACGCCGGATCGCCGCCCAGGGCGATCGCCACCGGCATCGTCTCGCCGCGGGCCGCCATCTCGCGCCAGTGCGCCGCCCCCGTCTTGTGGCGCTGCCAGTGCATCGCGAGGGTGCGGCGGCCGAGCTGCTGCACGCGGTACATCCCGACGTTGCGGGTGCCGCGCACCGGGTCGCGGGTGATCACCATCGGCAGGGTGAGGTAGTTGCCGCCGTCGCCGGGCCAGGTCTTGAGCATCGGGATGGCATCGAGGTCGGCCTCGTCGTCACGCAGCACCACCTCCTGGCACGGCGCGCGCCCCGACCGCGTGCGTGGCGGGAACTTGGCCATCTCCGCCAGCCGGGGCAGCATCGCCAGCTTGCCGAGGATCCCGCTGGGCACCTTGAGGTCGAGCATCTCCGCGATGCGGTCGCCGATGTCATCCAGCCGCGTGACCCCGAGGGCCAGCTCCATGCGGCGGCGCGAGCCGAACAGGTTGATCGCCACGGGCATGGTCGCCGTGCTGCCATCGTCGCGCACCGGCCGGGTGAACAGCAGCGCCTTGCCGCCGCCCGGAGACTTCATCACCCGGTCGGCGATCTCGGCGATCTCCAGCGTGGTCCGCACCGGGCGATCAATGCGCACCAGCTCGCCGGCGCGCGTGAGCGCGTCGAGGAACGCGGGCAGGGAGTCGAGGCTCATCGGGGGCTCCGGGTACCCTGGTGGAGGGCCACGATGCCGCCCCAGAGGGAGGTCCAGCTGACCTCCGCGAGGCCGGCATCGCGCAGCTTGCTCCCCAGGGTGGCGGGGTCGGGGAAGGCGAGCACCGACGCTGGTAGCCAGTCGTAGGCGCTCCTATGTTTCGAGACGAGTCGTCCGATCCGCGGCAAGACCTGGCGGAAGTACCCGAGGTACAGCGCCCGGAGGGGCTGCCACCGCGGCGTGGTGAACTCGAGCACCACCAGCCGCCCTCCCGGCTTGATGACGCGTGCCACTTCACGGAGCCCGGCATCGAGATCCATGAGATTGCGCACGCCGAACCCCACCGTCGCCCCGTCGAACGTGCCATCCGCGAACGGCAGCGTGAGCGCATCGGCGCCCACCGGCACCACGCGCCCCGACTTGCCGCGGCCGTGGTGCAGCATCGCGGGCACGAAGTCGGCCCCCACCACGGTCCCCGCAAACTCGGGCTGGTTGCCGAGCTCGGCGGCCAGGTCGAGGGTGCCGGCGCAGAGGTCGAGGTACCGTCCCTGCGGGGCGGCCCGCCACCCCAGCGCGGCCACGGCCTTGCGCCGCCAGCGCCGGTCGGCGTTGAGGGAGAGGACATGATTGAGCAGGTCGTACCGGGGCGCGATCTGCTCGAAGACGCCGCGCACGTAGGCCCGCTTGGCGTCGCCTCCGGTGACCGGTAGCTCCGTGTCCGTGGATGGCATGGACCCCAAAGCTACCGGCGGGCGGATTGCCGGGGCAACGCGGGGGCGGCGGTGACGGCACCCACCCCGGTGGATTGGCGGATGCTCACCGACCAGGAGGTGGTGCGGCATGCCGTGATCGGCCGCGAGGCCGCCTATCGCGAGCTGATCCGCCGCTACCAGCGCCCGGTGTTCTCCCTGGTGTTCCGCATGGTGCGCGACCGCGAGCTGGCCGAGGACCTGGCGCAGGAAACCTTCGTCAAGGTGCTCAACGCCATCGATTCCTATCGCCCCGAATACAAGTTTTCCAGCTGGATCTTCAAGATCGCCAACAACGCCGCGATCGATCACCTCCGCCGACGCAACCTCGACACCCTGTCCATTGACGGCTCCCCCCACGCGGAGACCGCGGAGGCCATCGAGGCCACCACGCTGCAGCTCGGCGACGGGCAGGAATCACCGCTCGATGAAGTGGCCTCGCGCGAGCTCGGTGAGCAGATCGAGCGCGCCATCAACGCCCTCCGGCCGGAATACCGCAGCTGCATCCTGCTGCGCCACATTGACGGCCGCCCGTACGAGGAGATCGCCGAGATCCTCGACCTCCCGCTCGGCACCGTGAAGACCTACATCCACCGGGCCCGCAACGAGCTGCGGATCCTGCTGGCCGACACCCGTGATCGCTGAAACCCGGACCACCTTTTTCCGTAAGAGGCCGGTAAGATGAACGCCGCCGCACCGCACCTCTCCGCCGACGATCTCGACCTCCTCCTCGAGGGGCATGCGCCCATCGGGGTGGCGTCACACCTTGAGACGTGCACCGCATGCCGCGCCCTGGCCGCCAGCGACCGACAGGTCGTGGCGGCGCTTGCCGCCCTCCCCACCTGGGATCCCTCGCCGCTCTTCGCCGAGCGGGTGCTGAGCCAGGTGGCCCGGGTGCCGGCCCAGGTGGCGGTGGCCCCCGCCGGGCCGAGTGCCCGGGCCCAGTCGGCCCGCCGGCGGGTCTGGATCGGCGGCTCGCTGGTGGGTGGCCTGGTGACGGCCGGTTTCGCCTGGGCGCTCATTGATCCCCGCACCGCGGTGAACCTGGTGGAGCCCGCCTTCCAGCAACTGACCCAGTCGCTCTGGCTCTCGTTGCAGGCGATCGCGGCCAACACCACGGAACAGCCGTGGTTTGCCCCGATCCGCGATGCCATGGCCACCCCGGCCCGGGCGGTGCCCGCCCTGCTCGGTGTGGCCGGCGTGTACCTGGTGCTCCTGCTCGGTCTCCGTCGCCTGCTGACCCGGCCTGCGACCGATGCGGGCTGGTAACGCCGCCGCGCGCCTTCTCCTCCTCGCCGCCCTGCTGCCAGCCCCGTTGCTGGCGGCCCCGGCGCCCGACCCGAAGGCTGCCATCGAGGATCTCGTCGAGCTGATGCGCGACGCGCTGCCGTTCCGGAGCGCTGCCAGCCCGCTCCCTCAGGCCGTGATCGAGGCCGACCAGGACGGCCCCCGCATTGACCCTTCCCGCCTGATCGTCCCCGAACAGATCGAACTCGACCTCCGCGCGGCGCTCGCCGAGCCGCTCAGCGCCACCCGCCTCACCGTGGTGGGCGGCATCGCCCGGATCGGCAACTATTCGCTGGGCTCGGCCGAGACGCACAGCGGTCACGTGGTGGTGCTCAAGGGCAACGCCGACATCCACGGCACCATTGACGGCAACGTCGTGACCCTCGACGGCGACGTGACGCTGCACCCCGGGGCGCGCCTGCGCGGCGACGTGCTGGTGATCGGTGGCCGCCTGCGCGGCGATCGCAGCGTGATCACCGGGACGTACCAGGTGATCGAGCCGTACGCCCCCGCGGCCCCGCCGACCTCCGTGCTCACGCTGGTCTCGCGACGCGCCGCGGGACTGCTCGCCGTGTTCGCCACGCTCTCGGTGCTCGGGCTGGGCCTGGTCACCTTCGGGCGCCCCAACCTCGAGATCGTCTCCGACACCGTCACGCATTCGTTCGGGCGTTCCTTCCTGGCGGGGGTGCTGGGCCAGATCCTGGTGCTCCCCACCTTCGGCATGCTGGTGGTGGGCCTGATCCTCACCATCGCCGGCGCGCTGCTGGTCCCCTTCGCCGTGGTCGTCTACGGATTGCTGGCGATCGTGTCGGTGCTGGGCGGCTTCCTCGCGGTGGCCCACGCGATGGGCGAGACGATCACCCGGCGCCGCATGGCGCGGGGCATCGCGATGTCGCCCAACTCGTATCGCTACCTGTTCACCGGCCTGCTGGCGATCGCATTGTCGTGGGTCGCCTGGGTGCTGTTCGGCTGGGTGCCGGTGGCCGGGGCCATTGCCTTCCTGGCCGCCGCGCTGGGCAGCTGGACGGTGGCCACCGCCGGATTCGGCGCCGCGCTGCTCTCCCGTGGCGGGATCCGCGAGGAGTTCACCGGGCGACTGCTCCCCACCGCAATGATGACCGACGAGTACCTCTGGGCCACCCCGCAGATGGGCGTGCCCGCGGTGAAGCGGCCGCCGAAGGAGCCGACATGAGGCGGCTCGGTGCCGCGCTCGGCGCAGTGCTGCTGGCCGCCGGCCCGGCGCTCGCGGCGCAGACGATGCGGAGCTACGCGGCGGGCGGGCCATCCGCCAACCCACCGGCGGTGCTGCGCACCGTGCTGGAGTTCGGTGCCGGTCGCGTGGTGGTGCGGGCCGGCACCGGGCCGTCGCTCTACGATGCGCAGCTCCGCTATGACGCCGATCGGTTCACGCCGGTGCATCGCTACGAACCTCGCACCGGTGCGCTGCGCCTCGGACTCGAGTCGGTGGGACGCGCCGGGATCCGGGTGACGTCGCGTTCACAGCTCGAGCAGGTGGCGCGCTTCGAGCTCTCGCCCCGGGTGCCGCTCGAGCTGGAGGCGTCGCTGGGAGCCAGCGAGGCGCTGCTCGACCTCGGCGGCCTCACCCTGCAGCGCCTCGCGGTGCGGGCCGGCGCCACCCGCGGCACCATTGATTTCTCCACCCCGACCCGCGGCACCTGCCGCGAGTTCGCGCTGGCCCTCGGGGCCGGCGAGCTCCTGGCCCTGCGGCTGGCGAATGCCGGCTGCGAGCTGGTGCGCATCGAGGGCGGCGTGGGCCGTGCCCTGCTCGACCTGGGCGGCACCTGGCGCCGTGACCTGCGGGTCGAGTCGAAGCTCTCCATGGGTTCCCTCGTGGTGCGCATTCCCCGCGGCACGGGCGTGGAGGTGACCGCGCAGAAGTTCCTCTCGCGGTTCGCCATGGAGGGGCTCACCCGCGACGGCGATGCCTGGCGGACGGCCGGTTTCGCGCAGGCCGAGCGCAAGGTCACCCTCGACCTGCAGGCCAACGTGGCCGGGTTCGAGATCGAGTGGATTGACCGCTGACCCCGCGGCGCCCGCCGCGGTCCGGCACGATTCAGCTCCTGCCTCGATCCGGTTAGGTTCCCCGGATGCTGTCGTTCGTCGCGTCCGCGAGCACCGCGGCCCCTGAGGGGGCGCGCGAGATCCCCGACATCTTCCTGATGCTGGTGGTGATGGTGTCGGCTGCCTACGTGGGCGGCCGGGTGTTCCGCCGCATCGGCCAGCCGGCCGTGCTGGGCGAGCTGATCGCGGGGATCCTGGTGGGGCCGTCGCTGCTGGGCTGGGTGGCGCCGAGCGACCCGATCGTGCACGTGATCGCCGAGTTCGGCATCGTCATCCTGCTGTTCCAGATCGGCCTGCACACCGACCTGCGCTCGCTGCTCGGCGTGGGCCCCGCGGCGGCCTCGGTGGGCCTCCTGGGCGTGGTGCTGCCGTTCTTCTCGGGCTATTTCGCTGCCACGTGGCTCGGCGTGCCGACCCTCGCGGCGGTGGTCTGCGGTGCCGCCATGACGGCCACCTCCATCGGCATCTCGGCGCGGATCCTGGGCGACATCAAGGCGCTCGACACCCCCGAGGGCAAGACGGTGCTCGGCGCCGCCGTGCTCGACGACGTGATCGGCCTGGTGATCCTCGCGGTGGTCACCACCGTGGTGACCGGCGGCGCGATCACGGCGGGAAGCGTCTCCCTCACGGTGGCCAAGGCGATCGGCTTCCTCGCGGTCGCGCTGCTGCTCGGGCGGCTCCTTGCCCCCCGGCTGTTCGGCGCGATCGACCGCGGCCCGGGGAGCGGCACCACCGGCGCGCTGGCGCTGGCGTTCGCGCTGCTGCTCGCCGCCCTCGCCGCCATGGCGGGCTCGGCCCTGATCATCGGCGCGTTCGCGGCCGGCCTGATCCTGCACGGCACCGCGCAGCGCCCGCGGATCGAGGGCTCCACCAGCGCCCTCGGCCACTTCTTCGTGCCGATCTTCTTCGTGTCGGTGGGGGCCTCGGTGGACCTGCAGGCGATGCTGGCCCCACAGTCGCTGCTGCTCGGCAGCGTGCTCATGGTGGTGGGAATCGCCACCAAGTTCGCCGCGGGGTACGCCCCCTGGTGGGTGCCGATGCGCCACGCGGTGGTGGGCGTGGCGATGGTGCCCCGCGGAGAGGTGGGCCTCATCTTCGCCCAGATGGGGTTCGCCACGGCCGCGCTCACCCCGGAGCTGTTCGGTGCGTTGATGCTGATGGTGATGGGCACCACGTTCGTGACGCCACCGTGGCTGGCGTGGATCGCCGGGGCGCATCGCGGGGAGTTCGCGGCGCCCGGCCGCCGCTCCGAGCATCGCCACCTGCAGGAACTCACGGTGGGCGATGACGACGACCAGGACATCGGCACGGTGGACGACCTGGTGAGCGGCGAACGGAAGGACGCCTAGCCCGTCACTCCAGCCGCGGCAGCTTGACGCCCACTTCCGCGCCGCGGCGCACGATGCGCTCCGCCACCTCCGTGAGCATCACTGCCGCGGCGCTCCCCGGCGCCGCCACCACGATCGGCTCGCCCCGGTCGGCGGCATCGGCCAGTCCCATCTGCAGCGGCACCTGCCCCAGCAGCGGCGTGTCCAGCTCCGCGGCGAGGCGCTCCCCGCCCCCGGCGCCGAACAGGTCGTGGCGCACCCCGGTCACCGGATCGAGGAAGCCGCTCATGTTCTCGACCACCCCGAGCAGCGGCACGTTGACGCGGTCGAACATCCGGGCGCCGCGGAGCGCATCGCCCACCGCCACTTCCTGCGGCGTGGTCACGATCACGGCCCCGCTCACCAGCACCTGCTGCACCAGCGAGAGCTGCGCATCGCCGGTGCCCGGGGGCATGTCCACCAGCAGGTAGTCGAGCTCGCCCCACGCGACGTCGTGCAGGAACTGCTGCAGCACCTTGGTGATGATCGGGCCGCGCCAGATGGCGGGCGCATCGCGGTCCACGAGGAAGCCGATGGACATCAGCTTCACCCCGTGCGCCTCGAGCGGGATGATCCGCTTGTCCGCATCAATGCCGGGACGTTCGAAGACCCCCATCATGCGGGGCACGTCGGGCCCGTAGAAGTCCGAGTCGATCAGCCCCACGCGGTGACCCGCTTGCGCCAGGGCGATGGCCACGTTGACCGACACGGTGGACTTGCCCACCCCGCCCTTCCCCGAGGAGATCGCCACCACCCGCGCGATCCCCGGCACCGCCATCGGCACCGGCGCCGGCACGCCGGCCTGGGCGCTCTGGGGCGGCTGGTGCGTCGCGGCCGGGGGCCCCGAGGGGTCCACCACCTTGATGTGCACCGTGGGGAACCCGGCGGCGGCGAGGGCCTGCCGGGCCTGGCGCACCAGCGTGGCGGGGTCGTCGCGACCGAGCAGGAAGGTGAACCGCACCGCGTCGCCCTCGCGCTCGAGATCCGCGATCATCCGCGACGCGTGGATACCGTGCCCGGTGCGGGGGTTGACCACCTGGTCGAGGGCGGCGACGATCGGATCGAGGGTCATGGAACCACGCTCACACCGCCTCGACGACCCGGACTTCCGGGACCAGCTCCCGGAGGCGGATCTCGATGCCGTGCTTGAGGGTGATGCTGGCCGCGGCGCACCCATGGCAGGTGCCGCTCAGCCGCAGGGTGAGGCGCCCTTCCCCGGGATCGAAGTCAATCACCTCGACCGCGCCCCGATGCGAGGCGATGTAGGGACGGATGCCATCGAGGCCGCGTTCGATGCGCTGCAGCACCGCGTCGATCCCGCCCGCGGCGGGTTCGGTCCGGTTCACGACGCCGGCACCCCCGCCACGAAGCGGCGCGCGGCCGCGAGCACGTCCCGCTGCACGGCGTCGAGGTCGCCGGCGATCGCCACGCCGGCGGCCTTGGTGTGACCGCCGCCGCCCATGGTGCGCGCCAGGGCGGCCACGTCCACCGTGCCCACCGAACGGAACGACACCTTGATCCGCCCGCCCGAGACGTGGCGGAACAGGATGGCCAGGCGCACGCCCTTGACCGCGCGGGCATGCTCCACGATGCCGTCGAGGTCGTCGGCGTCCACGCCATGCCGCTCCAGGGCCCCCGGCGGCACGGTCATCCACGCGATCCCGGCGTCGTCCTCGATCACCAGCGTCTGCAGCGTCTCGGCGAGGAGGCGGGGGCGACCGGGCGGTGCGGAGGCGTACACCTCCAGGTACACCTCCTCCGGATCGGCACCCAGCTCGAGCAGCTCGGCGGCCACCCGCAGGGTGCGCGGCGTAGTGTTGGAGAACCGGAACGAGCCGGTGTCGGTGACGATCGCCACGTAGATCGCGTGGGCGATCTCGCGGGTCACCGGCCGGTCGAGATCGCGCGCCAGCAGGAAGATCAGCTCGCCGGTGGCCGCGGCGGTGGAGTCCACGATCCGCGGGCCCGGGGGAAGCTGCCCGCCGCCGGTGTGGTGATCAATGCAGGCCACCGGCACGTTGCGCTCCCGCACCACCTCGCCGAGCTGCCCCAGGCGGGACTGGTCCGCGATGTCGAGCACGATCACCAGGTCGGCGCGACGCAGCTCCTTCACGGCGGTGGCGGAGCGGTCCACCCCGGGCAGCGACGTGAACAGGAAGGCGAAGCGCTCCGGGGTGGGCGACGGGTTGGCGATCACCGGGTCGAGCCCCATGTCGCGCAGCAGGTGCGCCAGCGCCACCTCGCTGCCGAGGCCGTCGCCGTCGGGATTGACGTGGGTGGTGAGCACCACGCGGGTGCCGGGAACGAGCAGCGCCGCCAGCTCGTGGGCGGCGGCGCGCTCGGGTGCAGCCAGGGAGGACGTCATCCCCGCAAAATAATCAGGTCGGCTCTCCGGTCCCCTGGCGGGCGAGCCGGGAGTGCCGCACGCCGTACAGGAAGTAGATCGCCAGGCCGATCGCCAGCCAGATGCCGAGCCGCTCCCAGGCCACCCGGGGGAGGTAGTACATCAGGTAGAGCGAGGAGAGCACGCCCATGGGGGCCACGAACCACACCAGCGGCGTCCGGAACGGTCGGTGCAGGTCGGGCTCGCGGAGCCGGAGCACGATCACCCCGGCCGAGACGATGGCGAACGCGAGCAGCGTGCCGATGGACACCAGGTGCGCCGCCTCGGAGACGGTGAGGAACCCGGCAGGAATCGTCACCGCGATGCCCACGGCAATGGTGGTGATCCAAGGTGTCCGGAACGTCGGGTGGATGACATTGACCCACTTGGGCAGGAGCCCGTCGCGCGACATCGAGTAGAACACGCGGGTCTGCCCCATCATCTGCACGAGGATCACCGAGGTGAGGCCGGCGATCGCGCCGATCTTGATGAGCGTGGCGAACCACCCCAGCCCCGCGACGTCGGCCACCTTGGCGATCGGGTCGGGGACATTCAGCTCCTGGTAGGGTACCACGCCGGTGGCGATCGCCGAGACCACCATGTACAGCACGGTGCAGATCAACAGCGAACCCAGGATCCCGATCGGCATGTCGCGCTGGGGGTTCTTCGCCTCCTGCGCCGCGGTGGAGACGGCATCGAACCCGATGTAGGCGAAGAACACCACCCCGGCGCCCGAGATGATCCCGGTGAGCCCGAACGCCTCGCGCGCCCCGGTGTTGGCGGGAATGAATGGCTGCCAGTTCGCGGGATTGATCTTGCCGATGCAGAGGAAGATCACGGCGAGCACCACCGCCACCTTGATCACCACCACCACGTTGTTGACCTTCGCCGATTCCCGGATCCCCACCACGAGCAGCGTGGTGATCAGCAGCGTGATGATCACGGCCGGCAGGTTGAACAGCGCCGTGACCGTGCCGCCATCGGCAAGTTGCACGGTGGCGCCGGCCGGGGCGGTGAGTGCCGGGGGGATCGCGATGCCGAGCTGGTTGAGCAGCGACACCACGTAGCCCGACCAGCCGATCGCCACCGTGGTGGCGGCAAGGGCGTACTCGAGGACGAGGTCCCACCCGATGATCCAGGCGAAGAGCTCGCCCAGGGTAGCGTACCCGTAGGTGTAGGCGCTCCCGGCCACGGGAACCACGGAGGCGAACTCCGCATAGCAGAGCGCGGCGAAGATCGCGGCCATCCCCGCGAGGCCGAAGGAGAGCACCACCGCGGGGCCAGCATTGTTGGCGGCCACCGTGCCGGTGAGCACGAAGATCCCGGTGCCGATGATGGCCCCGATGCCGAGCATGACGAGGTTGCCCGCGCCCAGCGCGCGGCGCAGGCCGCTTTCGTCAGCGGCCTCCGCCTGCAGCGACGCGATCGACTTGCGACGGAACAGGTTCACGGCATGGACCCCGGCGGCGGCAGCTTCTCGTTGGGCGGGGTGCTCAGCAACTTCTTGTACGACCAGCTGGTGAGCCCGAGCACGAAGGCCCAGGCACCCAGCATGAAGAGCAGGGCATTGGTGGTCATCTCACGCCTCCCGGCCGGCGGCGCGGCGGCGCGCCCAGGCCTTCTTGATCAGGAAGAGCTGGAACAGCAGGATCGCCACCATCACGCCGCGGGACGCCCAGCGCACCACGGCGCGCTCGGGGGTCTCGGGCGTGCCGTCCGCGCTGACCATGGTGAGGACGCCGAACGCCTCCGTCACGGTCCACCAGGCCATCATCACCAGCAGGAAGAGCGGCGTGACGTACGTCATCACGAACTTGTAGAACTTCGGGATCCGGATCGTGGCGCCCTCGTGGATCTCGTTCCACATCCGGTCGGGGCCCAGCACCCAGACGAACAGGATCGTCTCCACGATGGCGAGCACCACGAGGCCGAATGTCCCCGCCCAGTAGTCCCACTCGTCGAGGAAGCCGCGGGTGTTGTACACGATGTGCAGGATGCCGAGGGCCACGACGATCGCGCCGAGGGCCCAGACGGTCTGCTTCCGTTTCCAGCCGAAGTTCTCCTCCACGAAGGACAGCGCCGGCGTGGCCATGGAGACCGACGAGGTGATCCCGGCGAAGAACAGCAGCCCGAACCACATCACCCCCGCCAGCGTGGCCATGATCGCGCCGCCGGGGAGCTCGTTGAACACCAGCGGCATCGCGATGAAGCCCAGGTTGAACGACCCCTGTCCCGCGATCATCACCGCCCCGCTCACCCCGAAGAACGCCACGATCGCCGGGATCGCCAGCGAGCCGCCCAGCACCACCTCGGCGGTCTCGTTGGTGGACGCGGTGGCGATGCCCGAGAGGGCGATGTCGTCCTTCTTGGTGAGGTAGGAGGCGTACGCCTGCAGCGATCCCATCCCCACCGAGAGCGTGAAGAAGATCTGGCCCGTGGCGGCGAGCCAGACCTTGGGCTCGCCCAGCTTGGACCAGTCCGGCGTGAACATGAAGTTGAGGCCCTGCATCGGGTTGGTGGTGGTGGCCACCCCGTCGATCATCACCGTCTGGTCACCCAGCGTCAGCACGCGGATGACCAGGATCGCCGCGAAGATGAAGAGGATCGGCATCCCGATCTTGGCGAGCTTCTCGATCCCGGCCGAGATCCCCTTGCTCACCACCCAGAAGTTGATGGCGATGGTGATGAAGAAGAAGATGAACGGCGTCCAGAAGCCGTGCACCGTGCCGTTCTCGAGGTTGACGTAGGAATTGAAGAACGCCTGCATCCCCGCCTGGTCGAGTCCCTGGGTCTGGCCGGTGAGCGAGAAGAAGGTCCACGCCAGGGTCCACGACTCGATGTAGCAGTAGTACACCAGCACCACGAACGGCATGAACAGGCCCAGCACGCCGAGGTACTTCGAGACCGGATGGTCCCAGAGCGAGTGGAACATCCCGGGCACCGAGCCGTGGCCGCGCTGGCCGCCGTGGCGCCCCACCCCCCACTCGATCCACATCAGCGGGATCCCCACCAGCAGGAACGCGATGAAGTAGGGGATCATGAAGGTGCCGCCGCCGTTCTCGACGGCCTGGCGGGGGAACCGCAGGAAATTGCCCAGGCCGACCGCGTTGCCGGCCATCGCGAGGATCAGCCCGATCCGGGATCCCCACTGTTCGCGTGGTGCTGAGGTGTCGGTCAAGCCGCCCTCGGGGTGGATGGTGGACGCCGGTTGCCCGGCCTACGAGTAGACCTTGAACTCGCCCCGCCGGTACATCGCCCAGTACGCCTGCAGGTCGGCCTTGACCTTGCCCGAGAGCATCAGCACGCCGAACAGGTTGGGGAACGCCATCCCGAGGATCATCAGGTCGCCGAAGTCGAGCACGTTCTGCGCCGAGATGATCGCGCCCAGGAAGGTGAAGGTGACGAAGAGCACCTGGAACCAGCGGGTCTTGTCGTCGCCGAACAGGTAGCACCAGCAGCGCTCGCCGTAGTAGCTCCACGAGATCATCGTGGAGTAGGCAAAGAGCAGCACGCACGCCGCCAGGATCATCGGGAACCAGGTGATGTGCTCGCCGAAGGCGCGTGAGGTGAGCGCGGCGCCCTGCGTCGCGGCCCGGAGCCCCTCGTAGTCGGGGTTGTTGTAGGCCCCGGTGATCACGATCACCAGCGCCGTCATGGTGCACACCACCACGGTGTCAATGAACGGCTCGAGCAGCGCCACGATCCCCTCGCGCACCGGGTAGGGGGTGCGCGCCGCCGAGTGGGCGATCGCCGCCGAGCCGGCGCCGGCCTCGTTGGAGAACGCAGCCCGCCGGAACCCCTGCACCAACACCCCGATGATCCCGCCATAGCCGGCCTCGGGGGAGAAGGCGCCCGAGAAGATCGCCCCGAAGGCGCCCGGGATGTGCGAGGCGTTGTCCACCAGGATGAAGAGCGCCGCAGCCACGTACAGCCCCACCATCAGCGGCACGATCTTCTCCGCCACGTCGGCGATCCGCCGGATCCCGCCGATGATCACGATCCCCACCATCACGGCCATCACCAGCCCGTAGATCCACTCGCGGCCCACCAGGAACGGGATCGTCTCCTGCACCGCGTTCATGGACTGGTTGACCTGGAAGGTGTTGCCGCCGCCCAGCGACCCGCCGATGCACATCACGGCGAAGATCACGGCCAGTGCCTTGCCCAGCCGGCCCCAGCCCATTTCGCCGAGGCCCTTGGAGAGGTAGAACATCGCGCCGCCCATCACCCGGCCGTCGGGGCGGATCTCGCGGTACTTCTGCCCCAGGGTGCACTCGGTGAACTTGGCCGTCATGCCGATCAGGCCGGCGATGATCATCCAGAAGGTGGCGCCGGGGCCGCCGATCGAGACGGCGATCGCCACCCCGGCGATGTTGCCGAGGCCCACCGTGGCCGAGAGCGCGGCGGCGAGCGCCTGGAAGTGGGACACTTCGCCCGTATCGGCAGGATTGCTGTACTTGCCGCGCGTCACGTTCACCGCGTGGCGGAACGCGCGCAGGTTGATGAACCCCATCTTGACGGTGAGGAAGATCGACCCCAGGACCAGCCACAGCACCACCAGCGGCAGCACCAGGTTGGTCTCGCTGGCGTTGTCCCAGAAGATGACGTCGCGGAAGATGAACCACTCGAAGACGCCGTTGACGCGGTCCATTGCCCCGTCCACCGTGGCCATCCAGCCGGTGGGGACAGGGGCGGCGGGAACGGTGTCCTGCGCCACGGCGGGCGTGGCGCACAGGGCGGCAAGGGCGAGGAGGCCGGTGAACAGGCTCAACGGCGAAGAGCGACGAGTCATTCCACGTCCAGGAGGGGGTGAAGCCTGTCGTGCGAAGGGAAGACGCAGGGCGGCAGGAGGACCCGGCCGCCTGAGGGTCAGACGCTGTAGTTCGGGGCTTCCCGGGTGATCGTCACGTCGTGCGGGTGCGATTCCCGGAGTCCGGCCGTCGTGATCTGTACAAACTCGGTGTCCTGCCGCAATTGCGCCAGATCCTTGACCCCGCAGTACCCCATCCCGCTGCGGAGTCCTCCCACCATCTGGAAGAGGACGTCGGCCACCGGCCCCTTGTAGGGGACCCGCCCCTCGATCCCCTCGGGGACCATCTTGGAGGGCGACACCTCGCCGTCCTGGAAATACCGGTCGGCCGAGCCGTCCTGCATGGCGGAGAGGGAGCCCATGCCGCGGATCAACTTGAAACGGCGGCCCTCGGCCAGGATGCTCTCCCCCGGCGACTCCTCCGTCCCGGCCAGCATCGAGCCCATCATCACCGACTCCGCGCCGGCGGCGATCGCCTTGACCACGTCGCCACTGTACTTGATGCCGCCATCGGCGATCACCGGGATGTCGCCCGCACCCCGCACCGCCTCCTGGATCGCGGTGACCTGCGGCACCCCCACGCCGGTCACCACGCGGGTGGTGCAGATCGAACCGGGACCGATCCCCACCTTGACCGCATCCACCCCGCGCTCGACCAGGGCGCGGGCCCCGGCCTCGGTCGCGATGTTGCCGGCCACGAGCTGGGTCTCGGGATACTTCTCCCGGAGCCGCGCCACGGTGTCGAGCACGCCGACCGAGTGGCCGTGGGCGGAATCCACCACGACGACGTCCACGCCCGCCTGGATCAGGGCGCCGGCGCGCTGGAGCGCCTCGGTGCCGGCGCCCACCGCGGCCGCCACCCGGAGGCGGCCATGCTGGTCCTTGTTGGCGTTGGGGTGCTCGCGGCGCTTGAAGATGTCCTTGACGGTGATCAGCCCCTTGAGCACGCCGTCGGCGTCCACCACCGGCAGCTTCTCGATCCGGTGACGCGCCAGGATCGCCTCCGCCTCCTCGAGCCCGGTCCCCACGGGGGCGGTCACCAGCCGCTCCTTGGTCATCGCCTCGGCGATCGGGCGATCCAGCGCCGTCTCGAACTGCAAGTCGCGATTGGTGATGATCCCGATCAGCCGGCCCGCCCCGTCCACGATCGGCACGCCGGAAATCCGGAACCGCCGCATCAGGGCGTGTGCCTCGCGCACCGGTCGGTCGGGACCCAGGGTGATCGGGTTGAGGATCATCCCGCTCTCGCTGCGCTTGACCCGGTCCACCTCGGCGGCCTGCCGGTCCACGGACATGTTCTTGTGGATCACGCCGATGCCGCCGGCCCGGGCCATGGCGATCGCCATGTCGGATTCGGTCACGGTGTCCATGGCGGCGGAGATGAGCGGGACGTTGAGCAGGATCCCGCGGGTGAAGCGGCTGGCGGTGGAGACGTCGCGGGGGTGGACCGTCGAGAGGCGGGGCAACAGCAGGACGTCGTCAAAGGTCAGGCCGTGGCCCGGTCGGATGCGACTCACGGCATCTCCGGGGCACGGCCTGGGCAGGTTCGAAGCTCCATCCACAATCCTATCCCCGGATGGGGGGACGATCAACCCGCTTCCCCGGGCCCCATCGCGGGTCCCTCCGGCGGACTGCCGCCGGCCGGAGGGCTTCCCTTCGCCACCTTGGCGGCCTCGTCCACCACCGACTGGGCGGCCGAGGCGAGCCCGCGCATCACCTTGCTGGCGCCGTCGAAGAAGGTGACCGTGCCCGCAATGGCGTCCACCGGCATCTTGCCGGCGCGCAGCGTGTTCTCCACCGTGTCCTGCAGCCGGGTGAAGATGTTGTCGGGGGTGGAGCGCTCCGCGTACTTGCTCTCGAGGAACTCGATGTAGTCGAGCACCTGGTAGGCGCGTTCGTCGGGCAACCCGTCGAGGCGCCGCATGATCCGGTCCTTCAAGTGGTCCTGCACGCGACCTCCGCGGCTCAGTCGATGCGATCTACCAGGTCGAGCACGGGGGTCGCGAGGAAGCGGCTCCGCCCCGCCCGGATCGTGGCGCGCACCATCACCTCGGTGAGCGGCTCGAGCCCCCTGAAGGTACTGGCCTGCTCGGCCGACAGGGTGAGGTAGACGAATCCGGTTTCCGGCAGCGGGCCCCGGGCCAGCAGGTACGCCTGCCCCCGCGGCAGTTCGGGCCGCAGCTCGTCGGCCTCGCGCACCGCCAGCACCTGCAGTCGCCACTCCACCGTGGCCCCCACATACCGGTCCGGGTCGCTGCGGAGTTGCTCGGCGGTGACCCCCTGGGGCCGGGCCCCCTCCAGGGCACGATCAGGGACCCAGGCCTCGATACGCACCCGGCTCCACCCCTGCCGTCGCTCGACCACCTCGGCGGCCACGGGCGCACTGAGCTGCCCCACTGGCTCGCCCTCCCGCGCCGCGGAGAGCGCGGTGCCGGCCGCCACGGCCAATCGGCCGGAATCCACGGTCGCAGCAGACAGGGAAGGATTGCCAGCGGCCGCCGGGGGCGGTGGAGGTGGCGGCGGGGGCTGGGGCGGCGGAGTCCCGGACCCGGGCGCCGCGGCGGACGCGGCCGGCATCCAGCCGGTGCGGCGCACCAGCACCCAGCCGGTCCGCGTCTCCATGCGATCGAACAATGCTCCCGCCACCGCCGTGGCGCGCACCGGCGCCTCGGCGCTGGGCAGCGTCCGGAGCGACGTCCCCGCGGCCAGGGCCACCGCGACGTCGAAGCCATCACGCGAATCGTTGCGGAGGGCCGCGGCCGGCACCCAGCCCTGCACCGTCACTTCGCGCCAGGTGCCCCGCGTGGCACCAAGGGTCACGGCCGCGCCGCGCTCGAGGCGACCGAGCACGGTGCCGCCCGGTTCCTTGTGGAAGGCGGCGACGGCGGCGGTGCGATCATCGCCCTGGGCCGCGAGCGGTGTCGCCAGGCACGCGGCGAGCAGCGCGCAACGCGCCGCGCGCGATGGAAGGCAGCTTGGCAACGGGGTAGATTCCGGCACTGGGATCACGAGTCGTGAGTGTAGACCGCGCGGAGGACCATGTCAAACAGCAGCGGGGTCGGAGCCCCGGTCGTGTTGCTCGTGCTCGACGGCTGGGGTTGGCGCGCCGAACGCGCCGGCAACGCCATCGCCCTCGCCGACACCCCCGTCTGGGATCGCCTGGTCCCGGCGACGCCCGCGACACTGCTCGATGCCAGCGGGCTCCCGGTGGGTCTCCCCGACGGCCAGATGGGCAACAGCGAGGTCGGCCACCTCAACCTCGGGGCCGGTCGCGTGGTGCCGCAGGACCTGGTGCGCATCAACCAGAGTATCGACCGGCGCGAGTTCCACGCTCTCCCCGCCCTGCTCGGCCTCGCCCGCCACACCGCCACCACCGGTGGCACGGTCCACCTGGTCGGCCTGCTGGGCGCCGGCGGGGTGCACGCGATGGATCGCCACCTGGTGGCCACCGTGGAGGCGTTGGTGGCCGCGGGCGCGCCCCGGGTGGCGATTCACGGCTTCCTCGATGGGCGCGACTCGGCGCCCACCGCGGGGCCCGACGTGGTGACCCGGCTGGAGGCCGACATCGCCCGGGTGGGCGGGGGCCGCACCGTGCTCGCCTCGTTGATCGGCCGGTACTTCGCGATGGACCGCGACCACCGCTGGGAGCGGACCCGGCTGGCGTGGGACCTCCTCGTGCACGGCACCGGGGACCCGGCACACGACGCGGTGGCCGCGATCCGCGAGTGCCACGCGCGCGGCGAGACCGACGAGTTCATCCATCCGATCGTGCTGCTCGATGCCGCCGGCCAGCCACGCGCCCTGCTCCGCGATGGTGACGCGGTCTTCGGGTTCAACTATCGCTCGGACCGGATGCGGCAGATCATCGCCTCGCTCGCGCTGCCGGGGTTCTCCGGCTTCGACGTGAGTGGCCGACCGGCGGTGATCGCCGCCACCATGACGCAGTACGACCAGACCTTCCCGTTCCCCCAGGCCTTCCCGCCGTTCTCGATGGCACGGATCCTCGCCGAGGTGCTCGCGGGTGCCGGCGCCGGACAGTTCCGCACCGCGGAGACCGAGAAGTACCCGCACGTCACGTACTTCTTCAACGGCGGCAACGAGGTGCCGTATCCCGGCGAGGAACGCGAGCTGGTGCCGAGCCAGAAGGTGCCGACCTACGACCTGATGCCCGAGATGTCGGCCCCGGGGATCGCCGACACCCTGATCCGCGCGCTCGACCGCGCCGACCACCGGTTCTTCCTCTGCAACTTTGCCAACGCCGACATGGTGGGGCACACCGGCGTGCTGCCGGCCGTGATCCGCGCGGTGGAAACGGTGGATGCCTGCCTGGGCCGCATCCTGGCCGCGGCGGAACGGCGCGGGGCTCGGGTGCTGATCACCGCCGACCACGGCAACGCCGAGATGATGATTGACCCCGTCACCGGCGGACCCCACACGGCACACACCACCAACCTGGTCCCCTTCGTGGGGCTCGGCGCCGGCACGGCGGGACTGGGTGCACGCGGCGCGCTCTGCGACGTCGCCCCCACCATCCTGCAGTTGCTGGGGCTCGAGCAACCGGCCGAGATGACCGGCCGATCACTTCTTCCTGGATGACCCCCGTGCGGCGAATCGCCCCGCTGGCCCTGCTCCTTCTCGTTGCCCCCGCACTCCCCGCGCAGGTGGGGATCGACCCCTCGCGCTCGCCCTACCGTGACATCCGTCCCGGCACCACGTTCGAGGCGTGGGGCGGACCGCTGATGGGGTCGGGCGGCCCGATCCCGGTCGGCCCGCGCGACGGGCCGATGCTCGGCGTCCGCGCGCTGCTGCGGGCCAACGCCACCATCTCGCTGGGCCTCGGCACCTGGGGTGCGCTCGCCAAGCGCACCGTGATCGACCCCACCAACGCCCCCGACGAGCAAGAGACCGGCGAGGTGGATCACGAGCTGGTCGCCGTCGAGGCGCTGATCCAGCTCAACGCCACCGGCGGCAAGACGTGGCACGGCATCGCCCCGTTCGCCGGGGTCGGGATCGGGCTGGTGAAGGCCGGCGCCACCGACGATGCCGCCGGGTATGAGTTCGGTACGAAGTTCTACTTCGCGCCGGTGCTCGGTGCGAGGTTGTTCCTGGCGGAACGACTGTATCTCCGCACCGAGGCGCGCGGGCTGGTCTGGAAGGTGAAGTATCCGAGCACCTATGCCCTGGAACCGACCGACGACCCGGGCACGACGGAGGATCCGCACGCCGTGAACCCGAGCGGCCGCACCGGGCAATACATCGTGGCGCCGGCGCTGACGCTCGGGATCGGGATCGCCTTCTGACCCGGGTGCGACTCCGGCTCACGCGCCGGCTGGCGTTCCACGCCCGGCACCGCATGACCAAGCCGGGGTGGAGCGAGTCCGAGGCGGAGCGTCGCTTCGGCTGGACCGGGGCGGCACCGGGGCACGGGCACCTCTACCGTGTGGCCGTGTCGGTCACGGGCGTCCCCGACCCAGAGACGGGCACCATCGTGGACCTCGACCTGCTCGACGAGATCCTGGCCCGCGAGGTGACCGCGCGGTACGCGGGCAGCGACCTCAACGCCGCCGTGCGCGAGGTGGCGGATGGCCGGGTGGTGCCGAGCTGCGAGGCGCTGGCCGCGGCGATCTGGAGCGACGTGACCGCCGCCCTCCCGGCCGGGGTGATCCTGGAGCGGGTGGTGGTGGCGGAGGACGACACGCTGGAAGCGGAGTGCCGCGGCATCACGTGACATGGTGGGTCACCGACCCAGGAATCCCGATGAGAACCCGATTGTTCGCCGGCACGATGCTCTGCGCCACCCTGGCCACGCCGCTCCGCGCCCAGGCCAGCAACGACGAGGCCCGCCTCACGGTCGGGATCATCGGTGGCTGGATCGGCGGCTCCGCACTCTGGTCCGTCAACCAGCCCGTGTTTGCCAACTTCGGGCGCACCGACCAGTTCCTGCTGGTGCGCGACCTGCGCGGCAACATCGCCGTGAGCGGGCAGCTCACCTACTTCCCCACCCCCCGGCTGGGCTGGACCGGCGAGCTGAGCTACACCGGGCTGGGCACCCGCGACGGCTGCCGCCTGGCGGTGGACAACGGCGACCAGTTCAACCGCGACGCGTGCGCCGCGATCGACGGCCGCGACCGTGCCGCCTCCGCGGTCTCCGCCATGGCGGGGCTGGTGTACCGCCTCGGGTCGCGCACCGACCTGCAGCCCTACCTGCGGGGCAACCTCGGCCTCTCGCTGGTGCCCCGGTCCACCACGGCGATGGTGGCGTTCTTCGGCGAGGACGACGACGTCGCCCTGCCCATCTACCTCGAGGACGAGTCGCGCACGGCCAAGCCGACGGCGGCGCTCTCGATCGGGATGGCCACGGCACCGAACGCCGGATACCAGTTCCGCGTCGAGCTGCGCGGCACCGCGGTGCAACTCGACGTGGTGACCGGGCCGACCGCGATCGGCGTGCTGGAGCCGGACGTGCGCGGCAAGTGGGTCATCCTCCCCAGCATTTCGGTGGGCCTCGACGTGGTGCTCGAGAAGCGGCGCGGCCGGCGCTACTGACGCCTGATGCGCACCGCCGTCCGTTGCGACGAGGCGCGTGACGCCGTGCTGGCCGCGAGCCGCCGGCAACCTCCCCTCCGCCTGCCGCTCGAGCACGCCCTCGGCCACGTCCTCGCGCACGAGCTGGTGGCCCCGTGGCCGCTGCCGTCGTGGACGGCCGCCTCGATGGATGGCTACGCGGTGCGCAGCGCCGACGTGCGTGGCGCCTCCCGCGACGCCCCGGTCACGCTGCCGCTCGTGGGCGGCGGCGACGCGGGTGACGCGGCCCCACCCCCGCTCGCGCCCGGCACGGCCTGGCGCGTGGCCACCGGGGGCCGCGTGCCGGACGGCGCGGACAGCGTGGTGCGGGTGGAGGACACCGCGCCGGCGACGGGCGACGGGCCTGCCCCGCCCCGTGAAGCGGCGGCGGGGCGACGGGCGAGCAACCTCGTCACCATCCACCACGACCGCGACGCCGGGCGCAACGTGCGCCCCGCCGGCGGCGACGTGGTCGCGGGGTCCGTCGCGCTGGCGGCCGGAACTTTCATCACTCCCGGCGTGGTGGCACTGCTCGCCGCCCTCGGCGAATCGCATCCCATGGTGCATCGCAAGCCGCGGGTGGCGATCGTCACCAGCGGCGAGGAGGTGGTGTCGCTCGACGAGCGCGACCGGATCGCGAGTGGCGAGCGGATCGCCGACGTGAATGGCCCCGTGCTCGCCGCCCTGGTGCGCCAGGCAGGAGGAGTGCCGGTGCCGGCCGGGCTGGCGCGCGATGACGCGGGGGCCATCGCCGAGGCCGTGGCGCGGGCCGCGGACGCCGACATGGTGATCACCGCCGGCGGGATCTCCGTGGGCGAGCGCGACCACGTGCCGGCCGCGATGCAGCGGCTCGGCGCCGAGCTGGTGTTTCGCCGGGTGCGGGTGCGCCCCGGCGGGCCGACGACGCTGGCGAGGTTGCCGGACGGGCGGCCCTGGTTGGCGCTGCCCGGAAATCCGGTGAGCGCGTTCGTGACGTTTCACGTGTTTGCGGCGCCGGGGATCCGGAGGATGTCGGGTGACGAGCGACGGGCGACGGGCGACGACACCTGGTCGCCTGTTGCCCCTGGCTCGTCGCGTCTCACCGCGAGACTCGCCGAGCCCGTGCCGCGTGACGCCACCCTTGAGCAGTACCTCCGGGTGACGCTCTCGCCCGCCGGCGACGGCGGGTTGCCGTGGGCGCGCCTCACCGGCAACCAGGGGAGCTGGGTGACGAGTTCGATCGCGCAGGCGGAGGGGCTGGCCGTGATACCGGCGGGGGAGGGCGAGGTGACCGAGGCCGAGGTACTGCCACTGTAGCATCAAGCCCAGCGTCCCCGGTCCCCCGTTTCCCGG
Source organism: uncultured Gemmatimonadaceae bacterium (assembly GCA_964574665.1). Classification (GTDB taxonomy): domain Bacteria; phylum Gemmatimonadota; class Gemmatimonadetes; order Gemmatimonadales; family GWC2-71-9; genus Palsa-1233. The sequence continues at coordinate 58,901 of CAZNOJ010000002.1, forward strand.
CACACCGCCCGCCCTTGCCACCCCCATTATCTTCCGTCCCGAAGGGGAGTAGCCCAGCCGCCGAGACAGGCGGCCGGCGGCATCGTCAAGACTGCGGGGCCCGTCCGGCCCGCACGGTGCCCCCGGGGCGCGCAAGCGTTTCAGGCGAGACCTTCGCTGGTCCCGGAGCGGTTCCGGGGCGGCGAGGGCTCGCCTTCACTGCATGGAGGAAGTGGTGATCAACACCATCAAGACGTTCGTCCTGCTGACCGGCATGCTGTCGCTGCTCATGGTGGCGGGCCAGCTCATCGGCGGCGCCCAGGGGCTGCTCATCGGCGGCTCGCTCGGCCTGATCATGACCTTCGTGTCGTTCTGGTTCTCCGACAAGATGGTGCTGCGCGGCTACCACGCCCGCGTGGTGACCGCCGCCGAGGCGCCGGAGCTGTACCAGATGGTGGACACCCTCCGCCAGCGCGCCGGCCTGCCGATGCCCAAGGTCGCCATCGTCCCGTCCGAGCAGCCCAACGCCTTCGCCACCGGTCGCTCGTGGAACCACTCGGTGGTCGCCGTCACCGAGGGCATGCTGCGCCAGATGCCGCGCGACGAGCTCGCCGGGGTGATCGCCCACGAGCTGGCGCACATCAAGAACCGCGACATGCTCACCCAGACCGTCGCCGCCGGCATCGCCTCGATGATCTCCGTGCTCCCCTACCTGATCATGATGGGGGCGGGGCGCAGCAGCGACGACGACCGCGGCGGTGGCTTCGGCGCCCTCGCCCTGGCGATCCTCGCCCCCTTCGCCGCGATGCTGATGCAGTTCGCGATCTCGCGCCAGCGCGAGTTCGCCGCCGACCGCCTCGGCGCCGAAATCGCCGGCGCGGCGCGGCCGCTGGCCCAGGCGCTGACGCGGATCGAGGCCATGGTGCGCCAGATCCCGATGCCGGTGGCCCCGCAGCTCGCCCCGCTCGCGATCCAGAATCCGCTCGGCAAGGGGAGCGCCTTCGCGCGGATGCTGTCCACCCACCCGCCGACCGAGGACCGGGTGCGCGCCCTGCTGGCCCTCGACAACGGCCGCTGATCCGTGGAGCCGCTCGTCACCCATCCGCCCGTGGTGTGGATCGGCTTCACCACCCTGATCGCGCTGCTGCTGTTCCTCGACCTCGGGGTGCTGAACCGAAGGTCGCACGTGCTCTCGACCAAGGAGGCCGCCAGCTGGAGTGGCGGCCTCGTCACGTTGGCCATGCTGTTCTGCGGTTTCCTCTGGTACCGCGAGGGGAGCACCCACGCCCTCGAGTTCCTCACCGGCTACCTGATCGAGCTGTCGCTGTCGGTGGACAACCTGTTCGTCTTCATCCTGATCTTCCAGTACTTCGCCGTGCCCGCCGAGCTGCAACCCAAGGTGCTCAAGTGGGGGATCCTGGGCGCCCTGATCATGCGCGCCATCATGATCGGCGCCGGTGCGCTGCTGCTGCAGCGCTTCCACTGGATCATCTACGTGTTCGGGGCCATCCTGATCATCACCGGGATCCGGATGCTCACCAGCGGCGACGCCCACCACGTCGAACCCGAGAAGAATCCGCTGGTGCGCCTCGCCCGGCGGGTGCTGCCGTTCACCGCCTCCTACGACGGCGACAAGTTCTTCACCCGCACCCTCACCCGCCGGCTGGCCACGCCGCTGCTGCTGGTGCTGCTGGTGGTGGAGTGGACCGACCTGGTGTTCGCGATCGACTCCATCCCGGCGATCTTCGCGGTGACCAGCGACCCGTTCATCGTGTACTCGTCGAACGTCTTCGCGATCCTGGGACTGCGGGCCCTCTTCTTCCTGCTGGCCGGCATGCTCGACAAGTTCGAGTACCTCAAGGTGGGGGTCTCGCTGATCCTCGTCTTCGTCGGGATCAAGATGACCCTCTCCGGCGTGATGCACCTGCCGATCGTGCTGTCGCTCGGCGTGATCGCCGGCACGCTGGCCGGGTCCATCCTGCTCTCGATCCGGAAGAACCGCCGAGAGGCGCGCCTGGCGGCCTAGCGGACGTCGCCCGTTATCCTTTGCCCATGTCCAAGCTTCCCGTCGCCGTGCTCGGCGCCACCGGCGCGGTGGGCCAGGCCTTCATCGCCCGGCTCGCCGACCACCCCTGGTTCGAGGTGGCGCAGGTGGCCGCCTCCGCCGAGCGCGTCGGCCTCCGCTACGGCGAGACGGTGCGGTGGCGCGAGGCGCGGCCGCTGCCGGAAGGCGTGGCCGCGCTGCCCTGCACCACCGCGGAGCCCGCCGCCGGGATCCGGATCGCCTTCTCCGCCCTCGACGCCGCGGTGGCGCGCGACGTGGAACCGGCCTTCGCCGCCGCCGGCGTGCTGGTGGTGAGCAACGCCTCCGCCTTCCGGATGGCGGCCGACGTGCCGCTGGTGATCCCGGAGGTCAACCCGGGGCACCTGGCGCTGCTCGACCACCAGCGGGCGCAACGCGGCTGGCGCGGGGGCATCGTCGCCAACCCCAACTGCTCCACCGCCGCGCTGGTCACCGCCCTCGCCCCGCTCGACCGCGCCTTCGGCCTCGAGCGCGCGGTGGTGGCCACGCTGCAGGCCGCGTCCGGGGCCGGGTATCCGGGCGTCCCCTCGCTCGACCTGCTCGACAACGTGATCCCGTACATCGCGGGCGAAGAGGAGAAGATCGAGGCGGAGTGCCGCAAGCTCCTCGGAACCCACGACCCCCACGCGATCCGCGAGGCCACCCTGACCGTCAGCGCGATGGTGCACCGGGTCCCCGTCCTTGACGGGCACCTGGTGAGCGCGTCGCTCGCGTTTCGGAGGGTCCCGTCGGTGCAGGAGGCCGTGGCGGCACTCGAGGCGTTCCGTGGCGACGCCACGGTGGCCGGCCTGCCCACCTCACCGTCGCGCCCGATCGAAGTGGATGCGCGGGTGGACCGACCCCAGCCACGGCTCGACCGCGACCGCGGCCGGGGCATGACCGTGACGGTAGGGCGGGTGCGGCCCTGCCCGGTGCACCACCTTCGCTTCGTGGCGCTGGGCCACAACCTGGTGCGCGGCGCGGCGGGCGCGGCGATCCAGAATGCGGAGCTGTGCGTGGCAGGACAGAAGGTGTAGCGGAGGACAGAGGACAGAGGACAGAGGACGGAGGGCAGGGTCCATCCTCTCCTCTCCGTCCTCTGCCCTCCGTCCTCCGTCACCCTTCCGGCCCGAACACCCGGTTGCGGCCCGCCTCCTTGGCGGCGTAGAGTCGCCGATCGGCGGCATCGAGCAGGGCGGAGAGGGTGTTGCCATCGCTGCCGAGGGCGGCGACCCCGATGGACACCGTCATGCGGGCACTCCCGCCGCGCGGCAGGGCCACCTCGTCGAGCCCGAGCCGTACCCGCAGCTCGTCGAGCTTTTCCATCGCGGCCGTGATCCCGGTGCCGGGCATGGCCATCAGGATCTCCTCGCCACCGTAGCGGGCCACCACGTCGCTGCGCCGCAGCCCGCTGCGGAGCGTCACCGCGAGCTGCCGCAGGGCGGCATCGCCGGCCGCGTGGCCGTGCGTGTCGTTGAAATGCTTGAAATGGTCCACGTCGAGCATCGCCACCACGAACGGGCGTCGCTCGCGCACCGCGCGCGTCAGCTCGTGGCCGAGGTACTCCTCCACGTAGGCGCGGTTGAAGAGGCCCGTGAGCCGGTCGAAGGTGGACAGCCGGCGGAGCCGGGTGGTGCGCCCCACGATGGCCATCGCCACCACCATCATGGCCAGCAGCATCACCAGGCGGGCGAACTGCGTGGTCCAGCTGAATGAGCCGTAGTCCGCCGCGCCCTGGAGGAGGCCCCCCGGGGCGTGCACGCGCCAGGTGAGCAGGGAGAGCAGGCCGTACTGCACCACCGCGGCGGTGCCGGCCGCCGCGCAGGCCCGCGGCGAGTACCGCAGCGCCGAGGCGGCAATCGCGAGAAAGTAGGCCTCGAACACCACCCGGGAGTTGGTGGTGATGATCGGCATGCCCACCAGCCAGAAGACGAACAGGCCGAGGGAGACAATCGTCACGTCGGCGACAGTGGTGATCACCGGCAGGCGGGGCCGGTAGAGTCCCCGGCGCACGGCACCGTCGAGCGCCACCGCCGCGGTGAGCGCGAAGAGCGCCACGCCGAGTCCGATCCAGTGTTGCCGCGACGGTTCGGCCGCCAGCGACACCACGGGGATCAGCAGCAGGAGCAGCGTGAGCCAGGTGCGGATCCGCGCCACGAGCGCCTCGCCATCCCGTGCGGCGTCGGCGAGGATCTCGTCGGACGGGGCGGTGAGCCACGCCCAGAGTCGCGCGAAGGGGCTCGGGCGGTCGGCCACTACATCAACCGGTACCGGGGACCGCTGCCCCCCTCGCGCGGCATCCAGCGCGGGCCCACCACGTCGGTGGCCTTGCAGTCCACGCAATTCGGGGCATTGACCCGGAGCTGGTCGCCGTCGAGCTCATACACGCCGGCCGGGCACACCCGCGCGTAGAACGCGGCCACCGCCGCGGGGATGTCCCGTCCCACCACCAGGTGCGACGGCACGTCATCGCGGGTGGCGTTGCCCGACTTGAAGACGGCGTCCACCTTGCTGAAGGTGAGCACGTTATCGGGGACCAGCGGATGGTGGCCCCGATCCTGGCGCGGCGCCTCCGCGTCGCGATGCATCGCGATGCGCCCGCCGGGAAACCGCCCACCCGTCAGGGTCATCAGCCCCGCCTTGATGCCCCCCGCCACGAAGCCGTCCTTGAAGGCCAGCCGCATGTTGCGGGTCCGCTGCAGGTCGTGGGCGATGCGCGACGAGCGCACCGCGGCGTCATACGCCATCAGCCGCGCCGCCTCGCCGGAGCCGCCACCGGCGAGCGCGTCGGCAATCGCCTCGGCCGCAAGCATTCCCGACTCCATGGCGTAATGGACACCCTTGAGCGACGGCACGTCCACGAATCCTGCCGTGTCCCCCACCATCACGAGGCCGTCACCCACCAGCCGGTCGGGGATCGCGTACCAGCCGCCCTCCGGAATCGTCTTGGCGCCCCACTCGAGCAGGGTCCCGCCCTCGAGAATCTCCCGGAAGAGCGGGTGCAGCTTCATCCGCTGCATCGCCTCGTGCACGTCGAGCGAGGCATCGCCCGCATCGAGTCCCGCCACCAGGCCGATGGAAACCTGCTCGGGGCCCATCGGATAGCACCACGAGCCCCCGAAGGCATCGCGGGGCAGCGGCCAGCCGAGGGTGTGGATCACGCGATCCAGGGGCCGCTTCACCTGCCAGACCTCCTTGACGCCGAGCGCGAAGATCTGCGGGTTGGCGGATCCCACCCGCTGCCAGTCGCGCCACGCCTGCGCCAGCGGCCCGCGGGTGCCCTCGGCCAGTACCACCACCTTGGCCGTGAGCTCGGTCGGCTCCTGGTAGCCGTCGCCCGGCGTGCCGTCGCGCGTGAGCCCGGTGGCGGTGGTGCGCACGCCGATCACCCGGGTGCCGTCCACCAGCAGCGATTCCGCGGGGAACCCCGGGAAGAGGTTGATGCCGAGGGCCTCGGCCTGCTCCCCCATCCAGCGCACCACCTCGCACAGCGAGGCCACCACGTTGCCGTGATTGCGCATCGTGGGCGGCGTGGGGATCCGTGTCGCGCGCGTCGGCGAGAGGTAGTACACGGCCTCGCCCGTGACCGGCTGGCGGATCGGCATCTGCTCGAGCGGCACGTCGGGAAAGAGCGCGCGGAGCGCCACCGGATTGATCACCGCACCGGACAGCACGTGCTCACCGAGCGCGGCCGCCTTCTCGAGCACGCCGATGGCCAGCTCGGGATTCCGCCGGGCGAGCGCAATGGCGCACGCGAGGCCCGAGGGACCGGCCCCCACGATGAGCACGTCGAGCTCGATCGCCTCCGGACCTGGCGGGTCGTGCCGGATCAGGGTGCTGGGAAGCGGCGGCTGATGGCGGATCGGCAGGATGACAGGCACGGAGAGATCCCTGGTCGGATTGCTAGGGGGAATATAGGCGACGGCCTGCCCCGCCTCGCGAAGCGACGGCGGGGGCGACTCGTGCGGAGCGCAGCGAGGGACCGCCATCCCGTCCGGCGGGCGATCCCTCGCTGCGCTCGGGATGAGCGGGCATGCTACGCGTTCCCACGCACCTCGAGGCCGAGATCGGCCGCCGGCACGGAATGGGTCAGGAGGCCCAGGCTCACGAAGTCGGCCCCGGCAAGCGCGTACTGGCGCATCGTCTCGAGGGTGATTCCTCCCGAGGCCTCGATCTCGATCGCGGGATGCTGCGCGCGCGCCTCGCGGGCCCATTCCCGCACCCGATCGGGCGGCTGGTTGTCGATCAGCAGTCGCGTGGCCCCGGCGGCGCATGCCTCGCGCAATTGGGCCAGTGATTCCACTTCCACCTGCAGCCCGACCGCACCGAGCGCCCTGGCCTCTTCGAGTGCCTCCTCGAGCGAACGACCGCTGGCCCGGAGCGCCTGCCAGTGATTGTCCTTGACGAGCACGGTGGACGCCAGCTCGGTGCGATGCATCGCCCCGCCGGCATCGAGCACCGCGGCCACCTCCAGCAGCCGGAGGCCCGGCGTGGTCTTCCGGGTGTGCAGCACGCGGCAGCCGGTTCCCGCCAGTGCCGTCACGGCGCGCCGCGTGAGCGTGGCCACACCGGCCGCCCGTTGCAGCAGGTTGAGCAGCGGTCGCTCGGCGCGGAGGATGGCCCGCAGCGGGCCGTGCAGCGTCGCCACCGTGCCGACCGGGACGCTGTCGCCATCGTCGGCCGTCCACGCGAAGGGCGGCAGCCCGCACGCCGTCAGCACGGCGTCGGCGTACCGGCGTCCGGAGAGGACCAGCGGCTGCCGGGCCTCGAGCACCGCCGTCCCCTCCTGGTCGCGTCCCACGGTCACCAGCGAGGTGATGTCGCGGCTGCCGTCCTCGCGGAGCGCCTCCTCGGCGAGGCGCGCGGCATCGGCGGCGAGGGGATGCACGGGGCCGTCAGGCACCGAGCGCCACCATGCGCTCGATCGCGGTGCGCGCCCGGATCCGGATCGCCTCGGGCACCTCGATCACGTGCTGGTTGTGCCGCAGCGCGTCGCGCACGTCGAGCAGCGTGATCGTCTTCATGTAGGCGCACTCGGCCGCCCGGTCGGCGGGCACGAATCGCTTCCCGGGCGCCATCTGCCGCATCCGGTGGATGATCCCGGTCTCGGTGGCGACGATGAACGTGTCGGCGTCGAGGGTGCGCGTCAGGTTGATCATCCCCTCGGTGGAGGCGATGTGGATCCCCTCGGGCGGCAGGTCGCCGTCGGCCATCCGGTAGAGGAGGCGCGAGGCGCAGCCGCACTCGGGATGCACCAGCACCTCGCTGCGGGGGTTGGCCGCGCGGGCCGCCTCCAGGGCGTCAATGTCAATGCCGGCATGGACGTGGCATTCGCCCATCCACACCTCGACGTCGCGGTCGGGGCGCATGCGTCGCACGTGCGCGCCGAGGAACATGTCGGGCAGGAAGAGGATGCCGCGGTCGGCCGGAATGGCGTCGATCACGTCGAGCACGTTGCCGCTGGTGCAGCAGTAGTCGAGCTCCGCCTTCACCGCCGCCGTGGTGTTGACGTAGCCCACCGCCACGTGGTCGGGGAACTGGCGGCGCCAGCCGCGCACCTCCTCGGGCGTGATCGTGTCGGCCAGCGAGCATCCCGCCTCGAGGTCGGGAAGCAGCACCACCTTGTCGGGGGCCAGCACCTTGGCAGTCTCCGCCATGAAGTGCACCCCGCAGAACACGATCACGTCCTCGGCCACGTCGGCCGCCCGGCGCGACAGGCCGAGGGAGTCGCCCACGAAGTGGGCCACGTCCTGCACCTCCGGCCGCTGGTAGTTGTGGGCCAGGATGATCGCGCGGCGCTCGGCGGCCAGCTCGCGGATCTCCTCGGCAAGGCGCGGGATCTCGTGGTCGGGATACGGCGTCGGATCGATCACGGGCAACTGGTGGCTCACGTGGCGCTCCCCCCCCTCGGGTTGGGAAAGTCGGCCCGCCGGTGGCCGCCGCGCGACTCGCGGCGACCCCGGGCGGCCCGGGCAATCAGGGCGGCGACCCGCAACTGGTCGGCGGTGTGCCAGGCCCCCGCAGGAGAACGCGCCAGCAGGTCGGCAAGTGCCAGCTCCGCCTCGGCGAGCCCCGGTTCGGTGCGAACCACGCCCACCTCCCGGGTGAGAATCGAGCGCATCCGGGCCAGCAGCGCCAGCGCCTCCGGACGCTGGTCGGCACCGCTGTCCACGTCGGTCGGCGCGGGGGCGAGCGAGGCCGGCGCCCGGGGCGCGGCGACCAGGCCGCCTGCGATCTCGCGACCGGCCCGGTCGGCAAACACCAGCCCTTCGAGCAGCGAGTTCGACGCCAGCCGATTGGCCCCGTGCACGCCGGTGTGGGCGCACTCGCCCACCGCCCAGAGTCCCGCCACCGCGGTGCGGCCATCCAGGTCGGTGCCGATGCCGCCCATCGCGTAGTGCATCGCGGGTGCCACCGGCAGCAGGTCGCGCGACAGCGAGAAGCCGTGGGCGGCCACCAGCGCCTGCACGCCCGGAAAGCGCTGCTCCACCTCGTCCACGTGCCGCGCGTCGAGCCAGGCATCGTGCCGGAAGGCGCGGAGCGCCACCGCCCGGGCCACCACGTCGCGGGGAGCGAGCTCGCCGCGGGGATCGAGTCCCAGCATGAAGCGCTCGCCGCGCGCATCCACGAGGAACGCCCCGGCCCCGCGCAGCGCCTCGGTGAGCAGCGGCGCCGGGTTGACGCCCGGCACGCGGAGCGCCGTGGGATGGAACTGCAGGAACTCGATGTGCGCCAGCGTGGCGCCCACGGCGTGGGCCAGGGCCCAGCCATCGCCGGTGGCGACCGGTGGGTTGGTGGTGACCTCGAACAGCTGGCCCACGCCGCCGGTGGCGAGCACCACGGCGGGCGCCGCGATCGCGGTGGGTTCGCCGTCGTCGTCGTGGACGATCGCGCCGATCACGCGGTCCCGATGTCGCACCAGGCGCCGCACGCGGGTGCGCTCCAGCAGGGTGATGCGCGGATCGGCGCGGACCACGCGCGACAGCGTCTCCACCAGCGCGGCGCCGGTGCGATCTCCCTCGGCGTGGATGACGCGCGCGCGCGAGTGCGCGGCCTCGAGCCCGAACCGCAGCTCGCCGGCCGGGTCGCGATCGAAGGCCGCCCCCATCTCCAGCAGCTCCCGCACTCGCGCGGGGCCCTCGTGCACGAGGACGTCCACCGCGAGCGGGTCGGCGAGCCCACCGCTGGCGGCGATCGTGTCGGCGGCGTGCAGCGCCGGGGAGTCGGCGGCGTCCAGCGCCACCGCGATCCCCCCCTGCGCCCATGCCGTGTTGGAGTCGTGCAGCGTGGCCTTGGTGACCAGCACCACGTCGTGCCCCTCGGTCGCCAGCCGCCAGGCGGTCCAGAGTCCGGCGACTCCGGTGCCGACGACGAGCGGTCGATGGGTGGTCAGCACGGCGGAAATCTAGCAGGGACAGGGCACCGCCCTGTCCCGGCGAGCCTACGCCTTCGCCCTGCGGATCGCCTCGGTCAGCGCCGGCAGCACCTCGAACAGGTCGCCCACGATGCCGTAGTCGGCCACCTTGAAGATCGGCGCATCCTTGTCGCGGTTGATGGCGACGATGGTGCGGGCCGTGCGCATGCCGGCGAGGTGCTGAATGGCGCCCGAGATGCCCACCGCGAAATACAGCTCGGGGGCCACCGTCTTGCCGGTCTGGCCCACCTGCGCCCCGTGACCGATCCAGCCGGCGTCCACCACCGCGCGCGACGCTCCCACCGCCGCCTCGCCACCGAAGGCGGCGGCGAGGTCGTCGAGCAGCGCGAAGTGCTTGGGATCGCCGAGCCCGCGGCCACCCGAGATCACCACCCGTGCCTCGCTCACGTCCACCGCGGCCTGCTCCGGCGCACGCACCTCGGTCACCGTGAGCCGACGCGTGAACGCGGGCACGCTCACCGACTCGACGGCACCGGCCTTGGCTGCCGCAGTCGCCGGGTAGGCACCCGGACGCACGGCCACCACCGGCGTGCCGCCGAGGGCGAGCACCTGGATCGCCTTGCCGGCATACACGGGCCGGGTGACCCGCAGCCCATCGCCGTCGCGGGCGACGGCGGTGACGTCCATGCCACAGGGTGCGCCCAGGCGCGCGGCGAGCCGCGGCGCCAGGTCCTTGCCGGTCGCCGTGGCGGCGACCAGCACCGCGCGCGGCGCGGGCAGCGCCGCCACGGTGGCCGTGATCCCGTCGGGGCAGTACTGCGCGAAATCCGGGTGGGTGGCCATCAGCACCCGGTCGGCGCCGGCGGCTCCGAGCCCGTCCACGCCCGCCACGGGGCCGGCGGCACACAGCAGCGCGTCCACGGTGTCGCCGCCCTGGTCGGCGAGGTCTCGCGCGGCCGCGAGCAACTCCGCCGCGCCCTTGCGCAGCGCGCCATCCCGCGACTCGAGCACCACGAGAATCGTTGCCATCAGAGCACCTTCGCTTCGGTGGTGAGTGCCGCGATCAGCGCCGGCACCGCCGCCGCGCCTTCGCCCACGATCCGGCCGGCCGGACGCTCCGGCGGCAGCGACACCGACACCACGGAGGCGGCGGCGCGGTCCACCGTCACCGGCACCACGTCGAGCGGCTTCTTCTTCGCGGCCATGATCCCCTTGAGCGACGGCAGTCGCGGCGTGTTGAGCCCCTTGTCGCAGGTGAAGAGGGCCGGGAGCGCGCAGGTGGCGCGCTCGGTGCCGCCTTCGATCTCCCGCTCCACGGTGGCCACGCCGCCATCGAGGGCCAGCGACGTGATCGCGGTCGCACAGGGCAGTTCGAGCAGCTCGGCGATCATCGGCCCGGTCTGCTGGCCGTAGTCATCCACCGCCAGCTTGCCGGCGAGGATGAGGTCGTACCCGCCGTCGCGGAGGTGCGCCGCGAGCACCCGCGCATTGGCGAGGCCGTCGGCGGAGGGTTCCCCCTGCAGGTGCACCGCGCGGTCGATCCCCATGGCCAGCGCGGTGCGCAGCGTCTCCTGCACGGCATCGCCGCCGAGCGCCACCGCCACCGTCTCGCTGCCGGCGTGGGCCTCGGCCAGCGCCAGCGCCGCCTCGACGGCGTATTCGTCGTAGGGGTTGAGCACGAACTTGACGCCCGCCGGGTCGATCGCCGTGCCGGATGCGGCGATCGCGATCTTGGCAGTGGTGTCGGGCGTGCGGCGGATGCAGACACAGATCTTCACTGTTCATCAACTCCGTCGAGTGGGGCGAGTCGCGGGTCGTGAGTCGCGTGAGAGGAACTCTCACGACCCGCGACCCACCACTCGCGACTAGTACGCTGCAATCCCCGTGATCTCCTGCCCGAGGATCAGCGAGTGCATGTCGTGGGTTCCCTCGTAGGTGTAGACGCTCTCGAGGTTGGCCATGTGCCGCATCGAGTGGTACTCCACCAGGATCCCGTTGGCCCCCAGCAGGCGCCGCGCCTCGCGCGCCACCTCGCAGGCCATGTTGATGTTGGCGCGCTTGGCCAGCGACACCCGCGCCGGGGTGGCCTTGCCCTGGTCCTTGAGCCGGCCGAGCTGCAGCGCGAGCAGCTGCCCCTGGGTCACCATCGTGAGCATTTCGGCGAGCCGCTCCTGCTGGATCTGGGTGGCGGCGATCGGGCGGTTGAACATCACCCGGTTCATCGCGTAGCGGCGCGCCTCGTCGAAACAGGCCATCGCGGCGCCCACGCCGCCCCAGGCGATCCCGTAGCGGGCCTGGGTCAGGCACATCAGCGGCGACTTGATCCCGCCCGACTCGGGGAGGATCGCATCCTTGGGCACGTGCACGTCCTGGAGATGGAGTTCGCTCGTGTCCGAGGCGCGGAGCGACAGCTTCCCCTTCTGGTCCTTGCCGGTGAACCCGGGCGTGCTGGTGGGGACGATGAAGCCCCGGATCGACCGGGGATCGTCAATGTCACCCGTCTTGGCCCAGACGATCGCCACCGTGGCCTGCGAGCCGTTGGTGATCCACATCTTGGTGCCGTTGAGCACCCA
>CAZNOJ010000002.1:70899-86152 GCA_964574665.1 uncultured Gemmatimonadaceae bacterium
CGGGGGTGATCATCCCGGCCGGATTGCTGCCGAAGTCGGGTTCGGTGAGTCCGAAGCAGCCGATCTCCTCGCCCGAGGCCAGTCGCGGCAACCAGTGCCGCTTCTGCGCCTCGCTCCCGAAGGCGTGGATCGGGTACATCACCAGGGCCCCCTGCACCGAGGCGAACGACCGGATGCCGCTGTCGCCGCGCTCGAGTTCCTGCATGATGAGGCCGTACGCCACGTTGTTGAGGCCGGCGCAGCCGTACTCCTCGGGCAGGTTGGCCCCGAAGAGCCCCAGCTCGGCCATCCCGGGGATCAGGGACTTGGGGAATCGGGCTTCGTCATAGGCCTTGCCGATCACCGGAATCAGGGCGTCGGACACCCACTGCCGCACGGTGTCGCGGACGGCGCGCTCCTCCTCGGAAAGGAGGGCATCCACATCGTAGAAGTCGACGCCAGTGTACTCGGCAGAGCCGGCCATGCGGGGTCCCCGGTGGAAGTCGGGGGGGAAAATAATACCGGAGACTGGAGGGCCGAGGGTGGCGGACGGAGAGCGGTCCGCCGCCCTCTGTCCTCTGTCCTCTGTCCTCTGTCCTCTGTCAGCGGTACGCCGCCATCCCCGTGAGCGCCTGGCCGATGATGAGGGTGTGCATGTCGTGGGTCCCCTCGTAGGTGTAGACGCTTTCGAGGTTGGCCATGTGGCGCATGGCGTGCCAGCCGCCGAGGATGCCGTTGGCGCCCAGCAGCCGGCGCGCCTCCCGCGCCACGTCGCAGGCCATGTCCACGTTGTGCCGCTTCGCGAGCGAGACCTGCGCGGGGGTGGCACGCCCCTGGTCCTTGAGCCGGCCGAGGTGAATGGCCAGGAGCTGGCCATTGGTGACCTTGGTGATCATGTCGGCCAGGCGCTCCTGCTGGAGCTGGGTGGCGCCGATCGGCTTGCCGAACATCATCCGGGTTCGGGCGTACTGCAGCGCCTCGTCGAAGCAGGCCATCGCGGCGCCGAGCGCGCCCCACACGATGCCGTAGCGGGCCTGGGTGAGGCACGAGAGCGGCGACTTGAGCCCACCCGATCCCGGCAGCAGGGCGTCGGGCGGCAGGCGCACCTGGTCGAACGTCATCGCGCTCGATTCGGAGACGCGCAGCGAGTGCTTGTCGTCCACCCGGTGCACCGTGACGCCGGGCAGGTCGGTGGGCACCAGGAAGCCGCGGATCGAGTGCGGGTCGTCGGAGCCGTTGGTCTTGGCCCACACCACGGCAACATGGGCGGACGGGCCGTTCGAGAGCCACTTCTTGGTGCCGTGCAGCACCCAGCCCTCGGCAGTTTCGTCGGCGTTGACGATCATCCCGGCCGGGTTGCTGCCGTGGTCGGGCTCGGTGAGCCCGAAGCAGCCGATCACCTCGCCGCGCGCCATCGGCGGCAGCCAGCGCCGCTTCTGCGCCTCGCTGCCGTACTCGCGCACCGGATACATCACCAGCGAGCTCTGCACCGAGGCAAAGGAGCGGATGCCGCTGTCGCAGCGCTCCAGCTCCTGCATGATGAGGCCGTACTCGACGCTGGACCGCCCGGGTCCGCCATACTCGACGGGCGTGGTCGGGCCGAGCAGGCCGAGGGCGCCCATCTCCGGGACGATGTCGGCGGGAAACTCGCCGGCAAAGTAGAGCTCGCTGATCCGGGGCATCAGCCGCCGTTCCACCCAGTCGCGTACCTCGGCCCGGAGCGCCTGTTCTCCCTCGCCGAGGAGGGCGTCGGTGTCGAGCAGGTCGGGGGCCTGGTAGGGCGGCAGCGGGTCCGGATGGAGCGGGGCGAGCGGCTTCATGCGATGACACCGGGCGTGCGGGGAGCGTGAATGTAGCCCGCCGGGACGGTGGCGGCCGGGGAGATCCCGACCGCGCGGGCCTTGCGCCGGAATGCCGGCCCGTGGTCGAGGGGAAGTCCCGCCTCGTGCTGCCACTGGTGCACCATCTCGTGCAGCAGCGTCTCGGCCACGGCGGTCCACCCGTCGCGGCGGAGGTGGCGCCGCGACAGCACGATCGCCGCGGGCTCGGCGCCGTGCGGCGCCTGGAATTCGCCGAGCCGCGTCTGCATCCGGTCGGAGAGCCGGAGCGCGATGGACGACAGCGCGCCGGCGAAGTGCCGCTCGTTGAGGATCTGGTGCAGCCGCACCAGCCGCTCCACGAGCGGGGCGTGCTCTTCCGGTGGGCGCGCGGACCGGCGCGCCGGGCGCACGGGTGCGTGCCGCTCCACGGGGAAGGCGAGGAAGCGTCGGCGTGCGGCGAGCCGTTCGCGCCGCGGGGTGCGCGGCGCGAGGAACGCGAGGATCGCGCGGAGCACGTCGTCGCCGGCCCAGGCGTAGCCGGCGTGCAGCCGGATGCCGGCGCCGGGATCGAAGGTCACCAGCACGGTGCGGTTGCGGGTGAGCGTCACATCGAGGTGGGCGGGGAGGCCGAGACGCCGGAGCCGCGCCGGAAGCTCGGCTTCCGGCGCGGCGTCGAGCGAGAGGGAGAGCTGGGCCTCAGCGTCCAGGGTGCGCACCCCTCACCATACCACCCGCACCCGATAGGTGAGCGTCACCTCGCCCTTGGCGGGCACCGTGACGGGGAACGCCACGCGCATCGCCGAGCGCCGCACCGGCGGCACCGACGACGACACCACGCTCCAGTCGCCGCCCCGCTCCTCGCGCACCTCCACCTGCGCCGCGGTGTCCTTGGCGTTCTTGATCACGACCTGGTAGTCCATGATTGCCTGGGTGCGCCGCGGATTGGTGAGCACGGTGGTGGTGTAGCTCATCTGCGTGCGCCGCGCCGTCACGTCGAAGGCGGTGCCGGTGCTCACCTCGAGCATCTCGCCCGGCGCGGTGTGGCCGATCATCCCCTGCCCCACCAGCTGCACGCGGCCGCCACGGTCGCTGTCGAAGACGCTCACCGACCCCGCCGGGAGCGGCAGGTCGCCGAACGGCGTGCCCTGCCGCCGCTCGAAGCGGTAGCTCACCGCCACCGGCACCTCCTCCTCGTCGGGCGCCTGGCCGACCCCGCCCCAGAACGGCACCGCGCCGGGAATGGTGAGCCGGAGCTCGCCCCGTACCGGCGCGGGCGCGAACAACGGCGAGGTCACCATCATCCCCGGCACGAAGGACAGCCGTCCCGGCAGGGTATAGAGCCGCGCCTCGCCCACGGCCTCGTTGGTCGCGGCGGCGTCGAACGCCGCCCCGGCGGCCCGCGCGTACATCTCCTGCGCGCGCGGCATCGGCGGCTGGGCCTTCATCCCGATGTCACCGGCCAGCAGCTGCACCTCGGCGTCGCTCACGTCGAGGGACCCGGTGGCGATCTGGGCGTTCCCCTCGAACCGGCCGTTGGCACCGAGGAACAGGCGATACGCGGCGCTCCACGAGCCGCCGGGTGCCTCGTACAGCACGCGCACCGTCGTGCGCGCACGATCGGCGGTGAACTCGGCGCGCGCGGCCGGTCCGGCCGGGATCCGCGTCGCGTCCCAGAGGATCTGCCCCGGGCGCTCGAAGACCACGCCCCGCATCGGCGAGACGGGGTCGGTGCCGGTCACCTCCCAGCGCTCGGGAGCGAACCCCACGAGCCGGGCGGTGATCACCATGCGCTGGCTGGCGTTCCACAGCCGGAAGACCTCGCCGACCTGCCGCTGCAGCAGCGCATTCTCCGAGAGCGCCGGGTCGTACCAGAGCCGCGCGACGGTGACGCCGGGATCGAGCACCACGAAGCTGGACGGATCGAACGCGCCGAATGCCAGCGGCTGCGTGGAGGCGCCGGCCGGCAGGGTGAGCGGCACGGTGCGGCGCACCAAGGTGCGGCCCGACGAGAAGAGCGTCAGCGAGGGCCCTTGCTGCGCGGCGAGGTCGCTTGCAGCGGTGAGCAGCGCGAGGGCGGCGAGAACGTGGCGGGTCATTGGGGCAACTCCTGTATGATGCGGCCGCTCACGAAGCGGACCACCAGGTACATGACGGGGGCACCCAGCGCCACGAGGAGCACGGGCGCCTGTGGCCGGGTGACGATCACCCACGCGGCATAGAGCACCACGGCCACAAGGGAGAGTCGCCGGGCGATCCGGCTTGCACGGGCCTCGCGGGCCCAACGGCAATCCGGGCAGCGCTCCCCCGGCGGCAGGCCGGCCACGCGCTTGCCGCACTCGATGCAGGGGAACTCACCCCACGCGCCGGGCGACGGCCGCACCGAACTCCTCCGTGGTGGCCGTGCCGCCGAGGTCGCGGGTCCTGACCCGGTCGGCCACGATGGTGGCGGTAACGGCGCGCCGAATCCGGTCGCCCGCGTGGTTCTCCCCGATATGGTCGCAGAGCATCGCGGCGGCAAGGATCTGCGCCGAGGGGTTGGCGATCCCCTGCCCGGCGATGTCGGGCGCCGACCCGTGCACCGCCTCGAAGATCGCGGCATCGGTGCCGATGTTGCCGCCAGGCGCCAGGCCGAGGCCGCCCACCAGCCCCGAGATCTCGTCGGAGAGGATGTCGCCGAAGAGGTTGGTGGTGACGATCACGTCGAACTGCTCGGGTCGCATCACCAGCTGCATCGCGCAGTTGTCCACGATCAGGTCGTTGCACGCCACCCGGCCGGCGTACTCGCGCGCCACCGCCTGCCCCACCTCGAGGAAGAGTCCCGAGGTGTACTTGAGGATGTTGGCCTTGTGCACCAGCGTCACCTTGCGGCGGCCGTGGGCGAGGGCGTACTCGAACGCGTAGCGCACCACCCGTTCCGACCCCTCGCGCGTGACCACCGCCGTGGACTCGGCCCGCCCGCGGGGATCATCGCCCACCGGCACCCACTGCTCCAGGCCGGTGTAGAGCCCCTCGAGGTTCTCGCGCACCAGGACGATGTCCACGTCGTCGTAGCGACCGCCCGGAATGAAGTCCTTGGCCGGACGCACGTTGGCGTAGAGCCGGAACTCCTGCCGGAGCGCCACGTTGACCGAGCGATACCCGCTGCCCACCGGCGTGGTGAGCGGCCCCTTGAGCGCCAGCCGCGTGCGGCGGATCGAGGCGAGCGTCGCCTCCGGGAGCGGGTCGCCGGTCGCCTCCACCGCCGCCATGCCGCCGAGCTGGCGGTCCCAGGCGAACTGCAGGCCGGTGGCGTCGAGCACCTGCAGGGTGGCGGCCGTGATCTCGGGTCCGATGCCGTCGCCGGCGATCAGCGTGGCGTGGATCGTCATCGGTTACTGGAAGTCGGGGAGGAGGCGACGGATCGCGCCGCGGAACGCCTCAGCCGCGGTGGCGGCCACGTGCACCGGCTGCGACCGCCAGGCCACCGCGCCGTTGCGCGAGTCGGCGATCACCAGCACCGCCTCGACGCGCACGCCGGCCGAGCTGTCCGGCGTGAAGCGCACCGCAGCCGGGATCAACACCAGCCGCGCGTTGGTGATCGCGGTGAGGGAGCGGAGGTAGGCCCGCAGCGGGTCCGGCACCGTCTCGATCCCCTCGGCGCGCATCAGCGCCTGGCCCATCCGGTCCGGGTCGGGCACGGTGTTCGGGGCGCGCCGTGCCGCCTGCCGCAGTTCCGCGGGGAGCACCCACGTCACCTCCGGCGCCCGCTCGAGGAGGAGCTCGCCCAGCAGCGAGTCGGCCCAGTGCAGCCGGGCCTCGCGGCCGGCCGGGAGCGTGCCGTCGGGCAGCCCATCGGCCGTGATCAGCGTGATCGGCAGCACCGGCACCCGCTGGCCGGCGAGCGGCGCCACCTGGAGCGCCGGGGCAGCGGCGGGGCGCTGTGCGGGCGCCGGCGGCGGGGTGGCGGAACAGGCCGCAAGGAGCGCGGCGGCAAGGAGGGATCTGGCGGATTTCACGCGAGAAAAGTAGCCAGTCGCCCGTCGCCTGTCGCGTTCCTCGGGCCCCGGCGGGACATGCCCTCGTGGACAGGGCGGCACCTTCGAGGACAGGACGGTGCCCGGTCCCTACTCGAGGGACAATCCCCCGTCCACCACCAGGGTCTGGCCGGTGATGTGCCGTGCGGCGTCGGAACAGAGGAAGCTCGCGACCCGGGCCACGTCCTCGGGCTCGGCCAGGCGGCCCAGCACCGAGCGCTTCCGGGCGCGCTCGATCACGTCGTGCGGCAGCAGGTCGAGCCGCTCCGAATGGACGAACCCGGGCGCCACGGCATTGACATTGACGTTGCTGGGACCCAGCTCGACGGCTGCGGCGCGGGTCAGCGCCTCGAGACCCGCCTTGCTGGCGGCGTAGTTGGCCACGCCGAACCCCGGGCGTCCCGCCTGGTGCGCCGAGATGTTGACCACCTTGCCCCAGTGCTGCCGGCGGAAGATCGGCGCGCACGCGGCCAGGCAATGGAAGGCGCCGGTCACGTTGGTGTCGAGCACCTCATGCCAGTGCGCCTCGGTGAGCCGCCAGAGGGCACCGTCGTGGGCGATCCCGGCGTTGTTGACGAGGTAGTGCACCCCGCCCCAGCGCTGCTCCACCTCGGCGATGAATCGCTCGACCTCGTCCCGGCGCCGCACGTCGCACCGGGCGGACAGCACGCCCGTCCCCGTGTGGGTGAGGGCGGCTTCGGTGAGCAGCGCCATGGACTCCACGTCGCGACCGGGGAGCGGCACCCAGCAAAAGGCCACCCGGCAGCCGAGGCGGGAGAACTCGTGCACCATCGCACGACCGATCCCGGTGGCGCCGCCGGTGATCACCGCCACCTTGCCGGTGAACGTCGGGTCGAGCGGGGCCGGCTGGGGCTCCGCCAGCGTGGCCGTCCCCCGGGCCGAGGCGGGGGACGCGGCCGTCCAGGGCGACGGACGGCCGGGATACGAGGGAGGCATCCCGCGAAGCTACACCGGATCACCGCGGCAGCAAGCGCCCGGCGAGGGCTCAGGCGATGCCGCCGAAATGCGCCACGAACCGGTCCCGGTACGAGCGGGAGAGCTGCAGCCGGGTGCCGTCGCGCAGCCGCAGTTCCTGGTCGCCGTCACCAAGGGGCCGCAACTCGCGCACCTCGGCGAGCGCCACGATGGCACCCCGATGGATCCGGGCAAACCGCGAGGGGTCGAGCCCCGCCTCCAGGTCGCGCATGGTGCGGCGCGACAGGTGGACGCCCTCCGCCGTGTGCAGCCGGACATAGTTGTCTGCCGCCTCGATCCAGCGGATCGCCGCCACGTCGAGCAGCACGGTACGACCCACCCCGCGCGCGGCCAGGCGGTCGAGGAACCTGGGCCCCGCCGCCCCCGGCCGCTCCGGCAGCGCCGCGAGGGTGCGCGCCAGTGCCTCGGCGCGATTGCCCGCGAGGCGCGAACGCACCCGCTCCACCGCCAGGAGGAGCCGGCCGGGATCGAAGGGCTTGAGGAGGTAGTCCACGGCGTGCGCATCGAAGGCGCGAATGGCGTACTGGTCGAAGGCGGTGACGAACACCACCACCGGCGCCGTGTCGGGGTCGAGTTCGGCCACGACCCCGAAGCCGTCGAGCGCCGGCATCTGCACGTCGAGGAACAGGGCGTCGGGGCTGGTGGCACCGACCACGTCGATCGCCTCCAGCCCATTGCGCGCCTGGCCCACCACGGTGACATCGTGCACGCCCGCCAGCAGCCGCACGAGGTCGGCGAGGATCAGCGGCTCGTCATCGGCCACCACCACGCGCAGCGCACTCATGCCGGAATCTCCACCACCGCCTCCACCCCGCCCGGCACTGACCGGAGCGCGAAAGTGGCATCGGCTCCGTAGCGGGCCTGCAGTCGCTCCCGCGTGACCGTGAGGCCCACTCCATGACGCGGACGCTCCGCCAGGGGGCTCCCGTCGTTGTGGATCCGGATCGTCACCCGGCCGTCGTGCCGTCGCGCGGTCACCTGCAGCGTCCCGCCGCGCGGTTGCGGGGAGAGCCCGTGGCGCAGGGCATTCTCGGCGAGCGGTTGCAGCAGCAATCGCGGCACCGCCACCTCCGCGGCATCGGGGGCCAGGTCGAGCCGCACCCGGAGGCGATCGGCGAACCGGGTCTCCTCGATCGCGAGGTAGCGGCCGAGCAACGCCACCTCCTCCGCCAGGGTCACGTCGCCCTCGTCCGGCACCACGAGCAGGTCGCGCAGCAGGTCGCCGAGCTGCGCCAGCATCACGCGGGCGCGGGCCGGCTCCTCGTCCACCAGTGCACTCACGGATTGCAGCGTGTTGAACAGGAAGTGGGGATGCAACCGCGCCGCGAGGGCGTCGAGCCGCGCCCTGGTGGCCTGCGCCTCGAGGCGCACCTCGCGCTCGGCCAGCGCCTGCCAGAGGCCGAGGGCGCGATCGAGGCCGATGATGGCGGCGTAGGTGATGAGCGACAGCGGCAGCCGGCTGCTGAGCAGCACTGCCCGCTGCACCATCTCGAGGGTGATCGCCTCCTCGGGCGCCGACACCGCGATGCCGATCACCAGCCCCGCCAGCGTGGTGATCACGTGCGCAACCAGGGCACCGAGCAGGTGCAGCGCGATGCTCCCGATGCGCCGCCCGGGGCCGAAGTCGAACCGCCGGCCCAGCCACACGATGCCCGGGATCAGCACCACCCAGCCGCCCCAGATCGCCACGCTGTAGAGGACGGTCGGCCAGAAACCGCCGGATTCTCCCGCGGCGCGACGGGCGAGCACAGCTTGCGCGGCGGTCACCAGCGCGAACAGCCCGAAGACCACCACCAGCAGGCGCATGGCAGTCCAGCGAGTCTCGGTGCGTTGCCGCGGTGACGCCATCGAGTGCGTTGCCCTGATGCGGGGGGGTGCTCGAATGTAGCGGCGCATCGCGGTGCTGGCCGCGACTCACCCCGCCCCGCCGCGATTCGCCCCCGACGCGTTGGAAACCGAAACAGGATCGCCGCACGATCCGTCGAGAGCGACCACCTCCCGGAGGCGTCCCGTGATCCGTGCCCTTGTCCTCGTCCTGTTGGTGCTCATGCCGGTGCCGGCCACGGCGCAACGGGAGACCGCGACCCAGCTCCTCGACCGCAGCATCGCGCGGATGGGCGGCGACTCGGCGCTCCGCAGCGTGCGGACGCTCCGCCTCGACGTGCTGACCCAGTGGCTGCGCACCACCTTCGCGGAGCGGCCCTTCGCCGACCTGCCGTCGTACGAGCGCAACGTGGAGCTGCGCGACTACGGCACCGCCTCGTGGCGCAACACCCGGTATTTCTCGCCCACGGCGCCGACGCCCGGCGTGGTGGACGTGGTGCGCGACACCGTTGCCGCCCGGCTGATGCCGCGGGCGCAGGGCGCTGCCCCGACCTGGGGACCGCTCAACGTGGCGTACGTGGACGAGCGACGGGAACTGTTCGCCTTCGCCCCCGAGCGCCTGGTGCTCGCGCTCCGAGCCGACCCCGCGGTGCGCACGCTGGCCGACACCACGCTCGACGGCGTGACGCACGCGCGCCTCGCGGCCACGGTGGATGGCTGGCCGGCCGTGGTCCACTTCCGGCGCGATGACGCGCTCCCCACCATGGTCCGGTTCCGGGCCGACGAGACCAACGACTTCGGCCTGGCCCCGTGGGGTGAGCACGAGGTGGAGTTCTGGTATTCCGGGTGGTTTCGCCACGCCTCCGGCGTGGTACTGCCGCGCCAGCGCGACGTGCAGCGCGTGGGTCGCCCCTACAAGCGGATGACGCTGCTTGCGACATCGGTCAACGCCGAGGCGCCGGCGGACTCGTTCGCGGTGAGCGACTCGGTGGCCACGGCATTCCTCGCCTCGGAACGTCGCCCGATGTGGCGCATGGACCTCGAGGGCGTGGCGCGCCTCGAGCACGAGGGCATGGTCACCTTTCCCCCGATGGTGGGCAGCTTCGGCGCCGTGCTGGTGGGGGGACGCTGGCTCGTGCTGGAGTCGGGACAGGCGGTCGGCGCCATGGAACTCGCGGCCGGCTGGCTGGGCCGGCACGGCGGCGGTGCCCCCGTCGGCGGCGCGGTGGCCACCAATCCCGGCACCGGCAACGGTGGCGCCCCGTGGTTCGTGAGTCGCCGGTTGCCGCTGTTCGGGGCACCCGGGGCCATGGCCACGCTCGTCAAGGTGACGGGGAGTCGCGCCGGCATCACCGCCATCGCCACCCCGCGTTGGGTGCGATTCGGCACCGACTCCCTCTGGATGGAGCCGCTCAATGTCCCCGACATGCAGGGAACGATGGCCGTCTATTCCCCCACCCTGCGCTGGCTCTGGATGCCCTTCACCGGTTCCCCGCTGCACGCGCCCGAGCAGGCGGCAGTGATCGCCGGGCTGGAACGGCGGGGGCTGCCAGTGGCGTGGCTGGGCGGGCCGCGCGGGACGGTGGCGCGCCCGTCACCGTGACGGCCGGGATCACGGCCGGCCGATGGCCCTGTCGAGCGCCGCCTGCGCATGCCAGCGTCCGGCCACCATCACCCCCACGCGCCGGTCGAGGGCACCCAGGTCCGACCGGGGATCCCCCTCGAGCAGCAACAGGTCGGCATCGTGGCCCACGCGCACGCGTCCCCGTTGCTGATCCACGCCGGTTGCGATCGCGGCGTTCCGCGTCGCGATGCGAAGCACCTCGACCGGCGTGAGGCCGGCTCGCCCCAGCAGGCGCAGCTCGTCGTGGTAGCCGAAGCCGGGAACGATCGCCGGAATCGGCGCATCGGATCCGGCCAGCATCAGCACCCCGACGCGCTGCAGCGCCGGCACCAGCGTGGCGAGGAAGAAGCCGGTGGTGCGCTCGAACCGCGCCGCGCCCTGCGCGTTGCCGCTCCGGGCCGCGCCGGTCGGGTCCCAGCCCCAGCGCTGCCGAGTGGCCGGGTCGAGGTGGCGCATCTCCGGCCGCGCCAGCACCGCCGGCCAGTCGCGCACCTGGTCGAGCGCGGATTGATACACCACGATCGTGGGAGTGACGGCGATGCCGGCGGCGGCGAGCGCCCGCGCCACGCTGTCCACCGGTGCGGCATCGCGGCCGTCGGCGAACAACGGCAGCAACTCCTCCACGTGCTCGAGCGTCCGCAGCGGAGCGGCGAGCACGCCCGCCAGCGTGACCGGCGTGGGCAGGTGGCCCGCCACCGGCAGCCCGTGCCGGGCCGCGGCACGGACCACTGCCGCGTAGGCCTCGGGCGAGAGGTTGTCGTACACCTTGATCCAGTCGAATCCCTGTGCGGCCTGCCGATCCACTTCGGCCGTCGCTTCGGCGGCGGTCCGCACCACCACGTTGGTGCTGCGGGTGGGCGGGTCGCCATCGAGGATCGGCCCGGCCGTGAGCAGGCGCGGTCCCACCATCGTGCCGCGGGAAAGGGAGTCGCGCCAGGCCAGGTGCATCGGGAGGCCGTGCAGGTTGCGAATGGTGGTGACGCCGTTGGCGAGGTAGAGCAGCAGCTCGTCGCGGCCGAAGCTGTGCACGTGCATGTCCACCAGCCCCGGCATCAGCCAGCGCCGCCCCTCGCCCTCGATGCGGATGGTTCCGGGCGGGATCGGGGTGTCGAGTCCCCCGATGGTGCGGATCACCCCGTCGCGCACCAGCACCACCCGGCCCAGCGCCACCGGCACCGAGTCCATCGTCAGCAGGTTCACGTTGACGAAGGCCACCGGGGGAGCGGGCGACTGGCCCCGGGCCGGTGCCGCGCCCAGGGCCATCACCACCAGCAGCAGCCGGTCGGCGCGCCGCACGGCTCAGCCCGAGTGGTCGTGCACCGTGAGCCAGCGTCCGTCGCGAAGCTCCCACACCGTGGTGAAGCGCCCGGTGGCCTCCTCGCGCCCTCCGCCGGTGAGGATGAAGCGACCGGTGACCACGGCGGCATCGCCACGCCCGAGCATCCGCACCTCCACCTCGTCGAACCGGAGCTGCTGCAGCGCCTTGCCGTCCCGCCAGAAACCGCGCAGCAGCACGTCGCGCACGGCGTTGCGCCCGCGGATCAGGCCGCGCGAGCCCATCATCGTGGCCGAGTCGGCGTAGGGGCGCACGTGCCGCTCGATGTCGTTGTTGTTCCAGGCGACGGCGATCGCCTCGAGTTCGTCGCGAATGATGGTCTCGGCGCCCTGGGCCGTGAGCGGCGCGGTGGCGGCCAGCAGCACGAGGGCAAGCGGGGCAAGACGTGGCATGCGGAGTCCGTGGCAGCGGGGAAGGAGGATCATGGGCGGAAGCCCTCGGGGTTGAGCCTGGTGCCGGCCTCGACGAGCAGCTGGTCGAGTCGGCCGCGGTCGAGCCACGTGCCATCCACGACCACGCCCTCGATGCGGCTGGTGTGCGCGATGTCGTCGAGCGGACTGGCGCCCAGCAGCACCAGGTCGGCGCGCTTGCCGACCGCGATGGTGCCGGCATCCGCCGTGGTGCCGAGATACTCGGCGGGCACGGTGGTCGCGGCGGCGAGCGCCTCGTAGGGGGAGAGGCCGGCCGCCACCAGCGCGGCCAGCTGGCGGTGCAGCATCCAGCCGTACCCCTGCAACCCGCCCGGCCCGTCGGAGCCGGCCATGATCCTGCCGCCCGAGTCCACGATGGCGCGCACCATCCGGTTCCGGATCGCCTTGTACCGGGCCAGCAGCTCGTCGCTCGGCGGATTCGACCAGAACCGCGTCAACGCGCGCTGGTAGAGCGACCGCATCGCGGGCGGAATGTGCGCGAAATCGGGGCGACTCGCCGCCGTGGCCGAGTCGTAGCGCGTGGCGTAGGTGTTGGCGAAGAAGCCGAGTGTGGGGGTCACATACACGCCCGCGCGCGCCGTGGCGCCGGCGATCCGCTCCACCTTGGCCATGTCCACATGGCGCAGGGTCTGCCAGTTGGCGAGGCGGCCCACCCCGTAGTCGGACACCGACACGCGGGAGGGGGCGCTGTCGGCAAGCACCGACTCCATGTAGTTGTCGAGGTGCTCGATCTGCTGGCCTGCGGCCAGGGCGCGCGCCACCGTGACCCGGGGGTCCACGTGGCCCACCACCCGGATCCTGCGCGCGCGCGCCTCGTCCACCACCGCGTCGAACACCTCGGGGGTGATGTTGGTGGTGAGCTTGACGAAGTCGTAGCCGCTGTCGCTGGCGTGCCGCACCGCCGCGCGCGCCTCGTCGGCCGTGCGGGCGAGCAGGGAGTTCTTGCCGCCGTCTCCCGTCACGTGCGGCGAGGCGATGAACAGGGTGGGCCCCAGCAGCCGGCCGGCGCGGAGGTCACGGCGCAACTGCAGGTGCAGCGGCGTGCCGATCATCAGGCGGGCCGTGGTGACGCCGTGCGCCAGGTAGACGCCCAGTTCGTGCGGCGCGACCGAGTCGGGGACCCACTCGTCGGCATAGAGATGGGCGTGCATGTCCGTGAGGCCGGGAATCAGGTACCGCCCCCGGCCATCCACGCGCACCGCGCCGGCCGGGATCGCCGGGGCGCGGCCGGTGACGATGTCGGCGATCCGGCCATTGCGCACCACCACGGTGGCATTGGCCAGGGTGGCGCCGCGTGCAGTCATGGGAATCACCGTGACGTCGGTGATCACCAGGTCGCGTGGTCGCTGGGCCGCGGCGACGGTCGGCAGCACCAGCAACGTGGCAAGGAGCAACGGGCGCGACATCGGGCACCTCTCCGGTGGGATTCCCGGCCTACGCACCGGTACCGTCAGGGTTTCGTCGGAATCCCGTGCGCGCGCGCCCCCGTAGGACGAACTTCCTCCCAGGCCCCAACCGGAGCACCGCCCGTGAGTCTCGTCCTCTCGCTCGCCGTCCTGCTCGCCCCCACCGCGGCACCCACCGACACGATTCGCATCGAGGTGGGCTCCCCGGAGGTCAACGCCAGCTGGTTCCGGCCGCACCGCGCCCGCGTCCGCGTCCATCTCAACTCGCTGGACACCCCGCCCACCAACGAGTGGACCAACGAGCTCACCATCGGCGACTCCGCCGGTCGCCAGGTGGCGCGCTGGGTGACGCTCGGCCAGTTCGACTCCGCCGGGGTGCCGGGTTTCGACCTGAGACAGACCTTCGACCACCGCACCCTGGCGCCGATGGGCTACCGGCTGCGCACCCGCGCCGGGGCGGACGTGTCGCTGGCGATCGACGGCAACCGTGTGCGCGGGACGCGCAAGCTCCCCAACAATCCGGCCGTGGAGCAGGTGGACCAGGTGATCCCGCGGATGGGGTTCATCCTCTCGGCGTCCGACCTCGTGCCGCTGGCGATGAAGTTCGCGGCGGGCCAGGTGGTGGTGGCACCGGTGTGGGCGCCCAACATGCCGACGGCGGAGTCGCGGGTGTTCCACACGGTGGGCAAGGTGCCCCACCTGGTGGAGGGGAAGGAGTGGGACGCGTGGCGGGTGGACGAGTACCGCGAATCCGACGGACGCCTGATGGCCACGTGGTACCTGGTGGAGGAGTCGCCGTACATGGTGGGCGGCGAGGTGTTTCTCCCCAATGGCAACGTCCAGAAGATGACGGAGATCGCCCTCCCATGAGCCGTCACGCCGTCTGGTTGCCGCTGCTGCTCGCGACCGCCGCCTGCGGTGGCGCCCCGCAGCTCCCCACGCCCCAGGAGGCGGTGGCCGAGTTGCTCGCCCAGGACCTGGCCTTCGCCGAGGCAAGCGGGCGCACCGACGTGGTGCGCGGCGTGGAGCCGATGCTGGCCCCCGACGCCTTCGTGGCGGTGCCGGGACGCGGATGGGTGCGCGGTCGCGACGAGGTGCTGGCCGCGCTCGCCCGCGACACCACCAACCTCACGGCCCGCCTCAACTGGGCCCCGATCCGGGGCGGGGTCTCGGCCGACGGCACCCACGGCTTCACCTACGGCTACATGACGCTCCACCGCGCCGACAGCGTCACGGTCCCGATGAAGTACCTCGCCTACTGGGTGCGCGGCGACAGCGGGTGGCGGCTGCTCTCGTGGCGCCGGCGGCCGCGGGCCGCCGGGGAGGTCGCCACCGCCATCGTGCCGCCGTTCGCCCCCGCGGTGGCGATGGCGCACGATTCCGCGGCGGTCGCAGCCCACGCGGCCTCGGTGGCCGCAGCAGAGCAGGCGTTCTCCGACGAGGCCCAGCGGATCGGCCTCGCCGCCGCCTTCGCGCGCCACGGCCGGCCCGATGCCATCAACCTCGGCACCCCCGACCAGGCCTCGTTCGTGGTCGGTGCCGAGGCGATCGCGGCGATGGTGGGCCAGGGCGAGGAGAACCCCTCGGCATCCTCGGTGTCCTGGAGCGCGGACCACGCCCTGGCCGCCTCGAGCGGCGACCTCGGGATCACCTTCGGGATGATCCGGCCCAATAGCGGCGAAGGTCCCGCGTTCCCGTTCTTCACGGTGTGGGCGCGTGAGGACGCGAGCCAGCCGTGGCGGTATATCGCAGAATAGTCGTGGGAGGCGGGTCGCGAGTCGTGAGAGGGAGGGACCTGCCCTCTCACGACCCACGACCCACGAC
>CAZNOJ010000002.1:86252-89069 GCA_964574665.1 uncultured Gemmatimonadaceae bacterium
AGGAACAGCAGTTCCCGATACGTCGGCATCGGCCAGAGGTCGGCGGCGCAGTGGATCTCGATGGTGTCGCAGGCCTCGCGCAACCGCACCATCGCGGGGATCACCTTGCCGCGGATGTGCTGGGCATGGCGGAGCGGGTCGCTCCCCTCGTGCGCCAGCTCCTCCTCCAGCGCCAGCAGCGCCTTGCGCCCCTCGCTGTAGCACCCGGCGAACCGCCGGAGCGACTGCTCCATCTGGTCGCACGACACCTCCACGTCGAGGGTGGCCTCGAGTGCCTCGGCCAGCTCGCGCTGGTGCCGCACCGCGGCGGGGAGGATCATCGTCCGGGCGATCGCGGCCATCGTCTCGGCCTCGATGGTGAGCTGCTTGACCCACTTCTCCACCGTGATGTGGAAGCGCGACTCCACTTCCGCCTTGGTGAGCACGCCGTACTTCTTGAACAGGTCGCTGGTCTTCTTGCTCTTGAGCACGGGGAAGGCATCCACCGACCCGCGCAGGTGGGGCAGGCCGCGCTTCTCGGCCTCCTTGTGCCAGGACTCGTTGTAGCCGTCGCCATCGAAGAGCACCCGCTTGTGGCCCTTGACCAGCTTCTTGAGGGTGCCGAGGGCGGCCTGCTGCAGCCGGGCCGGGGTGGGCGACGACCCCACCGCCTTCTCCAGCTCCGAGGCGATCTCGTCGAGCGACTCCGCCACGATGGTGTTGAGCACCGTGTTGGGCCAGGCGATCGAGTGGGTGGAGCCCACCGCGCGGAACTCGAACTTGTTGCCGGTGAAGGCGAACGGCGAGGTGCGGTTGCGGTCGCCGGAGTGGCGCGGCAGCTGCGGCAGGGTGCGGGCCCCGAGGTCGATCGTCCCGCCGCGCAGCGTCCGCTTGGGCAGCCCCTGCTCCACCTGGCCGAGGATGTCGGTGAGCATCTCGCCGAGGAAGATCGAGATGATCGCCGGGGGCGCCTCGTTGGCACCGAGGCGGTGGTCGTTGCCGGCCGAGGCGATGCAGGCGCGGAGCAGGTCAGCGTGCAGGTCCACCGCGCGGATCACGGCGCAGAGGAACACCAGGAACTGCAGGTTGGTGTGGGTGTCGTCCTGGGGGTCGAGCAGGTTGACGCCGGTGTCGGTGGCCATGGACCAGTTGTTGTGCTTGCCGCTGCCGTTGACCCCGGCGAACGGCTTCTCGTGCAGGATCGCCTTGAGCCCGTGCCGGTCGGCCACGCGGCGCAGCACCTCCATCAGCAGCATCTGGTGGTCGGAGGCGATGTGCGAGGTCTCGAAGAGCGGCGCGATCTCGTACTGGCCCGGGGCCACCTCGTTGTGCCGCGTCTTGACCGGCACGCCGAGGCGATAGAGCTCCTCCTCCGCCTCGCTCATGAAGGCGAGCACCCGCGCGGGAATCGCCCCGAAGTAGTGGTCCTCGAGCTGCTGCCCCTTGGGCGGGCGCGCGCCGAAGAGGGTGCGCTCGCAGGTCACGAGGTCGGGCCGCCGGTAGAAGAGGTCGCGGTCCACCAGGAAGTACTCCTGCTCCGGGCCCACCGTGGTGAGCACCCGGCTCACGCCGGCATCGGTGCCGAACAGCTTCAGGATCCGCATCGCCTGGCGCGAGAGCGCCTCCATCGAGCGCAGCAGCGGGATCTTGGTGTCGAGCGCCTCGCCGGTCCACGACACGAAGCCGGTGGGGATGCAGAGCGTCACCGCGTTGCCGTTGCGCAGCAGGAACGCCGGCGAGGTGGGATCCCACGCCGTGTAGCCCCGCGCCTCGAAGGTGGCCCGCAGCCCCCCGCTCGGGAACGACGAGGCGTCCGGCTCGCTCTGGATCAGGTCGGCGCCGGAGAAGTTGTAGATCACCCCGCCGCTGCCGTCGGGCGAGACCAGCGAATCGTGCTTCTCCGCGGTGAGGCCGGTGAGCGGCTGGAACCAGTGCGTGTAATGGGTGGCCCCGCGCTCCACCGCCCAGTCCTTCATGGTGGCCGCCACGATGTCGGCCACCTGGGGATCGATCGGGTCGCCATGGTCAATGGTGCGGAGCAGCGACTTGTACACGGCCCGGGGCAGCCGCTTCTGCATCACCTGGCGCGAGAAGGTGTCGGCGCCGTAGAGCGCCTCGAGGCGGGACGGAACGGGGGGGGTGTCGGACACGGGAAGGGCCTGGGTGAGGGATGGACGGGACCGCGAAGCGGCCAACATCGCGAATCGCCCGGACGCAGGCAAGGATATGTAGCCGACTTACCACTCTGCGGACGCCGCGCCACATATGGAGAGTGGAGCCACGGAGGGCCGAGAACGGAGATTCTGACGATATGATTAGCCGACTAGCTATATCACGGATGCCGGGCCGTTCCCAAGCGGGCGTTCACGCCCGCCGTCTCGCACGCGGACCGCCCCCGGCCTAGTCCCCCCGCGCCGCCCAGCGCGCCAGCGGCACCGCCAGGCCGCCGAACCGGGTGGCCCGCACCAGGAACGCCGCCGGGTCGCCGCCCTCCTCGGCGAACCACCCCTGCCACCCCTCGTGCGCCAGACCGGCGGCGAGTGCCTCGAACGGATCCTCCCCCACGGCCGTGACCATGTCGCGCGCCTCGTCGCCGCCCAGCCCGGTCAACCCCGACACCCGGGCCAGCAGCTCCTCGGGCGTCGAGAGCCGGGACTGGAGGAGCAGGTCGGTCTCGGCGGCCACCGCATCGCGCAGCGCCAGGTCGGCCGAGGCGAGTCGCCGCTCGGGGGTGCCGAGCACCGGGGTCTCGCGGAGCAGCGCGGCCACGGTGCGGTTGAACCCGCGGCGCAGCCCCGGCGCCACCAGCAGCCGCCGCACCTCGCGCGGCGCGGCGGC
>CAZNOJ010000003.1:0-32854 GCA_964574665.1 uncultured Gemmatimonadaceae bacterium
GGGGCCATGAAGCACGAGGAGCGGCAGAAACTGCTCGCCGTCGTGGGCGAAGAAGCGCCTGATGTCGTTCTGCCACGTCTCCGCATCGAGCAGGATCAGCGGCGCAACGATCAGGATCGGCCGCCAATGCAGCCGCCCGGTCCTCGGGTCCACCCGTTGGTCCAGGCCGGTTCGTTCGATCAGGCTGGAAAGCTCGGCCAGCACCTGGAACGTCTTCCCAAGTCCCATATCGTCTGCCAGCAGAACCCCGCGACGGCCAATCCTGCGACTCCGCTTGAGCCACGCAATTGCCTCTCGCTGGTGTGCCTTCGGGACGCCTGTGAGCGCCGAGGGTAGGGCGTGATCATCCGGCACGTCAACCTCAACAGGCGTGCTCGAGCTAGCAGCGCGGGGAACGAACGGTGAATCCTCGTTGGTTTCTACTATCAAGTAGGAGCCCGAACGCGGTGCGTGTTCTGACGTAGTGGTCCTCGGATCGTTGTCCGCCGGCTCACCGTCCTTCCGATCGACCGCGCCCGCATGCTCGGCAACGGGGCGATCAAGAAATCCTGTTTCGGACTCGCCCTGACCCGGAACACTTGCTCGTGGTGGTTCGCCAATTCCCGTCACCCGCTCCCAGAACGCGAGATCGAGCACATCAAGTAGTCCATCGAAAGCGGCCTCAGGGTGCACTCTCAACTGTTCAGCCTCTTCTCCCGCGATCCGCCGAACCGCCATCATTCGCTCGAGCACATCCAGCTGCCTCGGCCCGAAAGCAATCCTGACGTCTACCCCGTCATCGTCCTTGAAGGAGTAGATCGGCCTCCTCCCTCTGGTTGCCATGAACGAGTTGCGGAGCCGCAGAGGGTCGACGCCCGCACAGAGCGGGACAAACGTGAGCCTGCCGTCGTCGTCGATCTCCATCGACAGTCCGAGTTGATCGGGAACAATGACCCGAGTCCCTCGAAGTGCATCGCTGAGGAACGCGACCGCTTTCCCGGACTCGTCTTGGACTTGCGCAAGAGATCGGAGCATCTCCTCCTGGGAGCGTGCCTCTCTCGGAAGCGCGTTGAAGCGATCGATGATGAGGAGGACACGAGCGGTGTGAGTGTCGAGGCGAACCAACCGCTCCAGTGCGGGCACCCACAGGAACATCCCTGCGTGCTCAGCATCGATGGTGCGCAGTCCTGCTTTCCATGCGATCGTGAAGGCGAAGTCTGGTAGCCCGAGAGCGGCGGTAGATCCGACATGAAGCAGATAGGGATTCGGGTCGCCTACCTCGAGCACGCCTTGCCCGATGCCCTCATCAAATGCATCGACCGCATCTTCCCATTCGGCCCTGTAGCCTCCTGTCACTGGAGCGAGGACTCCTTGCTCGGTCAGCGCCTCCAAATCGAGGCGCAAAAGATCCTCATGAACCTCGGAGAGCCCTCCAGAACCCGAAGAGGGGTGAGGGAGGCGAATCTCGAGGTGCGTGGAAGTGGCTCTCACCTCCCCGCCTCCGGCCAGTTCCCGTAGGCGAAGTTCGGTCATCGGGGCCGGATTCCGTAGCTGGCGAGGACCGATCGAGCCTTGAACTGCCAATGTGCTCGGTGCGAGAGCTTCTCGACGAGTGTCCTGGGTCGCTTCAGGTCCCTCGTATGGTGAAAGGTGAGACCTGGCCTGCGAAGACCACCTCCAGTCGCCTGGGTGAAGCGGCCATCATCATGAATCTGAATCGCGTTGCCGGTGCGGCTGAACTCGACGACCAGCACATTGGTAGAACCTTTGAACTTCATGAGGAAAGCGCTGGTATCAGAACTCCCCTCCATCGTTCCGAAGACCACATCGGGGTCCAGGCGATCCCGCAGTCGTCGCTCATCATCACTCGAAAGCACCACAAGACAATCCGACACCTCGCCAAGATACGAACGCCAAAACTCACGCCGACCGTGGGGGTCCTTCCGGTCAGGTAGCACCTGCTGAAAGAAGAACTCGAGGGACGCCTCCGATAGCCATCCGGAAACGATCGTGCGGCTCTCTTCCCCAAGGTAGGCCCACCGAGCATCGTTGGCCCACAGACGCGGATCGCCATATCGCGAACTACTCACAAAGCAGTGCTTCAGTCGATCTTTGGCCGGCAGATCTGTGTCTCCCTCGACCGTTCGAATGAGTGTGATCGCGAGTGGAGCCAACCTTGTCGGCGTGACGTGCTCCACCCCCACGAGGTGGTCAGAAAAGTAATCGACCGCCGTCTTCAGGCTTCGGTCCTCTGTCGTGTCCACCCTACGCTGGAGGCGCTCGGCAACCTCTTGGGGGACAAGGTTGCAGGTGTACACTCCGAGTCCGGTTCCCGGAGAGATGCCCCACTGGCTTAGAAAGTGGACAACGGGGATCCAGTCCCTGACCGCCGACTCAGCAAGCCATTGTGCCGCATCGCGAGAGAAGATCTTGTCGGGCGCCTGCTTGCACCGATCGATCCGAGGGCCAGTGCCAGGGAATCCGGTCACTGTCCGCCGGAGAAACGCCTCGATCGGGACAAGTCCAGAATCGGGTGTCCAGTTCGCGAAGTAGGTTCGAATGAGCGATTCTACGCACGACCGCCTCTGCAAACAGTCGTGCCGCCCACGCAGGGCCTCGAGGAAGCGCTCATTAGTCAAGAATGTGTACTCCGAACATAGTGCGCGAATCTCGCGAAGTGGAAAGCTGGTGTCGAGACGATACCCTGATCGGCTCCAGCGCTCCTTTGCAGCTTCAAGCGTATGGCTTCGGGGGGCCAGGTCTGACGTGCGTGCGGCGCGGAACTGCGATGCCGCTTCAGCCATTGGGCGCAGGAGTATATGAGGCGCCGTGCCCTGCGCCGAGTCGCTGCCGAAGACCTCCGCAGACTGCTGGGTCAGGCGCCGAAGCAGGGTTAACGCCTTCATCATGGCTGGAGCTCCACTCTGACCTCGGCGGTCGAGTCAATCGAGCCGGAGATAGCCTCTGCCAGGTTCGTGACAACCCGAATCTTGAATACGACCCTGCGTTGACGCGCGTCATCTCCACGCAGCCCGCCAAGGAGCTCCTCTTGGCCGCGCCCACTCGCGCTCATCAGGCTGCGGATGCAGGTTCTTGTCGGATCTTGAAGGGCCTCCAAACTCTGCTTGACCACCGCCATCGAGCGGCCCTGACTCAGCTCCAAATTGAGCTCTCTCGCGTCTTCCATACCCACCGGCCCGGATCGCGTCCCTGCCCATGTCGAATCAGTGTGTCCCTCAACGACAATCGTCTGGATGCTTCTGCGGGTTGTCTCTTCGCAAACCACAGCTCCGATAATCGGCACAAGGGTACGAAGTGCGGACTTTCCCCCTTCGTTGATCTCCGTCGCGCCTCGGGCAAACAAGAGGCTATCCGACATGATGATGACGATCGCATCGCGATCTCGCTCGTCCTCACGCACCTCTGCACCCAGCCCTGCCTGATGGAGTTGTCTCCTGAGATCGGCCAGGATGTCGTCCTTGGCAGTTCGACCCTTCGCCGAAGCATTGTTCAGTTGCACGACGAAGAGCAACACGAAGATGACCATGAGCGAGGCCATCAAGTCGGTGAAGGATGAGGCCGCGGTATCGTGGCCGACGGGGTCGTTCATCCGTTCTCCGGTCCAATGCGTCGGGTTGCCTTCTCGATGGCGTCTGCGAGTTCCTCCAGCCCTTCACTCAACTGAGCAGTACCGTCCTTGATGGTGCCTGTGAATTCCGGGATGTGTGTATTGCCATACTCGACCACCGACTCGAAATTGCGCTGCATTGCCTCCGAGTATTTCCGCATCTCCCCGCTGACCGTACTGAGGACCTGCTGCAGATCCTCGTCGAGGGAGGACATCGCAGCCTGATAGGCACTGAGCAGTCGTTGCTGCTCCGCCAGGAGTGACTGGTGGCCCCCATTGATCACCCGGACCTCTTCCAACAGTTCCCGCGCACGATCTGCGACTTGGCGCTGTGCCTGCTGGCCTGCTGACAATTCGCCTTGGGCCTCGGCCAGATCCTTTGTATACCCGCGGACTTGCGCTGAAGCACTGATCAGCGACTCGAGTGCCGATGATGCGCCTCTCAACCCTTCCTCCAGCGCCAGCCGGGACTCACCGACGCGAATAGCGGCGGAATCAAGCAAGGAGGCCTTTGCCTCCATTGACGCGAGGATTCGTTCAAGCTGGTCACCCGTCTGCTTCGTCCAGGTTTCTGCCTGGCTCAACGCACGTGTCGAGGCGCTCGCACTCTGCTCTGCGGAGTTGCGAACCGCGGCACTTACCTGGACACCGAGCTCGAGCATCTGGCTCGAGAGGCCCGCCACAGCCTCCGAGAGGGCCGCCGAGACCGCCGAAACGTTGTGCGTCGCGGAACTCTGGAGCCCACCGATCAAGGACTCCATCATCTCCTGCATTCGTTGTATCTGAGCTGAACCACTTTCGAACTGAGTCGCTGTCGCGGACTTGGCGTTCTCCACCACCTCGCTCAGGCCGTCCCGCAAGGATCGGAACGAGTCGGTCATTCCCTCGAGGGCCGTCGTACTCCCTTCAAGTATTCTCCTGAGATCGCCGAACTGTTCTTGAGTCGAGGAACCGAGGGCCTCTCTGAACTGGGCACCCATTGCGTTCAGCGTCGCGTTCAGCGAGTCATTGATCGAGGACACGACGGCGCGTACCTCTCCTACCACGGACTCCTGCTTCGAGGACTCCAGGCGATGGACTGTTTCGGTCAGTCTCTCAAGCGACTCTCTCAGTTCCTTGAGCAAGGGTGTGAGGCCGGCACCCAGTTCACTGGCCATTGATGAGGTGACCTGAGCAGCCATCGCTGGAGCAACCGAATCGCGGAAGAGATTGCCGAGTTCGAGGGCAAAGTCTGAATTGATGCTATCCAAGGACCTTGCCTGAGACTTCGCCAGCACGTGCATTTCGACCAGGAGGCGATTCGTGGTCAGCATCGGTAGTCGACGATCCAGTGATTCAACGACCGTGTGTCGACCCACAGCAAGCGATCGCTGAATCACACTCTCGAAGAGCAGTGCCATCACTCCCAGCGCGATCGCACCGACGGAAGTGAAGAACTTGCCCGACAGGTTATTGATGAGAACATCAGTGCCAACCACGGTTGAATCCGGCATTACTTCGACCCCGGCCAATCCGAGCAACAACGCCAAGAACGTACCGAACAGGCCCAGCGAGGTCGTAACCCCTGGCACCAATCTGTAAAAGCGATGCCATGATGGAGTCCCCACCAGGCGCTCCATGCTAATGACCTGATCGAGCGGCGTGGTCACGAACACGCCAGTGTAATTCTGCACATCACGCCTCGAAGGCGCCGGGGCGTTCATTGGCTCAATCGTGCGCGGTACACCCGTGTCATACTCAACCATTGTGGCCTTCACGGCCTCCCACCAAGGCGTTGCCTCATATGCACTCAAGGCTTCGCGCAGCGACGCACTACCCCCGAGAGAGAGTCCATGTTCTCGCTGGGACATGGGGAGTTGCTCAACAGATCCGAGAGCCCTGACGATTGCCTGCATCCTCAGACGCGCACGGATCACCCCGACACCTGCCCAAAGACTCATCCCAAGGAACCACGCCGCGATGACAATGGAGAGGATGC
Source organism: uncultured Gemmatimonadaceae bacterium (assembly GCA_964574665.1). Taxonomy (GTDB): domain Bacteria; phylum Gemmatimonadota; class Gemmatimonadetes; order Gemmatimonadales; family GWC2-71-9; genus Palsa-1233. Next base: position 5,586 of record CAZNOJ010000003.1, read on the forward strand.
GAATTTCGGGTGGAAGGGCCTGGAAGAACAGGCGCAGTGCAATCGAAAGCTCGCTCATTGACAGGTCGATCCGGCCAGGGAGATGACCTTCGGGTTCGGAGCGAAGGGAGTTGTCCCTACCGGCGTCATTGGGGTCTCTACAAGTAGCCGATAATCTCCCGTGAGCGCTGAACGTGCTTGCCGCCACTCGGTCTCGGGTCCCATACGCCGAAAGTGCCGACTCATCGGGTCGTACTCCCATCCTTGAAAGCGTTGACCACCGGGGCGCCCGTCGATCCTAGTGGACGTAACTCCCTCATGACGTGCCGATTCACGGACGGCGCGTCCTCGTGCCCTGTATGGTACACCCCGCTACGCTCAGGCCGCATTCGGAGCCACTCACACCAAGCGGTGGGGCGGCAAGGCGGGGATGTAACAGCGCAGGGCTCGTTCCAGACCGTTCGGCCACCGACATCCGCCATCGAGGCGAGGCCGAGCGGCTCGCACTCCTCGACGAGGGATTTGATGTCCTGAGACCCCATCGCATCATCGCGCAGGATCACACCGTCATGCCAGAGCCGCCCACCGAAAGCGGCGCGGTGGTTACCACAATACCCGACAGGACCACCGGGATGAACTCGCTCGATGTGCCGGATCGGAATGATCACATCGATGAACTCGCGCGCCACCGTCATGTCGAGGCACTACTCAGAGCTGCCTCGAATGCAGTGGCCACACCCTGCATCTCCGATGTCAACCGCCCCAACGCCGCTACTCGCACGTCCCGAGCGGCCCCCCACCACCCCTCCGCGATCCCACCCGCGATCGCCGCCTGCGTGTCCGCGTCACCGCCGAGCGATACCGCGAGCCGCACCGCGCCCTCCCACGAATCGGCCTCGAGCGCGCAGATGATCGCTTCCGGCACCGACAGGTCGCAGCCCACCTGGAACCGGTACCCCGGACGGATCTCGGCGACGGTGCGGTCGAGGTCGTAGCCCGACAGCGCCGCCACCTTCTGCCGCACCGCGTCCTTCGTGGCACCCTGTCGAGCCAGCCAGATGGCCAGCGCCACTGCCTGCGCACCGACGATGCCCCGTTCGCGGTTGTGGGTGGGCAGGGCGGTCTCCCGCGCCAGCTCCAGCACCTCCGCCTCGCTGGTCGCCGCCCACGCCACCGGACCCACCCGCATCGCCGATGCCATTGCCCCAACTGTTGTACGGCTTGGGGGCGCTGCTCGCAAGCCACTTGCGGAAGGTTCCGCCGTAGCCGACACCGGGATACCGGTTCCCCCACCGATGATACGCCGCGCCGAAATCCCCGTCAGTCAGCAGTGCCTCGGCGGTCGCGATCGTGAGCACCGTGTCGTCGGTGAAGTGACAGCCAGGAACGAAGAGCTCGAACTCCGTCGCTCTTGTGCGGTTGCCACTCGAACCTCGACCCAACGATGTCACCGGCGATGGCGCCGATCACTCGACCACCCTCTTCGTCAACCCGATCACCTCATCCCCCCTCGCCAACCGCTCCACCCACTCGGTTGGAATCGCCTCGAATCCCCATCGTGCGCCGGCGAGCTGTCCCGCCACCGCGGCAATCGTGTCGGCGTCGCCGCCGAGGTTGGCGGCGAGCAGGATCGCCTCACGGAAGTCGCTCGCACGGGCCACGCACCAGCGTGCGCATCCCAGCGTGTCGACCACGTAGCCCGAGGGGCGCCACGCGGGGGCATCGCCCGGTGCGCCGTCCAAGGCAGCGACGCCACGGAGCCCCGGCGACCAGTCGTCGGGGGCGTCCGTGAGCGGCGCCGAGACGTCTTCGCCCCGATACCCGCGCAGCAGCAGCCGTGCCAGCAGCTCGCACCCGTCAAGGCACTCCTGTGCCGCGTGCGTGGTGCGCGAGGAGGCCCGCGCGTGTTGCACCGCAGCCACAGTATCGTGGGCCGCCCACGCCACCACGGGAGCCAGCCGCATCACCGAGCCGTTCCCGGCGGCCTTCGGATCATCCGACCCGCTCCATGGGTCGCCGGTCACCTCGAAGCGGGCCAGCGCGTGGCGCGTGGTGATGCCGATGTCGAAGCATTCGCCCGTGCTGCTCCAGTGTCCCTCGCGCCACCAGCGCACGTAGCGGCGCATCTGGTCGGCGGCATCGAACCCTCCGCACTCCACCAGCGACTCCGCCAGGCAGAGCGCCATCGACGTGTCGTCGGTCCAGGCTCCGGCCGGGAGGTCGAACGGGCCGCCACCCACCATGTCGGTGAGCGGCGCGAACGACCCCGCCGCCTGGAACTCGACCGTGGTGCCCACGGCATCGCCCACGGCGAGGCCGATGATCGAGCCGAGGCGGCGGGAGGTGGTAGGGTCGGTCATGCCATTCCCTGAGTTCAGAATGCGAGCATCTGGTCCGGTCTTCCCCTGATACAGATACCCCCTGCCGTGGGGAACAGCCACGGTCGAAGTGTGCAGTCTCCCGGTCCGGCCCCAGATGAACATCGGATGGGGGTGTGACATTGAGGTTCCCCCGAGAAGCGACCGCCCCCGAGGCCGGGCAATCCTCAGGGGCGAGCGACCACCGGAGACCGATCCGACTCACACTACTGGCAGGCCATCCGTCAACTCAAGGAGTACACCTCGCAGCGAGCCCGCCACCTCCCCGAACCCTTCCCCCCGCTCCCCACTCCCCTCCTCCAGGTACAGCCCCCGATTCACCTCGATCATCAGCGCCTGCAGCCGTGCGTCGCGTCGACAGTGCCGCATCGGCACCAGCGCGCCCGCGAACGGCCGATCGATCGCCACCGACCACCCGGACCGCTCGAATGCCGCGCGCACGCGGTCGCGCAGGTCAGGTGGGGTATGAAACGCGTCGGTGCCGAGGCAGATGTCCGGTCGGTCGGGATCCTGGTCGAGCTCGTAGGGGAGGGGGCGCGAGGCGAATGAATGGCAATCGATGACCAGTGCCGTGCCATGGGCCTCGAGCGCGCGTTCGCACGCCGCCGTGAGTCGCGCGTGGTGCGGATGGAAGTGCCAGTCGAGGAGCTGCTGGCGCTCCGCGCCGCTGATCGCCCTCCGGAGTGGCGTGCGGAGCGACGTCTGCGTGTAGATCACTCCCATCCCGCGATCGGCCATCACCTCGAGCGTGTCATCCTCGAAGCGCTCGGGATCGAGCACCAGGCGACTCACCGGGAACTCGACCGCCTCGAACCGCGCGTCGGGCGGAGTAAACAGGACGTCCGTGTGCCAGTCGGTCATCCGCACCAGCTCGTGGGCAAGCTCCGCCTCGCTCAGGACGAACTGGTCGCGAACGTCCGACGGAATCACCGTCGATGCGTGGGGGATGTGCAGGAGGACCTGGGGAATGGCATTGACTTTCGCCGCAACGCTGCTCAATGCTGGCTCCATTTCAGGACTATCGTGCGGTGAAGGTATGACGGTGCGAGGGTGCACGTTCTCCGAACGCCTCAGCCACACCGCCCCCGCCCAACGACACCTAGGGATCGGGCAAGCCGTAGCCCGGGTGGCGAGCGCTCGCTGCCGGATGTCCCCGCACCCCGTGCGGCCGTGCGGTGAAGTCGGTGATCTGGCCGTCGACGCCCAGGATCGTGCCGGAGAGGGCGAGGGCAGCCGTGGTGCAGAGCGGGGCCATCACGGGGTCCTCCAGCGGGGGCATCCCAATGCACCACGCCGGGCTGCAAGTGGTCGTGCGGTGCGGGGAGGATTCCATCATAGCTGGCCCCGCCCGGCATTCGATCGGGACCACCGGGGTTTGCAGGGAGATCTCCTGCGGAGGCGGCCAGGGGCAGGCTCACCGACAACCTGCCGCCCCCGCTGGCGCGATCCCCGAATCGGCCGTACCCTAGTCGACACCGTCCCGACAGGCCCCCCGAGGTCGCATCCCCTTGCAGACCGCCCGCGAACTGTTGCGCGCAACCCTCGAATCCAGGCTTGGCGGTCGATTCCGGATCGACCAGGAGCTCGGATTCGGCGGCATGGCCGTGGTCTACAAGGCGGAGAACCTGGAGCTGGGCCGCCCGGTCGCCCTCAAGGTCCTCCGACCGGACCGCATCATCGATCCCGATATCACGCAGCGGTTCCGCACCGAAGCGCTGGCGATCGCCCGGTTGACCCACCCGCATATCGTCGCGATTCACGCCCGGGGCGAAGACCCCGACCTGATGTGGTTCGAGATGGACTACATCGATGGCGGCACCCTGCAGGACCTGTTCGCGAAGGGCCCCGTCGAGTGGCCGCGTCTCCTTCGCCTCGTGGCCCAGGCCGCCAGCGCGCTCGCCTCGGCGCACGCGATGGGCGTGATCCACCGCGACATCAAGCCGTCGAACATGATGCTCGCGGGATCGCAGGATCACCTCATCATGACCGATTTCGGGATCGCCAAGATCCTCGGCCGCACGACCCTGACCGAAACCGGGGTCACGCTGGGCACCGTGGCCTACATGAGCCCGGAACAGCTGATGGCGCAGGAGGTGACGGGCGCCACCGATCAATACTCGCTCGGGGTGGTGGCGTACGAGGGATTGATGGGGAAGCAGCCGTTCACGTCGGAAGGGGCGGGACCGGCAGCGCTCGAGCGCCTGCGGGTGCCCGTGCCTTCCATGCTGACCGAGCGCCCCGACCTGCCGGTCGATGTCGACCTGCTGGTACAGCGGATGCTCGCCCCGGATCCCGCGGATCGGTGGTCGGACCTGAAGGCGGTGCAACGAATCGCCGAAGAGATCGCGGTGAGCGGACGATCGCATTACATGCACGGCACCGGGGCGACCCGACGACAGCGCAGCAGGCGCAGGAGCGTGATCGCTGCAGGAGGGGTCGCCATCGGCTTGCTGGCATTCGCCACGAGCCAACTCAGCAACCGAGAGCCACCCGGCACCACAGAGCCTCCGATTGACGGTCAATTGACGGTGCCGGATTCTCTTGTGTCAGACTCGGCGGACCTGACCGTGGTCCCTGTTCCGCCTCCACCGCCGGCTCCACTGCCAGAAACACGCCGCGCTCCGGTCTCTCGCGAGGCGGAGGGAGGGCTCGACACCCCAGTCCAGGGGTCTGGCAGTGCAGCGCCCGCTGGTGATGACTCAAGCGCGATGTCCCCGTCCCTGGAGAGCGACTCGGCAGTGGTCCCGGCGCGGACGACCGCGACGCTGCGGATCGCCTCTCCACTGGCGGGGACGTTCCTGTACATCAATGGCTCCTCAACACCGTACCTCCTGACAACCGAGTACCAGAACATCGAGGTCCCCGCGGGGCGCGTGTCGTTGACCTTGATCAACAACCGCACAGGATGTCGGCCCCGCGAGGATGTGGTGACGCTGTCTCCCGGCGAGTTGAAACCGCTGCACCGATCCGCCGACTGCCCGGACAGCTAGCGCACGCTCACTACCCAAGGAGTCCCGGATGAGACCGTGGATCGCGCTGCTCGCGACAATGGCAAGCGGAGGCCCAGGCATAGGGTTCGCGCTGAGCGCACAGGCTGCACGCGATCCGGTTCAGGACATGATTGACTTGGGGCGACGCCATCTGGAGGATCTCGAGTGGCGAAGTGCGGACTCTGTCGCCGCGGTCGTCCTCACCGTTCCGGGTCTCGGCCGCGCGCATCGGATCCAGGCATACCAGCTCGCCGCAGCGGCGCGCTTTCCGGCAAGCCGAGTCGATCAGCAGCCTGAACGGGCGATGGAAGCGCTGCGTGCGCTGATCCAGATCGCGCCGGAGGCGCGACTTCCCATCGCGATCACGTGGGCCGGCCTCGACTCGATGCTCACGATTGCTCGCAGCACCACGTTCGGCAGCGCGGTCAGGCTTCGGGATTCGGTGCCCATCCGGGGATTCGATGCGCGGGTCACGGTCGAGGTTGTCGCCACACGGGCGGCGATCTACCGCCTGACGATTCGACCCCTCAACAGCGCCTCAGGGGTGGCGTTGTATGACTCCGCGGGGCCGACCGCTCGTGCGGAACTCGGCTTCCAACCCGTGATGGGCGAGGTACCGAGGCTGGCGTCGGGGGTGTATCGCCTCGAGATCACGGTGCAGGACCCCACGTCTGGAGAGATCCTGACCCACCAGCTGCGCACCGTGCTGCACACGCCGCCACTTCCGCTGCATCGCGTCGCCGAGCAGTGGGACAGCACGGGGGTGCTCGTGACGCGAACGCGGCCGGCGCGCGCCACCTCGGTTGCGTCCGGCTTGCTCGTCGGCAGCTTCACGATTCTCGCCGGGACGGTACGCCAGCCCGAGGGGCTCGACGGAGGACGACAGGGCAATCATGTGGCATGGGGGGTCGGCTTGGGGGTGTCGACGGCGGCCCTCAGTTGGGTGCTCGACCGCGGACGCGTGATTCCCCAGAACGTGCTCCACAATCAGGCGCTCTACGACAAGTGGGCCTCGGAGCGACAGAGACTCCTCGAGGAGAACGACACGTGGGCGCGGAACTACCTCGGCCATGCCATCTTCTCGCTGGAGGCCCCGTGAGCATCCGTCTACTGGCCGGCCTGGCTCTCCTGATCGCCCCGTCCGCGTACGCCCAGGACGATCCCAGGGACGCCTACCGCGGGGAGCTGCGGCTTGGTGGAATGCTGCTCTCGGGGAGCGGCAACCACGTCGCAGGGGCAGGTGCCCCGGAAGCGCTCACGGGAGGCGGTGGCGGCCTGGAATTGCTCGCGCGGGTCGACGGGGTGGGGATCCTTCTTCGGAGCATGAGTGCCACCCCGGCGGTCGGCGGAGGACCTGAAGTGGATCTGGGGAGCCGGGAGGCAAGGCTGCTCCTGGGGACGCGACGGCTCTCCGGCGAGTTCGGCTTGCTGCAACGCACCGTTCCCGGGAGCGGCAGCGACGAGCTTGAGTCCTTTGGACGCGTGGGCCTGCGGGCCCAGTGGGAGCTCGGGGGAAGCGGGCTCGACGTCTCCCTCGGTGCCGGTGCGCACTTCAGCAAGGGCGATGGAGAGAATGGCACGCAACTGACCTATCGAGGGCACGATGCCGAGGTTGCGCTACTCTACAAGTTCATCCAGCGATACCGGGTGCCGGCCTTTGCGGCGATCGGCTGGCGACTGACCCCCATCGACGAGAAGGAGCTGCCCCAGGCCGTTTCATTGACGCACTCGGGTCCGTTCCTCTCGGCGGGGTTCCGGCTCGGGAACTGATCGCCGCCGGTGGGTAGTCTGAGCCGCGCTCAGTCAGGGAAAGGACACCGCCGCACTCCGCTGATCCGGGGTGCGGCGGTTTGGGTCGTGACCATCCAGCACGGGCGACGCGGGGCAGCCCGTCCCGAGCGCAGCGAGGGATCGCCCCTACATTATCCGTATGCTCCGCACCCTCCTCTGCCTCGCCCTGATCTCGGCCCCCCTGCACGGGCAGGGTCCGTCCCCCTCGGTCGCTCCGCCCCCTCAGGGTGTCACGGCCCAGTCCCGCCACATCCTCTTCATCACCATCGACGGCGTCCGGCCCGAGGACCTCTTCGGCGGCGCCGACCCGATCGTGATGGCCGACCCCAAGCTCGCCGGCATCACCGACACCTCGGCGTTCCGCGCCCGCTGGTGGCGCGACACCCCGGAGGAACGCCGGCGCGCGGTGATGCCGTTCGTCTGGGACACCCTCGTGCCGGCCGGCGTGCTCTACGGCCGGGGCCAGAACGTGCGGGTGACCAACGGACTCAACTTCTCCGGCCCCGGCTACACCGAACTCTTCACCGGCGCCGCCCGCGCCGACGTGACCTCCAACGACGATCGGCGGTACAGCCACCGGACCGTGTTCGAGATCGTGCGAGACGCGACCGCGGGCGAGGCAAGGGCGCCTGTCCCGAGCGCAGCGAGGGATCGCCCCTACACGGGCGTGGCCGCCTTCACCTCCTGGACCACCCAGGCCCGCCTCACCGCCACCCGGGGCGGCTCCTTCGTGTCGCAGGGGCCGTTCGAGCCGCTCCCCAGCCAGCTCCAGGACGACCCGCGCCTGGTGCGCCTGGCGGAGATTGAATCCCGCACCCGGCACGACGACCGCACCCTCCGCCACGACACCTTCACCCACGAGCTGGCGCTCGCCTGGCTGGTGAAGTTCCGCCCCACCCTGCTCCACATCGGCTACGGCGAGCCCGACGTGGACGCGCACGCGCGCCGCTACGATCGCTACCTCGCCATGCTGCACGACCTCGACCGCATGCTCTCCGAACTGATGCACGCGGTCTGGGCCGACCCCGCGCTCCGCGACGCCACCACCATCATCATCACCACCGACCACGGCCGCGGCGCCACCGCCCGCGACTGGACCGATCACGGCCGTGACGTGCCCAACGCGGCACGCTGGTGGTTCCTCGCCGCCGGCGCCGGCGTCGCCCCGCGCGGCGTGGTGGCCGACCCGATGACCCAGGCCCAGGTGGCGCCCACGATCCTCCGGCTGCTGGGGCTCCCGGCCACGGGGCTCAGTGGGGCGGCACCGGCGGTGGAGCTGGGGGCGCCGTAGGCCCGTCACGCAGGCGGGCCTGTCACCCCGAAGGAGCCGTCACCCCGAGCGTAGCGAGGGGAAGTGCCCTTGCCCATGGGCGGGAATCCTCCCCTCGCTGCGCTCGGGGGGACATCGGCGTAAGGGCAGGGGCCTTCCCCTCGCTGCGCTCGGGGTGACAACCGCTCGGACCAGTGTCGCGTTCGCGACGAGGAACCTCCCTCGGGCCATCCATATTGCCCCATAGAGCAATCCTAGGTATCGTAGAATTGCCCTTTGGAGCAATTCTCGCCAATCTCTGTGCGCTCCATCCGGCCACCGCTCGGGAGGAGCAAGTGTCCAAGTCCTTGGAAATCCAGCAGTTGGACGCCGGCGTCATGCCGTTTCGCGCGCTCAACCCTGGGCCGGACGCCAAGGGTGGGTGGATCGCCGCCGTCATCCATGCCCTCGGCATCCCCGCCCGAACCCTCGCCGCCCGACTCGGCGTCGCCCCAGCCCAGGTCACCCGGGTCCAGCAACGGGAGGCGACCGGCGCCGTCACCCTGGCCTCGCTCCGGCGCGTCGCCGACGCGCTGGAATGCGACGTGGTGTACGCGTTCGTGCCGCGCGGCGGATCATTTGCGGCGATCGTGGAGCGGCAGGCCCGGATCGCCGCGACAGCCCGACTGGCGGAGGTGGAGCAGACGATGCGACTCGAGAACCAGCAGGTGCCACATGTGGAACAGCAGCGGCAGGTCGACGAGCTTGCCGCCGAGCTGGCGCGTTCCCGTCCGGCGTGGATGTGGGATGCACCAGGACGACGCTGAAGGGGCGACACCGATCGAACCGGACGATGCCGATGCGCTGATCCCCGCCGGCATCCGCACGCGCGATGACCTCAACGCCTGGGAACAGGTCGGCATCGCGGCGGCGCGCTCGTGGGCGCTCGACCGACGGCGACCGCTTCCCCTCCCTCGCGTTCTCGACGAGTCCTTCCTGCGCGAGCTCCACCGCCGAATGTTCGGGGCAACCTGGCGTTGGGCGGGGAGCTATCGCCGCACCAATACGAACATCGGTGTGCCCTGGCCCACGATCGTGACGGCGCTGCACGAAGCGATCGCCGATGCCCGCACGTGGATCGACGAGGAGACCTGGTCGCACGAGGAGATGCTCGCACGGTGGCACCACCGGCTGGTCGTGATTCATCCCTTCCCCAACGGCAATGGCCGCTGGAGTCGACTCGCGACGGATCTTCTCGCACGCGCCCGCGCCGTGCCGCTTCCGACGTGGGGGGCGTCCCTTCCCGCGGCGGACACGCGACGGCACTACCTCGAGGCGCTGCGGAGGGCCGATGCAGGCGAGTTCGAGCGGCTGCGAGAGTTTCTGTGGGAGTGAGCGGTGCGCCGGCAGGGGTGACCCCACCCCCCTCCCCCGGGGTCGTGACTCCATGACCCCCCGGATCGCGCCCCTCGCCCTCACCCTCCTCGCCTGCGCCGACCCCGGCACCACCCCGACGCCAGACGCGGTGGCGACGGCACTCCCCACCCTCTCCCTCGAGGGCGGAAGCGCACACTGGGCCGGCGCGCCGTTCACGGTACGCATGCGGGGTACGGGGGCGCGGCCGCTCGACGCGAGACTGGTCCTCTCGAACCAGGTCGAGGTGAGCATGGTCTACCTCGACGACTCCACCCTCGTGGGCGACTTCCCGCCCACCACGCGCGGCATCGTCCACACCCCCCGCGTGACGTACCTGGGGAGTGACACCCTGCTCGCGCCGATCACGATCCACGGCCCCACCGCGCACGCATCTGTCTGGTGGAACTTCCCCCCGGGCTACCTGCATTCGCCAGCGTATCCGGTGGGCTCCGGCCGGCTGCTGATCGCCGCGACCGACTGGTACGCGACCTACCTCCCGTGGAACGAGTTCAACGGGGCCGCGCGCGCCACGGTGCCGGAGCGGCCGATCCCCCACCAGATGCTGGCCCCGGGACCCACGCCCGATCCCGACACCTGGCTGTTCCGGAGTACGCCCGGCGGACCACTCGAGCGCTGGAGCCTCCGCCCTGCGCCACGCCTTCTCGAGACGCTTCCCTTCACCGGTTCCGGATCAGCGCAATCGTACGCCGCACTCGGATCCGATCGCCTCGTCGCGTTCAACGCCACCGCCGGACAAGTGTTGCGCCGAAACGGCAACGGCTACGTGCCGGAGCGCACGCTCTTCCTCGAGCACGTGACACGGACGCTGGTCTCGCCGAGCGGCGATCGCGTCGCGATCGTGGGCTCACGCGGCGTGGTGAGCGGACCCGATCCCAACGGTTCGAACGAGATTCCGGTGCTGCGGGCCCCCGAGGGTGATCCGGCGTTCACGCTCGAGGCGGCCGTCGTGGCCTCGGCTGGCTTCTCCCCTGATGGGGCACTCCTGGCACTTGCCGAGGGGAGCGCCGTGCACCTCATCGGCGGGACCACGATCCGAGATGCGGTGAGCGGCACCGTCGTGCGTCACCTCGCGTCGGACATGGGGCCCGTGCGCGGCGTGGCCTTCGATCCGGCGCGACCCATCATCTACCAGCTCACGCTCATCCCCGGCGGTCCCGACTTCCACCTGCAAGCCTGGTCAACCGACTCCTGGGCCCTGCTCGGCAGGATGCGCGGCCGGTGCCATCACGGTTGCGTCGGCGAGATGCAGATCGTGGCCGACTCGGGAAACACCGTCTTCACGGTGGAACAGCATCCCACGCCGGGCGGCGATGAGATGGTCTCGTACCGGTTCTCGGTGCCGAGGGTCCGGTAGGGCCTCGGTTCGTGTTGATGATTCACCGCCCGCGAGTAGACTTGTCGCTCCCCCGGCCCCCGGACTCCCCGTGACCCGCCTTGCGTTCGCGCTGCCGCTGCTTGCCACCTTGGCGGGGTCTTCCCCGGCCCTGGGCCAGCAGCTCTCACCCGACTCCGCCCGCGCCCTCAACCACCAGATGGTGCGCAAGGAGTGTGACGAGGGGTTGGGGCGCTCGATCTTCGACTGCGATCGGATGATGGCGTCCTACCTGGCCGCCGAAGACCGGCTGCAGCGGCAGGCGCTGGCGACCATGCAAGCGAGCCTCGATCAGCTCTGCAGCCGCGCGAGCTCCCCGCAGCCAAGGGATACGGTGGACATGCGGCGCATCGCCGACAGATACCCCGGAATGCCGGGCACTGCCTGCGACGCCGCACGCTGGTTCACGGCGAACAGGTCTGCGGAGGACTTCGTGCAGCCCACGAGCTTCGTCCAGATGGCGATCTCCCGGGAACTTTCCTATCGGGACCCCGCCAAGATTCGCGCGCAGAAGCTCCAGGAGTGTGACGCGGAGCGCAACGACTGCGCCTGTTTCGCCGACGTGCATGTCACGATGCTGACCGACTCGATCGCCAAGCGCGAGCTTTCCTCGCAGACCTCGATGGAGGTGCTCACGCAGGCGCTCACGCGCTGCAGGAAGCCGTAGGGCGGGCGCGGGTGATTGCTCGTCGCTGAAGCGACGCCCCGACGTCGCTTCAGCGACATCAGCCGAGCCGCGGGGCCTGTCCCGCCCCGCGCAGCGGCGGCGGGATTACCCGCGAGCGAGGACCCTCCCCCCGCACCGGCTCACGCCACCACCCCCAACTGCCGCATCATCCCGAGCTGGTCGAACTCGCCCCTGATCTCCGCGACCCTGCCATCGCGCACCGTCACGATCGCGATCGCGCCGACGTCGATCACCTTGTTGGTCGCGGGGATGCCCAGGAACTCGCCCCGATGGGTGCCGCGCAGCGTGAACCGCACCACCACCCTGACGCCCTGGGCGAACGTCTCGTCGATCGCGTGCACCAGGTCGGGGAAGCCGCCATAGAACGCCGTGGCAAACCCCTGATGGTCGGCCAGCGTCATCGGCGGGATGCTCGCCAGGCGGGCCACATAGTCCGGGGCGCAGAGATCGGGATCGGGGCCGCCGCGCATGCGATCCTGTGCCTCGAAGAAGCCGCGTGCCACTGCCTCACTGGTCGCCGTCGCCATGCCACCCTCCTCCTGTTCTGCCCCGTCAGTTCCGCGTAGCGGTCACCGTCGACTGCGCGTTGGGGCAGCTCCCCGCGCCGCCGGTCCAGGTCCACGTCTCGGTGCCGGTGATCGCGTTCTGCCCGTCCCACGTGAGCGCATACACCGACGCCGTCGTGCCGCCGCCCTCGGCGTACGATCCGGTGAGCGCAATCGCGCGCTGGGCGTTCATCGTCCCGGTCACCTGGTTGTTGCTCGAGCCCAGGAAGCCCCGCGCGCTGACGGTGAACGGCGCAGCAGCACCGGATTGCGTGAGCGTGATGGTCTCGCTCGAGATCTCGCCCAGGTCGTTGCAGATGCCGGTCTCCACCACCACCTGCCACTGGAAGGTCCAGCTGCCGGCGATCGTCGGCCCCGGCGGCGGGGGCGGTGGCGGAGGGGGGCCGGGAGGAGGTACGACCGGTTCACCAGTCGCACACCCTGCCGCGAGCAGCAACACCGCCACAATGCCGCTGCGTTCCATCGGATCCTCCTGCCCGCGCCGACGCGGTCGGGGTGACGGGGGGGGCATAGGATACTGCCATTTCCTCGCTCAAGCGACGCCTCGGCGGATGTCGGGAAACCGACCGAACCCGAGGTCGCTTCAGCGACATCAGCCGAGCCGCGGGTTCACCCGCGAGCGCACACGGGGCCTCGCCCGTCGCCCATCCCCCGTCCCCCGTCCCCCGTCGCCCCTCGCCCGTCGCCCCTACGGATTGTGATACAGCCCGATGTTGAACGTCCCACCCGATACCGTGAGCGTCCCGCTCGCCGCGGTGCCGGGTTGCGCGGTCAGCGTGGCGGTCACCGACCCGCGCACGCGGGTCGTGGACAGGTGCGTGATCGTGAGCGTGCCCACGTCGCCGAGCACCCCGTAGCAGCAGCGGGCACCCGCGGGGGCCACCGCGTTGGGATCCCACGCCATCAGGATCGAGCCGGGTTGGTTGCTCAACTGGTAGGTCCCGGTGGCGGTCGGCTTGGGGATCGTGAAGATCATCGTCTGGAGGTTGTTGATCCCCGACAGCGCCATGTGCGTCTGCGTGGTCTGCCCCGACACGATCGCCGCGTTCCACGCCTGTCCGCCGAGCGACATCGCCATGGTGCTCCCCATCGAGTCGGTGAGCACGGCGATCGGCGAGTTGGCCGCCATCGGCGCGTCGAACTGCCCCGCCGTCACGGTCTTCGTCCCGGTGGCACCGCCGGTCGTGAGCGAGCCCGTGAACGAGAACGTCCCCGCGATGCGCGTCGGAGTGAGCGCGGTGATCGTCACCGTCCCCGCGGCACCGGAGATGGGCGTGGTCCATCCGCCCACGGAGGTGGTGATCCCCGCGAAGCCGCCGGGGACCGTCACCGCGTCCACGCCGAGGGGGAATGTCCCCGGCCCGGTGATGTAGTTGAGCGTGAGGAGGATGGTGCCCGTGCCACTCTGCCCGGAGACGAGATAGCCGCCGCTCTTGGGCGCGTGCTGGATCGCCAGGATCGAGCCGGCGCCGGCGCTCGCCGTGAACGGCGCGCCGTCGACGGTCGCGGTGAACAGGGGGTTCCCGTTCCCCCCGCCGTTGTTGTCATCGTCGTCATCGTCGTCGGGGCCGGTGCTGCCGCCACCGCCACAGGCCACGAGGAGCGCTACACCCACCATCACGACCCGCCGACCGCGGAGACTCGCCAGCATGCCCAACCCCCTTGCACGGGAAAGCGCCCGCCGACGGGGCGGGCTACCTGATACCGTGCGCAGGGAGGGCGGCGGGGGCGTCATCGAGACTGTCACCCCGGGCCTTTCACCCCGAGCCTTGTCCCGAGCGCAGCGAGGGGGAAGCGAGCGGAAGAGTCCCATCCTGCGGGCGAGTTGCTTCCCCTCGGTCGCTTCGCTCCCTCGGGGTGACATCTCGCAGTATCTTCCCCGGTCTCCTCCCACACCTTCCCAGGACACCCGTGCCCGACGCCCGGTCGTGCGCCAACTGCCAGACCCCGTTGCCGGCGGAGGCGCTGTTCTGCCTCCACTGCGGCACCCCCACCCCCACCGAACCGGGGGTGCCGTCGCGCACCATGCCCACCGGGGCGATCGAGGTGAACCGGGTCCGCGCCGCGCTGGCGGCGCACTACCGGATCGAACGGGTGCTGGGCGAGGGCGGGATGGCCACGGTGTACCTGGCCGAGGACTTGAAGCACCATCGCAAGGTGGCCGTCAAGGTGATGCGCCCCGAGCTGGCGGAGACCCTCGGCGCCGACCGCTTCCTGCGCGAAGTGGAGATCGCCGCCAAGCTGAGCCACCCCAACATCCTGCCGGTGCACGATTCGGGCGCCGACGGCGGGGTGCTCTACTACGTCATGCCGCTCGTCGAGGGCGAGTCGCTCCCGGCCCGCCTCAACCGCGAGAAGCAGCTCCCGGTGGCCGAGGCGCTGCGCCTGACGCGCGAGGTGGCGGAGGCGCTCGCCTATGCCCACAAGCGCGGCATCATCCACCGCGACATCAAGCCGGCCAACATCCTGATCCACGAGGGGCACGCGCTGGTGGCCGACTTCGGCATCGCGCGGGCCACGAGCGACGCCGGCGCCCTCACCAAGACCGGCCTCGCCATCGGCACGCCGGCCTACATGAGTCCCGAACAGGCGAGCGGCGAACCCAACCTCGACGGTCGCACCGACATCTACGCGCTGGGCTGCGTGCTCTACGAGATGCTGGCCGGCGAGCCGCCGTTCACCGGCCCCACCGCCCAGGCGATCATCACCCGGAGCATCACCGAGGAGGCGCGGCCGCTCACCAAGGTGCGCGGCGCCGTGCCGGCAGCCGTGGACACCGCGGTGCAGAAGGCGCTGGCCAAAGCGCCGGCCGACCGGTACGCCACGGCGACGGAGATGGCGGACGCCCTGGAGGGCGCAGCGACGGGCGACGGGCAACGGGCGACGGTCTCGCGACCCGCGACCCGCGACTCGCGACCCCGTGCGTGGATGATTGCCGCTGCCGCAGTCGCCGTGGTCGCCCTCGGCGCCATCACCATGAAGCTCCTCGGCGGGGGTGGCGAGCCCTCCCGCGCCGTCGCGGTGCTGCCCTTCGAGAACCAGGGCGCCGAGGAGGATGCGTACTTCGCCGACGGGATCGTGGATGAGCTCCGCGACCGGCTCACGCGCCTCGACCAATTCACCGTGATCGCGTCGGCCTCGGCCGACCAGTATCGCGGCACCACCAAGACCGCGCAGGAGATCGCCCGAGAGCTGCGCGTGGATCACGTGCTGATGGGGCGGATCCGCTGGGCCACCGGGGCCAGCGGCACCAAGGAGTTCCGCGTCACCACGGAACTGGTGAACGGCCAGACCGGGCAGGTCACCTGGCGCGACTCCTTCGACGGCGACGTGAGTGACCCGTTCGCCGTGCAGGGCCAGATCGCCACGCGCGTGGCCGGGGCCCTCGGCGCGGCACTCGGAGGGAGGGAGCAGGAGGATCTCGCCGGCCGGCCGACCGACAACGCCGAGGCCTACGACCTCTTCCTCAAGGGAAAGGCGATCGTCCAAGTTAGCGCCGGCGCATCACGCGAGAAGGCCGCACTGATGGAGCGGGCGGTGGCGCTCGACTCCAACTTCTTCCAGGCGTGGGGTCACCTGGCGGTGGCACTCGCCAACCAGTTCGGCAGCGGAACCCGCGATCCGGTGGTGGCACGCCGGGCACGGGAGGCGATGGAAAAGACCCTCGCGTTGGCGCCCGATTCCGCCATTGCCCACATGGTGGCCAGCAACTACTACGGTGGCGTGACGCGCGATCAGGCCGCGGCGCGGCGCGAAGCGGAGGAGGCCTACCGGCTCGACCCCAAGCTGATCTCGGCGCTTCGCACCATGGCCGCATACGACCTCGACGACGGCAACTATCAGGCGATGTTCGAGAAGCTCGCGAGGGCCCGGGAGATCGATCCGCTCGACAAGGGAAACCTCGGTTCGCTGATCCGCGCGCAGATCTACATCGGACAGTATCCGGAGGCGCTGGCGACAGCCAAGGAGCTGCAGGCGCTGGCGCCGACCAGCTACGCCCAGATGCAGTGGATCGCCAACGCGTACCTCTCCAACAACGACCTCGACGGTGCCAGGCGGGCGATGGCCGAGCTGTCGAGGAACGTTCCGGTCACCGAGATGGTCGTGTACTTTGCCGGGTACCACGAGATGGCGTTCGTGCTGAGCGACGAGCAGCGGCAACTGCTCTACCGGATGACGCCGGCGTCGTTCGACGATGACCGCGCGTGGTGGGGCCAGGCGCTCTCTGTCGCGGCGTGGCAGCAGGGCGATCGCTCGCGGGCGGCCGCGTGGGCCGATTCGTCGCTCGCCGTGGCACGGCAGCAGATCGAGGCAGCGCCCGACGACCCCCAGCTCCGGATCCTCAACGCGGCGTCGCTGGCGATCGCCGGCAAGCGCGCCGAGGCGATCCAGGAAGCCGAGGCCGCCATCGCGGACACGGTGGGCGCGAACCCCGATGACATCGCGTACGTGCTGCATCAGTATGCGCGGACCCTGATCGCCGCGAACGAGCCGGAGCGCGCGATCGACGTGCTCGACGCGCTGACGGCCAGGCAGTACTACGTGACGCCGGGCTTCCTCAAGACGGACCCCACCTTCCGTTCCCTCGACGGCAACCCGCGTTTCGAGCGGCTGGCCAACCGCGGCATCGGCGCGCCGGTGGACTGAGCGAGCGCGAAGCGCGAGCGAGGGGAAGCAGCCTCTCCAGTCGAGATGCTTCCCCTCGCCCGCTGCGCGGACTCGGGGCTACGGCATCCCCACCACCGCCACCGGCGTCAGCTGGTTGGTGGTGCCGCCGTTGCCGAGGGCCCCGGAGGCACCGCCGCCCCAGCAATGGATCGCACCGGCAACGGTGCGCGCACACGAGTGCGTGTACGTGGCTGCCACCTCGGTGTAACTCGCGCCGCCGGTGACGGCCACCGGCACGTTCGATGGAGCGCCTCCGGTGCCGATGTACGTGGAGAACCCCCAGCACCACGCCGCGTTGCCGGTGGTGACGGCGCAGGTGTGCGACGAGCCCGGCGCGACGCGGGCGAAGTCGCCCGCGAAGGTCACCTGCACCGGCGCGGGATTGGTGACGCCTCCGCCGTTGCCCAGTTGGCCGGACTCGCCGCGACCCCAGCACCAGGCGTCGCCGTTGGCGAGCACGCCGCACACCGTGTTGGCCCCGGCAGCGAGGCGCTCGAAGCGGAGCGCGCCCGCGGTGGCGGTCGGGACGAGCACGGCGGCGCCGCCGAGTGCTCCGTTGCCCTGTTCGCCGAGGGCATTGCCGCCTGCGCAGAACGCCTGGCCGTCGAGCCGGAGCCAGCAGGTGGCGGTGGCACCAGCGGCCACCTGCTTGTAGCCGCCGGGGCCGCCGCTCTGCACCGGGACGGAGGACTGAGGCATGGTGCCGTTGCCGAGGTTGCCGCCGTTGCGGCCCCAGCACCAGGCGGTGTTGTCGGCCTTCGTGGCGCACAGGGTGCCACCACCGCCTGCTCCGGAGAGGGACGTGAAGAGGTGCCCGGCGATCTGCACCGGGGTGGATTGATCCACCGTGCTGCCGATGCCGAGGTTGCCTTCGCCGTTCTCGCCCCAGCACCACACCTCGCCGTTGGCCTTCAGGCCGCAGTAGCTGGAGTTGGAGGAACCGAGGGCGATGAATGTGTGTCCACCACTCACGGCCACGGCGGTGAGTGCGCTGGCGGCGAAGGTGCCGTTGCCGAGCTGGCCGGAGGTGCCGAGTCCCCAGCAGTAGGCGGCACCGGCGGTGGTGAGGGCGCAGCTCGAGAGCGAGCCCACCGCGATGGTCTGGTGGGTCGCGGCGGGAGGTGGCGCGTTGACGGTGATCGCGGCGGTGCCGACGACGCCGTCCACGGTGGCAGTGACGTTGACGGGTCCGCCGGCGGTGACGCCGGTCACGAGTCCCGTGTTCGAGACACTCGCGACGGCGGCGTTGGCAGAGTTCCACGTGATGGTGCGCCCGGTGAGCGCGTTCCCCTGCGCGTCGCGCGGCGTGGCGGTGAGCTGCGCGGTGCCGGCGATGTCAATCGCCGCAGCGGGTGGTGTCACCACCACCTGCGCCACCGGGATCGGGTTCACCGTCACCTGCGCAGTGCCGCTCTTGCCGTCCGTAGTGGCGGTGATGGTGACCGGACCGCCGGCCGTGACACCGGTCACCACGCCGGTGTTGGAGACCGACGCGATCGCGGCGTTGGACGTGGTCCAGGTGAAGGTCTTGCCGGCCACGGTGGCCCCCGCGCCGTCGCGCGCGCTGGCGGTGAGGGTGGTGCTGCCACCCACCAGGATCGCGCCGACGGCAGGGGTCACGGCCACGGTGGAGACGGTGGGTGGCGGCGGCGGCGGGGGCGGCTGTGGGGGTGGCGGCGGGGGTGGCGGCGTGTTCCCACCGGTGGGGCTCGACGAGCAGGCGGCGAGGAAGGTCAGGGCAACGAGCAGCAGGCGGCGCATGTCCGGCTCCGGAGGGGTCTATCCGGCATGCGGGGGATCGAGGGGGATCGGATCATGTCGCGTGAGTAGGGCAGACCCTCCGCTTCCAGCCGAGCCGTCATGTGCCTCGCTGCTCGCCGTTCGCCGTTCGCGGTTCGCCATTCCTCACCAGCAACCGGGCATTGGTGGGGTCGTAGATCACGTCGAAGCGTGACAGGGCGCCGAGCCCCAGGAGCGCGTCGTACGGCGGGTTGGCGTCGCCGCCGCTGGGTTCGCGGGCCAGCTCCACCTCGAGTGGGGCGGTCTCGGCCGCACCGAGTTGCACCACCACGTTGTCGAGCAGAACGGAATGGAGCATCCCGCCCAGGCCGGCGCCGATGCTGCGGGTCCGTCCGGCGTGACGGAGGAGCCGGAGCCGGTTGGTGGCGGCGGTGGTCACCCGGAGCGGGCCCACCATGCCCCAGTCCACCGCGGCGCGGAGCGTGTAGGAGAGGGTGTCGGCGATGGTGATGGTGACCGGCGTGATGGCGCGGGCACCGAGCATGGTGAGGGGCATCACCTGCCAGCCGGTGGTGTCGAGGGTGGCGGGGTCGTGGAGCAGCAGGCGTTGGCCGGCGAAGTCGAACTGCACCGCGTAGTCGTGCAGCACGGTGGTGCCGAGCAGGCCGTGCAGCGGGCCGGGGATGGCCTCCTGCAGCATCGAGTCGAGCGGGATCACGTGCACTTGCGTGTAGTGTCGCGTGATGGCGCCGAGCACGAGCGTCACCGAATCGGCAAAGGTCACCTCCACCTGGGCGGGGCCGGCGCCGCCCACCATGGTGGGGCCGCGGCGGCCGGCGGCGCGCCAGTCGCGGTGCCAGCCGGGGCGGGCCTGCACGTAGCCGCGATCGAGCATCACGCCGTCCACGGGGTCGTAGAGCAGGCGCGCGGGAGCGCCGTTGATCATCGCGTGCACGAAGAGGTGGCCGTCGAAGGTGACGGGGATCGCGAGCGGGGCCTGGGCCGCGCCGGTGGAGGCCACCATGAGCAGCGACACCAGCAGCCTGGGGACCCGCGGCATGTCAGCCCCCCAGGAGTGCCGCAACGGGAATACGCATCAGCTGCGCATAGTCGCGGGTGAAGTGCAGCCAGCAACCGTCGCGCGACACCCACGCGAAGTTGGGGGCACGGCCCGGGATGGCGCGCACCGGCGTGAGCGGAGTGAACGATCCGTCGGCGAGCAGCGTGGTGGAGAAGTAGGTGGACGGACTGGTTCGACCACCCGGCAGCACCCGCGACACTGCCAGCAGGGTGACGCCGGGAATCCCCTCGACCGCGTCCCACACCCGGAGCGAATCGCCTTGCCGCGCCTGCCAGTAGGCCTGCGCCGGTACCGCGACGGCCGGGGTCATCGCCCGGGCAAAGGTCCTGCCGTTCCAGGCAAGGGTCATCGCCTGCCGCGTCCGCCAATCGGGGGAGACCAGCTTGAACCAGAGTGAGCCGTCGTCGCCCAGGGTCACGCCGGAGTGATAGTACCCGATCCGCGAGGCGGGGATCAGCTCGGGCTCACTCCAGCCGTTCGCCGTGCGATCCGACTGGTAGAGATGCGCGTTGGGGTGGGCCGACGTGTCGCCCGGCACCGGCCGATACGACGAGAACACCAGGCGGTTGCCATCGCGCGACAGCGACGGGTAGAGGTCGGAGGCGTCCATGCCGAGCCGGAGCTGCTCGGGCGCGCCCCAGGCGTCACCCTCGCGGACCGACCGGAAGATCCGGTAGTCCTCGAGGTTCAGGGGGCCGGTCTTCTTGAAGAAGTAGAGCTCGCGGCCGTTCGCGGACACGAGATGGGTGTAGATCCGGCCCTGGTCGGTGGCGGCCATGGCCGGGCCGAACGCCTCGGCGACGGCAGGGGTGGTGGGGCAGGATCCCTGCGCCACGGCGGTGGCGGGTGGGAGCAGGAGCGCGGCGCCCAGCGCCAGGGATGGCCTCATCAGCATCCTCGAAGTGAATGGACGCGCACCGTACGAAGCGTCGTGCGACGCTCCGTCAGCCGCGCGAGGCGTTTACCGGATGCATACAGAGGTCGGAGATCAACCTCAGATCCGCCCCGCCGTGGCGGACATCAGTCCACGCATGCACGCGCCGTTCATTCCCGACCACTCCCACGTGGCGGTGCCCGCGAGCCCGTCCTCGCCATCCCAGACCAGGTCGAGCACGACCTCGGTGATGAAGCCGTCCTCGGGATACTCGCCCATGAGCGTGACCCGTCCGGCCGCGTTGACCGTGCCGGTGAACTCGTTCTGGGGCAGGTCCTTGAACCCTTCGGCAATCAGTCTGGTGCCGGCCTGCGAGATCTCGATGGTTGGGACATAGAGCCGGCCCAGCCAATCGTCGCAGGGCCCGAGCGCCGCCGTGATGGTGATCCGGAAGAGCCAGGTGCCGTCGAGCGTGGCCATCGGCGGTGGTGGCGGCTGGGGCGGCGCCGGCGTCACCGGTTCGGCGCAAGCGATGGTCCCGAGCAGGAGCGGGGCGACCAGTCGGACAGGCATCGCGACCTCGGCGGTGGGCGGGGGGAGCGCCCAACGATAACCCGCCGAGTGCGAGAATGGTCACATTCCCGGTCAGGGCTTCCGGATGTAGTTCCCCACGAACGCGACGCTCCAGGTGGTCCCCCGATCCGTGGAGACCCAGAGGATCTGCTGCACCACCCCATCGGGCTTCTTCACGTACCGCATCCGGGTGATGCGCGCCTGCGGGCCGGTCTCGGTGAACACCAGCTCCCCGTCGTCCACGGTGCCGTCGAAGCGCGGGGCCCAGCCGTCGCCACCGATCCACTGCTGGTGCCACATCGAGTCGCGCGCCGCGTACCACGACAGCGAGCGCCCCTCCGGACCCTGCAGCGGACGCCACTGCTCCGCGATGGCGCACCCCGCGCTCACCCGGGTGATCGACGACTCGGCGATCTTGGTGCCGGTGGTGTCGGTCACGTCCCACTCCCCGATCCAGTAGTCGAAGGCGCGGTACTGGGGGGCGGTGCAGGCCGGTGGGCGCTGGGCGTTCTGCCCGGCAGCGGGCCTGCAAACCAGGAGAACGGCGGCGATAGCGAGGGTGAGGCGTCGGAGCACGGGCCGGGCCGGGAAAGGGGTGCCCGGAATCTGGGCGACCCCTGCGGCGGGATTGTAAGCGGCGTGTAGGACCTCCGCCCCGGGGTACCCCCGCCTCCGCTCAGTAGTGCACCGTCACGTCCACCACCATCCCGGCGAACCGCGAGTTGAACGAACCGATCGCGTTGCCGACGGAGCTGGCCGGTCCGGCGAAACCGGTGAGGAAGAACCGGTACTCGCCCCCGGTCTCCCCGGACTGCCCCCACCCGGTGCCCAGGGAACAGGGCAGGTAGGACTGCGTGGGCGGCGTCACGCCGAACTGGATCTGGGTACCCCAGAAGGCCGTGTCGTTGAACCCGTGCGCCCGCACCGAGTACGAGCGTGCCTCGGGCACCAGCGGGAAGGCGATGTAGGCCGTCACGCACTGCCGGCCAGCGTCAAGTGGCGTGACCTCCGACACCTCCCAGCGGCCCTGGATCGTGGTCGGCTGCTCATGCTCCACCACGATCGTGGCGGTGGCGGTGCCGATGGTCCGGGTGGCCCCGTTCTTGGTGGCCCGCGCCGTCACCGTCACCTGCTCGGTGCCCTCGACCTGTGCCGTCGCCGCGTAGGTCGCCGTGTTCGATGACCCGTTGAGCGTCGTGCCACCGGTGGTGAACGTGCCAAGCGCGCCGCCGGTGCTCCAGTGATACGTCACGACCCCGACATCGTGCAGGCGGGGGTCAATGGTGGCGGTGAAGTCGACGCGCTCGTTGTAGTCAATCGTCGATTGCGCTGGCGTGAGGAGAAGCTGTGGGGCGAACGTGGTCACCGTGGCCGTGGCCTCGCCGATGATGTGTTCCTGGCCACCCTCGACCACGAACACCACGACGCGCACCTCGTCGGTACCCTCGGTGTTCAGGTCGGGCGAGTAGGAGATCACGTCGCGGGAACTTGAGGGAATCGAGGTGGAGCAGCCGGCGAACTGGGCACAGATCTGGCCGTGCTGGCCGGTAGTCGACCAGCGATAGTGAAACACCGGCGCCGGCCCGCCGCCCGTCGCCTCCAGCACGGTGGCCTGCATCACCAGGAGCTCGCCGTGCGAGATGATGGACGTCGGCGGGTTGAGTCGCACCTCCGCCTCGGCCACCACCACCTCCCAGCGCTCGGCATCGTAGGCGGTGGCGGAGTGCGTCACCACCGCGAGGAGGTCGGCCGCGGTGGCGACCCCCTCGATGACCGCGAAGGCCTTCATCCACTTGTCCACCCGACCAGCGATCATGCCCGGCGGCACACCCTGCGGTGACAGCCGGGAGATGATGGCGTGGAAGAAGGCCTCCTGGGCCGGCCCGGAGTCGAGGATCGTCTTCCAGAGGTTGGTCAGCGCCCCCTTCAGGTCTCCCTTGACGATGGACTCCATCGCGTTGAACGGAATCAGTTCGTAGATCTCGCCGGCAAGGGCGGCGAGCTCACCATCCGTGGCCTTGCCGAAGGACTGCATCGCCCCGTCGGCCGCGAAGGCCTGCTCGATCAGCGGGAGCAGGAACTCGAAGACGAACGTCTCCCTCGACACGCGCTCCTGGGCCGCGCGCTGCTCTGCCGTGAGCGACACTCCCGTGTTGCGCGTTCCGGGGCCGACGACGATCACCTGGTAGCGGGTCGAGACCGCATCGGCGGGGGCGAGCGGCACCGCCTGCGGGGCGCTCACCACCGGTTCCCACGCGTAGTTTCCGAAGAGGAGGTCGACCGCGACGGTGGGGATGGATGTCGCCCCACCGACGGCCGCCAAGTCGATCACCGGGCCCGCGAGGGGCGAGTTCTGGGATCCCGAGAGACCCTTCGGGACGTACGACACCCGATCGACGAACGCGGCCACGCGGCGACGGCGATGATTGGTGATCGTGATGCTGTTGAATCCCACCTGATCCACCACGGTGCCGCTCTGCTCGACCCCGGCCGGCTCGATGATGATGCCGCGCGGCATCTCGAACTCGTCGCGCAGTCGTTCCGCCACCACGCGCCGGGCCGCGACGATCGCCGGGGCGTCAAGACGCATGCCCGCCGGGTCACCATGGAGCATCGCTTCGATCGCCGCTACGGTTTCATCGAGGTTGCGCCGGCCGATCTCACTCCGCACGGCATCGCGGAGCGCCGGCGTGGGCATCGTGAACCCGCCGACATCCACATAGGTGAGCAGCTCCGCCGTCGTGCGCGCGCTGAGCATGCGACGCTCGGCGTCCACCCACCCCATCAGCACCGGGGTCCCTTGCGCCGTGTGGAGCGCCGCGAGCTGTTCACCCTTGCCGGTCATGGTGGGGAGGGAGAAGGTGCCGGCGCCCGCCACCGGGACGGCGGCAATCGCTGTTTCCACGCTGAGCGCGCCGAGGTCGAGTCGCGCCCCGGCAGGGAGCGCCACGGTCCCGGCCACGATGGTCACCGGGAACGGGTAGGCCCCCGTCGCGCTCACGTGGACCGGCGGAATCGCTGCAACCTCGGCGCGCAACCGGTTGGTCGCCGGCAGCGGCCCCAGCGTCCACTCGATGCTCGCGATGCCGTCGTCACCGGTGGCCACCGTGTCGGCGGCGACCCTGCCGCCTCCCGACTCGACCGTGAACCCCACCTTCACCCCGCGCACTGGGCGGCCCGCGCTGTCACGGACCAGCACCTCCGGCAGGACCGGCGTGCCGGGGTTCGCGGTCTCTCCATTGCCTGCGGCGATCTCGAGCGTGGCCGGCGCGCCCGAGGGCGGCGGCGGATCGGAGGGATCCACGGGGTCGGCGCCACAACCGAGCAGGAGGAGCACGGCAAGAGGGACCGGCAGGGAACGCGGGCTCGCGACCATCGGAGCGTCCTGAATGGGTTACCCCGTAATGCTCCGCCACCCCTGCCCGGGGATCATCGCGATTGGAGCCGCGTGGCCGCCTCCCTGGTCCGCGGGTGATCGGGCCCGAAGGCCGCCAGCAGGATCGCGTGCGCTTCCGCCGCCACGCGCCGCGCCTCCGCGGCGTCGCCCGTCCCGTGGAGCGCCTCGGCGAGCGCCCCCAGGGTGAAGGCGAGGGCCGGGTGGCCCTCCGGGAGTGCCACGCGCCGATCGGCGAGCGCCTGCCGCAACACGGTCACGGCCTCACGATGCCGTCCCAGGGCAGTCAGCGCCCGACCTCGCGCCGTCCGCGCTGCCGCCATCAGTGGGTGGGCCTCGCTCAATCCGCCGGGCGAGACGCGCGCCGCGATCGAGTCGGTGATCGCCAGCGCCCTCGCCGCACTGTCGAGTGCGAGCGCATTGACCGCGAGATTGATCATCACGCCGACCTCGTCGGGATGTCCCGCCCCGAAGATCCGTCGCCTGAGCTCCAGCGACTCCCGATAGAGCGGCTCGGCCAAGGCGTGCTTCCCCAGGTCGGAGTGGAGCCCGGCCAGCACCGAGAGCGCCGCGCTGAGCGGGGGTTCGCCGGTACGCCCGGCTTGCCGGAGCAGGAGGATGGCCTCGTCGAGCAGGGCGCGCGCTGCCTCGGGGCGGCCGGCCTCGAGTTCCACCACCGCGAGATTGTTGAGGGCGTTGGCGAGGTCGAGCGATGGGGCCCCGAGGCGACGGCGGACGTCCACGGCGAGCTCTCCGTGATGCCGTCCCGAATCCACCACACCCATCCGCCCGAAGAGCCACGCGAGGTCGGCCGACACCGTGGCGATGCCGAGGGAATCCCCGGCGCGCGCCGAGATGGCGGCAGCGGTGTCGTACCATCGCCGCGCCTCCTCCAGTTCGCCCGTCTCGGCCAGCAGCTCGGCGAAGTTGCGCGCGATCACCGCGCGGACCGGGTCGTCGGGCGCCGTGACGAGCTGATGGGCACGCGCAAGTTCCCGACGTGCCGCGTCCATCTGCCCCAGTCCCCGGTACGAACGACCCAGGGCGAGTCGCACGCGGGCCTCGACCGCCGGGTCATCGCCGAAGTCGGTGGCGGTGCGCGCGGAGGCCTGATCGAGGAGCTCCCGCACTGACACGTCGCGGTCGCCCGTCCACGGGTCGGGCGCCGCCAGCACCTCGGAGAGGAACGTCGTGACGCGGGCCGAGCGGGCGGCCTCCAGGTCGGCGGCCTCGAGGGCGATGCCGGCGCGTCGCGCGCGGTCGATCGCGATGGCCGCCGCTCCGATCACGCCGATCACGAGCACAACGATGACGGCGGTGGCGATCCGATTCCGGCCCACCAGGCGGCGCAGGCGATAGCCGGCACTGTCGCGGCGGGCGCTGATCGGGCGGCCTTCGATCACGGCACCGAGGTCGGCGGCGAGGGCTCCCGCGCTGGCGTACCGTCGTGCGGGGTCCTTGTGCAGTGCCGCGGCGAGCACCGTGGCAATGTCGCCGCGCAACCATCGCTGCATCCTCGCGGACGAGAGCCCGCAGGTCCGGGCGTGCTCGGGCGTGAGGAGCGTCGCCGGCGGCGGGGGAGCGCGTTCCGCGACGGCGCGGCGATGTGACGCGAGGTCTGGGCCGGCGCGGAACGGCACGGTGCCGGTGAGGAGCTCGTGCAGCACGACGCCGAGCGAGTAGGTGTCGCTGGCGGTGGAGATCGCGGCGCCATCGAGCTGTTCGGGGGATGCGTAGGTTGGCGTCGCCGGTGACGCACCCTCGATGGTGAGTTCGCCGTCGGCCATCGGCTCGGGCTCGAGCAACTTGGCGATCCCGAAGTCGAGGAGCTTCACGGTGCCGTCAGCGGTGACGAGGATGTTGCCCGGCTTGATGTCGCGATGCACCACGAGCTGTCCGTGGGCGGATTCCACTGCGCCGCAGACCTGGCGGAAGAGGGCCAGGCGTTCCGGGGGCGACAAGGCGTGGCGGCGGCACCAGGCCGTGATCGGTTCGCCGTCGATCAGCTCGAGGGCGAACCACGGCTGGCCGGTGTCGGTCACGCCGCCGTCGAGGATGGTTGCGATGTTGCGGTGCGACAGGCGCGCCAGGAGCTGGCGCTCGCGCCGGAGCCGTTCCGGGCCGAGTCCGGGGAGGACGTCGGGGCGGAGCATCTTGACGGCCGCGGCCTGGGCAAACCCGCCATCCTCGCGCACCGCGCGATAGACGCTCCCCATGCCGCCGATGCCCAGGAGCTGCTCGAGCCGCCACGCACCGACGCGGGCTCCGACGAGCGTGGCGGGGTCCGTCGTCGAGGCCTCGTCGGAGGGAACCCACTGACTCGCCGGTGTGTCGAAGAGTGCGCCGGCGGTGTCGAGCGCCGCGAGGTAGGGCTCCACCGCCTCGCGCAGGGCCGGATCGGCCAGCGTCGCCCATCGTGCCTCGCGCTCCTCCTTGCGGAGCTCGGCGAGTTCCCCGACCAGCGGGGCGATCGCCTCCCACGAGTGTCC
>CAZNOJ010000003.1:32954-65694 GCA_964574665.1 uncultured Gemmatimonadaceae bacterium
AGGAACGCCTCGTGCACGAGGGCCGTCGGCTCGAGGGTGGGAGAGGATTCGCGGCGCAGGGCCGAGCGCGCGATGCGCCGGAGCTCCTGGTAGGCGGCCGCGAAGAGCCGCTCTTCGGCGGCAGCGTCACCAGTGGCCGCCGCGCGGAGCAGCAGCGTCAGGTCCCCGGCGTCGGGATCAGCCATGCCACGAATCTACGGCGCGCCGGAGCCGTCCGCCCGGATGCGCCTCACCAGCCCCGGCACCGCGCCCACGTGTCCGTAACGACCTCCCCATCCATCACGTGATACCGATCGTGGGCCGCCGCGGTGAGGCAGGCGTGATTGGGGAGGATCCGCACCCGCGATCCGATCGGCAGCTCGCCCCAGGGCCAGGTGCCGGTGGTGGTGGCCAGGCCGTGTTCCTGGTAGACGGAGCTCACGATGCCTCGGCACGGCCCTGCCTGTACGATGCCAAACCCCGCATCCCGATCGGTGCGCTCGGTGGAGCGGTCCTTGGAGAGCGCCAGCGCGCCGGCGTCGAGGAGGAGGACCCCGTCGCTGCGCCGGTGGCCGATGACCGATGCGAGCACCGACACCGCGATGTCGTCCTCGGTGCAGCTGCCGATCGCCGCCTGGAACAGGTCGCCGAACATGTACACGCCGGCGCGCACTTCGGTCACGCCGTCGAGATGCTTGGCGAAGAGTGCGGTGGGGGTCGAGCCCACCGACACCACGTCCACCGGGAATCCCGCGGCGCGAAGCCGATCCGCGGCCGTGACCACGGCGCTCCGCTCCTGCTCCGCGACCTCGGCGAACGCCGCGGCGCCGCGCACACGGTACGACTGGCCCGCGTGGGCGAGCACGCCTGCCAGAGAATCTCCCAGGGCACGGGCCACCTCGAGCAGCGCCTCACCATCAGGGGACACGCCGCTCCGTCCTTCGCCGCAATCCACCTCGATCAGTGCACGCATCCCCGAGTCGGCGATAACGCGCGCCACCGTCACATCGTCGGTGAGGAGCATCATCCGCACCCCGCGCCCGACGAGCGGTGCCAGGCGATTGATCTTCCCGGGCGTGACCGCGACGGCGAGCAGGATGTCGCGGAACCCTGCGTCGGCGAAGTACTCCGCCTCGGCGATCGTGGACACCGTGATCCCGTCGCCGCCTGCGGTGGCCAGTCGCGCGACCTCGACCGACTTGGCGGTCTTGCAGTGGGGCCTGAGGGCAACGCCGTGGCGCGTGACGGCGGCACGCATCCGCTCCAGGTTCCGGAGCAGCCGGGCGCGGTCGAGGAGGAGGGAGGGGGTGGGGATGTCCGTGATGTGCATGGAGGGATCGTACTCGCGTGGCGCGCGGGGCTGAAGCCCCGACTCGGGAAGCTCGTCGCTGAAGCGACGGCTCGGCTGATGTCCCTGAAGGGACGTCGGCGGATCCCGGGGGCCCGTCGCTTCAGCGACATCAGCCGAGCCGCGGCTTCAGCCGCGAGCCCGATTCCGCCTACCCCCGCCACGCACGAATCCGCCCGCCTATGGCCGAACCGGCACCAGCTCCAGATCTTGGAAATTGAACGAGAAGTCCACCGCCGGCGATTCGGGGACCATCCGCGCCCGCGCGATCGTCCCATCGGCGTTCAAGGAGAACGTGATGTACGCGTCGGCGCGGAGCGCCCGGTCGTGCCAGCGCACGGCCCAGGTGTCGTGCTGCCAGTGGACCATGTCGCCCACCAGCCACGGCGTCCTGGTGAAGCGGATCACGAGCTGCTCGCCGCTCTGCTCGATAGCGATGTCGCCGTACCACGCGTCGCGGTAGGTGCCGGCATAACGCGCCAGCGGCAGCGAGGGCCCCGAGAGCGAGTCGCGCGAGGCGGCAGCAGCAGCCAGTTGCTGCGCGATCTGCCTGGCGGAGTTGTCTTCATTGTCGCCGAACAGCTTGAGGTAGTCCGGAATGTTCTGGACACCCAGGTAGTGATCCATCGCCCGGTACACGATCGGCCACATCGCCGGCGACTCGGCGTTGGTGAGCACCACGATCCCGAAGCGGTGCTGCGGCAGCATGGACACCACGGAGATGTACCCCGGGAGGCCGCCGGTGTGGTTGAGCCACTTGGTGCCGCGGTAGTCGCGCACGTTCATGCCGAGTGCGTAGCCATTGAACTGGGCGCCGAGGTGCTCGAAGCCGGCGGGTCCGGTGCCGGTGCCGAGCGGGGTGACGATGCGCCAGAGCTGATTGGCGGAGTTGGCGGTGTAGAGGCGCGGGCTGCCGGCCACCTTGCCGGAGTCGAGCTGCACGATCATCCACTTGGCCATGTCGGCGGCGCCAGACATCACGCCGCCGGCGGGGTTCACGTTGTCGCTCACGAATGGCGGGATGGCGCGCACGGTGTCGTTCACCGCCGCGTGGGTGCGGGCCAGGTTGGTGATGGAGTCCACCCCGGCGTGTCGCACGGCGGAGTGCGTCATCCCCACCTTGTCGAGGATGCGAGTCTGCACGAACGCTTCCCACGACATCCCCGACACCGCCTCGATCACCTCGGCGGCCACGCCGTAGAGCACATTGTCGTAGGCGTAGGCACTGCGGAACGAGGTGGTCGGCTTGATGTACCGCAGCCGTTCGGCGATCTCCCGGCGGGTGTAGGTGGACGGGGGCCACCACATCAGGTCGCCGGCGCCGAGTCCGAGGCCGGAGCGATGGACGAGGAGGTCGCGGACGGTGAGTTCGCGGGTGACCCACGGGTCGTGCATCGCGAACCACGGGATGTAGGTGATCACCGGGGCATCCCAGCGGATCTTCCCCTCGTCCACCAGCAGGGCGAGTGCGGTGGCGGTGATGATCTTGGTGTTGGAGGCGATGCCGAACTGGGTGAACTCGTCCACGCGGTCGGTGGTGCCGAGGGCCTTGACGCCGAAGCCGCGGGCCATGACCACCTGGCCGTCCTTGACGATGGCGACGGCGGCGCCGGGGACCCGGAAGCGTTCCAGGACCGAGGTGACGTAGGCGTCGAAGCCGGGGGGAGGCGCAGCGACCTGTCCGCTGAGCGGGAGGGCGGCGGTGGCAAGTGCGACGAGCGACAGACGCCGGAAAAGCGCGAGAGGAGCGACGAGCGACGGGCGACGGGTCATGGCGGCGGGGCTCCGTGGGGGAGGCGAGAATCTACGCCTCAAGTCGAGAGTCGTCATCCTGAGCGGGGCGGCCCGGAGGGCCGCGGAGTCGAAGGAGCTACTGCTTCGGAGGTCCGAGAACAGCAGATCCTTCGACTCCGCAGTCGCTTCGCGACTGCTTCGCTCAGGATGAGGTGCTTCACTATCGCGTCCGAGCGCTCACGGTGGCCCCGCCCCGCACCACCCCCACCCATTCCGGTCCTTCGCGGACCATGGTGGCGCCTCGCCAGGCGACCGGCGCGCCACCGAAGGGGTCGCGGAGGCGGAGGAGGGCGTCGACGGTGGCCTCGACCGTCACCTGGGTCACGCGACCATTCTCGCGCCGCGCGGAGACGATCCAGCCACCGTCGGCGCGGAGGCGATCGAACGAGGCGGTGGACCACGCGGTCGGCGTCGCGGGAAAGACCTCGAGCAACGATCCATCGGAGCGGAGCAGCATCTCGTGGATCGCCTCCATCGCGAGGAAGTTCCCTTCCAGCGTGAACGGGCGGTAGGTGAACTCGCTGAGTCCGCGACCCGACTGGTCGCCATTGAGGTGGAAGCCGTTGCGTCCGGTGAACGCGAGGTAGTCGGTGAGGTAGCGCAGTGCCTCGTCGGCGCGGCCGGTGCGTGCGAGCATCGCGGCGAACCAGGCAAAGGAATAGCCGGTCCACTGGCTGGTGCCGCGCGCGACGATCTCGTCGAGGGTCGCCTGCACCGTGGCGGTGTCGAGCGGCAGGCCCAGCGGATGGATCGCAAGCGCGTGGGAGAAGTGCCGGTGTGACGCGTCGTAGCCCAGGTTGCGCGCCACCATGAGCTCGCCGCTCTCGCGGGTGGCCAATGGGGCGAGCTGTTCGCCGCGCACGCGCCAGTAGCCGGCTTCCGTGCCGTCGCCCAGTTCCATGGCCATCTCGAACAGCGCGCCGAAGAGCCAGGTAAGCAGCGCCTGGTCGTAGTTGGAGTTGGGCGTCACGAACGCTTCAGGTCGGTTGTCGCCGATCTCGGGGCTCGACGAGAGCGGCAGCGCCACGAAGCCGCGTGGGCCACCGACGAGCAGGTCGTCGAGTCCGCGGGCGATCTCGCGCACGAATGGGTAGGCGCGTTCGCGGAGGAAGGTGGTGTCGCGTGTCATCCGCCAGTGCTTCCAGAACGACCACGCGACCCACGCGCCGTTGGTGGGGGAGAGCGAGTACATCCCCCAGCCGCCGAGCGGGTGGCCGGCGAGCGACATCACGCCGGGAATGACGGCGCCGTGTTCGAGGTTGTAGAAGTCGCGGGCGAACTCCCGAAATGCCGGCATGCGTGCTTCGAGATACTCGAGCCAACCCAACATTGCCTCGTCGGCGCCGGCGGTGTGCGCGGCGAGGTAGGTCATCTGGGTGTTGAGGTCGTTGTGGTAGTCGCCCTTCCACGGCGGGAGCGCGCCGTTGTCGGCGGTCCAGAGCCCCTGCAGTGCGATCGGCGCGCCACCGATGCGCGCGGCGGCGCCGTAGAGGTACTTCACGAAGTCGTAGTGGTTCTGGAGTGCGGTGTCGGGGATGGTGACGGAGGAGGTGCGCCAGAAGGTGCGCCACCAGTCGCGGTGGCCAGCCGTGGCGGCTTCCCAGCCATTGTCCGTGGCGATCGTCACCGCTCCCGTGGTTCTGCCCCACCGCGAAGCCCACGGCAGGGAGTCGTGGACCGTTCGAAGTGGGGTAATCACGACCTCGACGGTGGTGACATGACGCCTGCGGGACCAGGTCGTGATCACGAACGACTGGCTTGCACTGGTACGGATCTCACTGGCGACGGCGTGCAGGTCATCGTGAGGCCAAGTCTCGACGCCCGTTGTCGGCTCGCCGTAGAGCCGCCGAAGTCCATCCGATTCGTATACACCCGTCCAGTTGACCTCTGGCGGTCCCTGGACCACCACCGCTTCGCGATCGGTGAGCACCGCGACTTTGACGGTGTCCCCTCCCGCGATCACGCGCACCTCGGCCTGTGCGAGATCGAGTTCGAAGCGATCGATCGTGCGACCACTCCAGGTCAGGACGAGCCGTCCGACCGGCAGCTTGGTGGGATAGGGGAGGTTGTCGTACGGCTCATCGAAGAGCTGCCGGAAGCGGGCCATGTTGTTGGTGGCCACGAGCCGCTGCATGCTGGCCCAGTTCCACTGGGAGTCCGAGAAGATCGCGGGGCGGCGTTCGTCCCAGAGGTCGCCGCGGTCGAGGGAGATGTTGATCGTGGAGTCGCCGCCCCACACGAGCGCGCCCAGGGTGCCGTTGCCGAGTGGGAGGCCGTCGTCCCAGCGGGTGATGGGGGCGGCGAGGTGGCGGATCGCGGGGGCGCGGAGGTCGCGCTGCGCGGCGATGACGCCTGGGAACGCGAGGGCGGTGATTGATAGGAGCAGGGTCGCCACCACGGCGTGCCTGATCACCCGTTGCGCTTCCGGCCCGCGATGAACCACCCGGCGAGGACGATGACGGCGAAGACGCCGGCGAAGATGGCGATGGACATGGTGGGGGTCCGGGTACGGGGTGCCCATCTAAGGGACGCCAGGGACCCGAGACCTGCAAGGGGTCAGGGGTAGCGACCCGCGAGTGGGTGATCGATCGGGAGGCCGCGGATCGTGACCCACGGCGCGGCAACCTCCTCACCCGTGCGGCAGTTCTCTGCCATGAGCCCGCCCTCGGGGGCACGCTCGATCCGGTAGAGGTCATTGTCGACGATCCAGAAGCCACACAGTTCGTTCAACCTGACATTGGTTTCGTCGTCGAGCGCGGGATGATGGGGTCGGATGTTCTGCTCCTTGATCGGAACTGACGCAAGGTGACACAGGGGTGTGACAGGGGACCTGGCGACGGGAGACGCACGGCCCAAGGGCTGCTGTTCAGTCCTCCCCGGCAACACCACACGCTGTACGGGTATCGGAGATGAACTGCTCAATTGTCAGCAGCTCGATCCGGACTTCGTCCGGATAGGCGTGCGCCAAGCCCTCCGGAACCACGAGCTGGACACCCGCTGAACGCATTTCCCTGTGCTGGTTGAGCGAGACACCCTCCTGCAGGGTCAGCAGATGCTTCACTGGAATTCGATCCGCCTCGTTGAGAATCTGGCGCCACCGATCCTTGCAGGTGGTCTTGGCCGCTAGCATGCGAAGCCGTTGCGCAGGCCAGTCGCGATCGTGATAGCGATCGATGGAGGGGAAGATGAAGTCGGGAGTCTTTGTACTCTCGGTTTGCGGGGTCCAGCTGTAAGACAGCGACTCCTCATCGAAGATCCGACGTGCCTGAAGCTCCAATGAGCGTCCACTTCTCGCCTTGCGACGGTTGGTGAGAGAGCCGGCAAACTCCACGAACGCATCCACAGAATCGAAGCCATCCCGAATCCGCGGCATGGCGTGATACCGCTCCACCGACCTGAACACATCGAACTCGCAGTCTCGGCGGCGGACGAGCCGCTTGTCGACAGTTTCGTGCCTCCGCCCCACTCGCTCCACGACCCAATCCACAATGGCCTGGCCAGAGGGAAACTCCGTCCGCCACCCAGCGGGGATATCATCATCCGCAAGGTGACAGGAGCCTTCGCCCCTCGATATCACTTCGAGGCCAGTTGGCGAAAGGATGCGGGTGTTCCCGGGTTCGACTCCTCCGATTCTATCGAGGAGATAATCCTCCTCCGAGGCGGACCTGCAGCGCCAGATTCTCAGCCCATCCGCATCCCTCCCCTGCTGGAGATGGAACGCAAAGACCGTCAGTGAACCAGTCGCCTCCGCCTCGAGCAGGGCGGAGTCCCTACCACCCCACTGGGTAAGGCGAGCCTCGTCTCTCCCGTTCGACTTCCCTTCGATCCGCTTGTTGTTATACCAGACTAAGCGAAGATCGTGAGACTCGCCGTGCGAGTCCACTCTCGCGGCCAACCTCAGGTCGGGATTCTTTCGGCTGTCGGCGCGGCGGGACAACTCCGGGAACGCCAGTGCAAACAGCGCCTTCGCGAGGTGGGGCCCACCCTGATGAACATTCGCTTTGGCAGTCGTGTCGTTCGCGG
Organism: uncultured Gemmatimonadaceae bacterium; assembly: GCA_964574665.1. Classification (GTDB taxonomy): domain Bacteria; phylum Gemmatimonadota; class Gemmatimonadetes; order Gemmatimonadales; family GWC2-71-9; genus Palsa-1233. Next base: position 40,099 of record CAZNOJ010000003.1, read on the forward strand.
ATAGATACTTGACATGCCAGATCCACTCGGGGGACGATACGTCAAGGAGCCACTGCTCCAGCGCCTTGGTATCAAGGACCGGACTAGTCACCCTCGGATCCTTCTGACCAGCAGATCAAGCCGCTTGGTGTTGACTTGGCATTCCCACACGGTGAACACACGCCAGCCGCGTGCGCGAAGCTCACGGCTCTTGCGCGCATCACGGGCAACATTGGCTTCGAACTTCGCCTTCCAGAACCCCCGGTTGGAACTGGGAGAGGTCGCATATCGGCAATTGGCGTGGCGATGCCAGAAGCAGCCATGCACGAAGACCACCGCCTCCCAGCGAGGAAGGACCAGGTCGGGCCGTCCCGGCAGCCCGGGGTCGTGCAAGGTGAATCGCAGCCCTGCGCGGTGGAGGTGGGAACGAACTGTCCGCTCAGGGGCGGTATGCGCCCCCTTGATGCCCCGCATCATTCGGCTTCGGGTCGCGCGGTCCACGACATCCGTCATGTCATGCCGGCTCGAGCGCGAATTCCCTCTGGACGACTCCTGTGCCTCGGCGATCACCCTGAAGATACGGGAGGAGAGCCTTGGCGATCGCTTCGACCACGGGCACGGCAACAGCATTGCCGAATTGCTTGTACGCCTGGGTATCGGAGACAACGATCCTGAACGGATCCATCCCCGGCCGGTCGAAACCCATCAATCGGGAGCACTCACGCGGAGTAAGGCGGCGGGGATTCCCGCGGCCACGATTGACGAGGATCTCGGACCCATCCTTGTAGTATCGGGCTGACAACGTCCGCGCGACTCCCCTGGAGGTGACAAGCCCGAAGCCGAAGCCATTCCCTTTCGCCTTGTGCTTCGATGCGTAGTTCTGGAGGTATTCCCAGAGATGGTCGGAGAGCACATACTTTCCAGCCGCTCTGCCACGGCCGTCCGTATAGGGCTCTTCGATCGAGCCTGATCCGTCGGTGGGGTGCAGGATCGAACCAAGTGTCGGCCCGATCCGCGGAACACCAACCTCGCCGAAATCGAACTTCGCTTCGAGGTCGGGGCGCAACCCGATGATGAAGATTCGCTCCCGGTGCTGAGGCACCCAGTGGCGCGCATCGAGCACCCGCCACGAGATCCGATACCCGAGCTTGTCGCGAAGCGTCCGCGCGATAACCCGGAAGGTGTTGCCCCGATCGTGGGAAACCAGGTTCTTCACATTCTCCAGCACGAACGCCTTCGGCTGCTTCGCCTGGATAATCCGCTCGATGTCGAAGAACAGCGTCCCTTGGGTTTCGCAGTCGAAGCCGTGCTTGCGACCGAGTGCGTTCTTTTTGGAGACGCCTGCGATACTGAAGGGCTGGCAGGGGAAGCCCGCGAGAAGAACGTCGTGATCCGGAATGCTCAGCGCATCGATCCGGCGGATGTCGTCGTGGACTTCGTGGTCGCCGAAGTTCGCCTTGTATGTCTTCTGGGCGTACCGGTCCCACTCGGAGGTAAAGACGCAACGACCTCCGGCCGCTTGGAAGCCGAGCCGGAAGCCACCGATCCCGGCAAACAAGTCAATGAAGGAGAAATGACCCCCTGTATCGGCATTTCGCTGCAGATGAAGCATCTCCAAGGTCCTGATCGCCGAGAGCCGAGGATCGACCTCGCCAGCCTCCCACCGAGCCACCTGTCTTGAGGAATACCCGACCAGATCGCCAACCTCGGCCAAGGTCAGGTCGAGCGCTTCCCGCAGACCACGTAGCCGAGCGGCCGGTGGAATTTCGGGCTTTGTTCGGAGGGACATGGACAGGACATTAAGTCATACCCGGTCCTCGGTGCAAGTGTCCACTTTTCACAGCACCGTAGGTACCCAGGAGGCCGCACTTCGGCACTCTACCAAGTGGTCCAGCCCGGCTAGGCTGATCTCGTAGTCGATGACCTCGACTCCGCTAGGGACACCATGGGTGAAGGTACTCCCAATAATCCTTGGAAAGTCACCTTCAACTCGATAGAGTCGTTCATCGACGGTGGTAAGGTGGAGCTGTTCGTACTCCAAGCGATGTGACTCATCGTAGCCAGCAGCGGTTAGTCGCCGTGCGAACTCCTCGGCTGCTTCGGGATCAGCCTCGACTGATTCTGCCACGGTGCTAACGAGCTTTGGGAGCGAATTGCTGGCTCCAGGGTCCTCCCGAACGCGAAGTGTGAACAGCTTAAGGAGACCACTATCCGGATTGTCGAGCTGATCCACACCGTGAATCCGGCAGGCGCTTCGCGATTGAGACGTGATAGTTTTGACCTCGATGCCGAGCCCGGACCAGTTGAAGTCATGCCGCGCTCGCAATGGGCCGGTCCAAGCACTGACCGCAGTGCGCGCGGAAGTCCGCGGCCTCAACCACACATGCATGAACCAGAGTTCGCCGAATAGTCCAATCTGATGTTCGCGCGAGAGCAGGACTTGCGGAGCTTGGCCCCAGAACCTTCTCCATCGCCCCAGTACCTGTCGGACCAAGTCGCCGATTGGCAGAATACCAGCTGCAAGACCATCGCTGATCTCGGATGCAATGATGTCGAAGACCTGATGGCCCCTGTCATCAATACAAGCGAGGTCCAAGTACCGACCAGACTCGTGCTCATGAACATCGAGCACTCTCGTCTCAAGGCGAACGCCCCGGCTATGTCGATCCGAAATCTCCGGATCCTCTGTCGACATAGCAAGTAGCAGGTGACGCTTACCTAGCCTGTCGACTGCAGCGAGAAGGCTGGGCACCGCATCAGGTGTGATCCTCCGAGCAAGGAGGCTCTCGCCGACACACCTTGAAGGATCGAGTCGAGTCCAAACGCCCGGAGGCACTTCCGTCATTCGACTGGCCTCCACCTAACTGTTCCCTCTAGGTACGCCTCGACAACTTCTGGCTGCGGAGATGGCGGGAAGGAAATCGCCAAGCCCACGAGGTCAGCTCGTCCTTCGGATTCGAAAAGGGGGTGGCGTCCGCTGCCCGTGGGATCGAGCCCGCTACCAGAATTTCGGCTGATTGGGTAAAGGATCAGCAACCCTTCCTCTGGGGAGCGGAGCAGGCGTGCCTTTGACCCGCGCTCGGTGGTCTCCAGTCCGATTGCTTCATCGGCGGGATCGACGATGACCCCCACCGACTCCGTGTGTCGCAAGCGTGAGCGACTTACTTGGGCGATTGGTCCAGTTGGAAGTGACCAGTCTGCTGTACCGAGCTTGGCATCCTGGTTCCCGCGCCCGCTCACTGCAACGATCCAATGCTTCAGCTCACCACGAAGGTTGGAGCGCTGGATATATTCGACGATCAAGGGCAGTGAAATGCTTCGCACGTCATCATCGGTCTCGAAGCCGAGCAGGAAATCCACGACCCTCGCTGCGGGGACATCTGCCCACAGAGGACCGGTCGGTCGGACCATAGTTACCGTGCCAAGCTCCGTCACCAGCTTCCGGACGGATGCCTTATTCGATTCTGCAATACGAATCAGATCAGGCGTTCTGCGGAAGGGCCACTTGAAGGTTTGCTCAAGATGGCCCGAGTAGCTCTGTGAAATCAGTGTCTCGCTCGCGAACCGACGCTTGAGCCGACTGGTCACCTGCATCGTCGGGTGCTGCCAGATTCGCATGCCGACTTCAATGGGCAGAAGACCTTGCTCCTCATAGACTTCAATGTCCTTGCGAAGCTGGTACTCAACGAAAGCAAGATCGCTGAACCAACCAGCAAGTTCTCTTGTAGTATAGATTCTCGTGAGGTCTTCATAGCCGCTGCGGAAACCAAACCACCTGCCCATCTGCATGAGCGTGTCATACGTAGCGCTTCGACGAACAAAGTAGCTGACGAGCAGTCCCTCCAATGTGAGGCCTCGCGAGAGACGGTTTCCCCCCACCGCGATCGCCTTGAGCGCTGGCTCCCGATCATAGTCCAGGACATCGCCAGTGTCGCTGTTGATCTCCTTTACCTGAACTAGCTCGAGGAATGGTCCGATATGGTCCTCAAGAGACTGAAAAGGCATATCCCTATCGAGATGAGAGGCCCGTGTGACTGGGCGGAACTCCGACTCCCAAAGGCTGTGCATTCTCTCGCGAATCCCAAGTCTCCGCTGATATCGCCATTCGTCCCGCAGCTCACTGAAAAGGATATCGATCAGTCGGCAGAGGTGGGCTTGATCCGCAATTCGTGAGCTAGTATGCACTAGCATGGTCGCCGGGGCATTCCCATCGCCGCGCGCAAGCCGCGCAGCGCCAGCGAGTGCGAATGCTACGATTGCACTCTTAAGGGATTCGGGTACGGCTCCGCTATCGATTGATGCGATGTCCGTGTCGGGTACCTCCCTGATCACATCCAGTCCACCCACTGTGGAGCCATCGGACACGTCCAGCCGTCCGAAGATCTCCTCGGCTCCGAAGTACCCAATCGGCTTGGGGAGATCGACGATGAAGTCCCTGGGGTACAGGTCATTGCCGACCCTGGGATCAACCACATCATGAGGGATAAGGATGTTCGCGAAGGGTGTCGCTGTGTAGGCGACATACGCGCGCCGGTCGAACTTCAGAAGCAGATCTCTTATGAGACCATTGATCTTTGAGGGCTCCTCCACCTCCTGCTCGCCGGACGCATCGGCGCTGGGTTGTCCCCCAGAAGTATCAACAGAGCCCTGGTCAGCCTCATCATCGATCATCAACATAGGAAGGCGCGCTCGAACCCCCTTGGGCGCATCCTCCAACCAGGCTATCAGGCGTCGCAACACCGTTCCGTTCTTCTTGACAACAAGCAGGACTGGCTGCGAGCCTTGAAGTGCAGCCTGGTTCGCAAAGCCAGGTCGGAAATCCCCGTCCATCGAAGCATTGGTGAACTCATGCCACTGCTTTCCCATCGGCGGCAAAGGAACGGCCGAGGGCCGACTGTCCGAGAAACCCACCAGTTCGTGCTTGAGTCTGTGATTTGTCTGGCGGCGCAGGCCATTGTCCAGTCCGGACAGCACGATGAACAGTCTGTAGCCGGCGTCCGCCGCTTTTGAGAGAACTGCTGTATAGTTCGCTGTCTTGCCGCTCTGCACAAATCCGAGCACGAGCCCTCGGCAATCAAACTCGGAAGTGACAGGTGATGGAAGTTCGCGGAGCACCCGATCGGAGGAATCGTCGAGCGCCCTCACGGCCGACCTAGCCCACCCCTTCCTGGTGAGCAAGAACTGTCGCAAGGCAGGCCAATACGTCCAATCAGTCCGATCCAAGTCCGCAAGCCAGTTGTCTTTGGATGTTCGGGATGTCAGAGTCCGCGCAGGTGTAAGTACAAATTCCTCGTCCTTTGCGAGAAGCTCCCGCACATACTCTCTCATGTTCTCGGGGATGAGAGGGTTGCTTGTGATCGCCTCGATCGAATGACCAAGGTCTGCGAGCGTTAGCGCTGTGCGGCGGATGAGGTCACGGTCAGTGGACATCACGCCGGTCCTTCGAGTGACGCCTCAATGCGATCGATGACCGAAAGGATCACCGGTCGCTCGCGATCAGTCGCCGAGGCGATGGTCAGCGCTTTCCATGCGCTCAGGGACATCAGGTCGTGACTTGCATTGCGGCTACCGTTGGGTAGGTGATCAGCCGGACCGGCTGGGAGCTCTGGCCCTTTGGGACTGCTCGTGCTGGAAGAGTGCAGCCCGGCTGGCGCGCTGGCCTTTCGGTCGTAGACTTGTCGAGCCTGCTTCGTGACCTCTGCGACAATTCGCCTTACTTCCTCACGCACAACCGCAGGAAGTTGTACGCGCATTTTGGCGACATTGATTTTGAAGGCTTCGTCCAGTACGGGGTCGAAGTGTACGGCGATCCTAGCGAGCTTCGTGTGTTCGTCATTCGCGCGCAGGTGACTCCAACCTCCGCTTTGGACGAGCCTGCCGGCACGATAGGTATAGAAACCTTGTTGTGCATTCCATTTCCGTGGTCCGCCGGCAAGCCGGAAAGCCTCTTCAGAACTGAAGGCCTCCTGTCGCGGGAGAATGAATGGTGCGATCGTGATTGTCCCCCTCACGCCTTCATACTCGCATTCCAGAGAAGTAGCCGGGAGGGACAGTGTAGCAGGTTCGAGTCGACAGAACGGATCCCACGGCGCCAGTTGGTTGCCATTAATGTCGATGCGAAACGGTCTACTTCTCTGCTCGCCACTGAGAAAGCGATGAAACACCATGCCCAGATGTGCCTCGAGCTCCCGGCACATCTGTGGAATCCGCTTCCTCGCAAGTTCGCCGTACGGATGCTTGTAGCCGAGGATGCGATCAAGCCTCTCCCAAAGCACAACCGTGCCCACATGTTCGAGCAACGGATCCCAGAGCCGCTCTGTCTCGCGACCGGCCTCAAGTGCCAAGATCTCCCATCTGTTCGTCCGCCGAACATGGGTTAGGTCCCATGAGTACGCCGCGATGTTGGCCCGTTCCCGATTCCACCTGCTCGCAACCGAAAGGCGCTGGCACTGACTCATCGATGCAGTCTTTAGTCCCAATCCAAACTTTCCTAGACTTTCATCCTCATACTCCTGATCAGATCCATAGCGCAGGGCTTCCCGCAGCTCGGTCGGGTTCATGCCCTTCCCGTTGTCAGTGATCCGGACCCAGGAATCATCCCCATCGAACTCGACGTCAATGGAGACCCGAGTGGCCCGGGCCGATACCGAGTTGTCGATGATGTCGGCTACCGCTTGAGCGAAGTCGTACCCCATGTCCCGAAGCGATGACATCAATCGATGAGCGCTCGGGATTATCTCATAGTGCTCCGGCACTAGCTCGCCTCCCGCAACGGTGTGTTGGTCCTCTGCCCCAAGCCAGTCAGATGAGCCAGCATCGAACCAGAAACCTCCAGCTAAGCTGGCAGGAGCGCGTCGATTCTCATTCTGTCGTCACCATCAAGCATTGCTTCCCGGAGAACCGCCCTCAAGGGGAGGCGATCTCCATTAAGCCAGGCAATGACAAGCTTGTCGAAGTCGGCTGTGGTCCCCACACGCGGCCCGAGCCTGCGGACATACGCGTCCGCGACTGTTTGATAAGCTACACCCCGTCGCTTAGCGATCCGCCGCAAGCTCCTGATTCGAGCTGCCTTGACGTGGGCTGGAGTGAACGGCCGGCCAGCGGCGCGGATATCCATCAGCACCTGAATGACATCAGTGATGCGCTGACTCATTTCTCCACGAACATTCCTGGTTAGGGTGAAGGAATCGATCTGGTTCGAAGCACCCCCAACCTCACCACCCCATCCCCATCCACGATCCGCATCACCACCCGCCCAGGCCCGAACCAGATCGGCCGCCTGGTCCGATCCCCACTCCCCCGCAGCCGAGCAACAATCGCCCCGTCGTGCCGGAAGCCGAGCGCACTCCACGCCGTGTCGGCCCAGGTCGGCGGCGACAGCACCCACAGGATCCCGTCGCTCGCCGCGTGGATCTCGCCGTGCGGCGGCAGCGTGTCGGCAATCGGCTGCTCGCGCGCCTGACGCTCCAGCTCCCCCGGCTTGTACCCGCCGTGCCCATCGTCGCGCCGCGCCCACTCCACCGCCTTGGCGATCTCGACGTCGCGGACCCCATCCGTCACCGGCACCGCCGGGACCTCGAGCACGATGGCACCCACCACCACGCCGCTCGTGTCGCGCACCTCCAGACGATAACCTTGGGTCTGCCCCGCCACCACGATCACGGAGTCCCACGCCAGCACCTGCGTGGTGCGGCCCAGGGTGAGCGGCCCCCACACCTGACGCATCCCCGCCGTGGTCTCCTCGATGCGCCGCCGACGCTCCGTGCCGGGGATCGTCGCAATGAGCCGATCACCCGACGCCGGCCCGATCGCGATCCGCCGCTCCGGCCGCGTGGTGGAATCATCGAGCCCACCATCGCCGCAAGCGAACAGCATCAACCGGTGTGCAGTGAGGTAGCCGTTCGGCACCCCGCACTGCAACCGCAGCGGCCCGTCCCACGTGGAGTCGGAGACATGGCCGTCGGGCGTGTACCGCGAGATCCTCTTGCGGAACTGATCGAACACCAGCGCCGTGTCGTTCACGATCACCACGTTCTTCCACAGAATCCCTGACACCTCACCCGGCCCCTCGCCACGTCGCGCCAGCACCCGCTCCGGGCGCCCGTCGAGCCCGAACAGCACCAGTCCCGGAATCCGTGCAACGCCGGTGAGGATCATCCGACCATCGCGGAACTCGAGCACGTGGCTCGCCATCGACAGATCCACCTCGCCACTCGGATCGTCGAGCACCCGCTCCGGCACGGTGTCGAGCACCCACTCGGCCACGCGCGCCAGCGCCGCCGCCGAATGCCGCATCACCAGCACCCCATCCACCGTCTGGGTGTCGGGGAGGAGCGCGCCGGTGGCGTCGAGGCCCGCGGGAGTCACATCCGTCACTTCCCTGGAGGTGCAGCCGACGATCAGCAGGGCCCAGAGCGCACACTGAACCGACTGCATCACTCCACCCGCCAGCGACCCGTGATTCGCGTCACCGATGCCGGGCGCTTCCCAAGCGGCGATTCATCGCCGCCGCGACAGCCGGCCCTGAGACGATCGCCGCCCTCGCGATCGCCGCCCTCGCGGTCACCGTCCCCGTCCTCACCGCGGTGCACGCGACCGCCCATCACCGCGGCCGGACCCCGTACACCCCGAACCTGACCACCCCATCCTGATCCACCTCGCGCACCACCACCCGGTCGCCCACGACCCGCACCGGCAGCCCGAACCTGGCGCCACGCACCCGGGCGACGATCGCGCCGTCGTCGCGGAACACCGTGGCCGACCAGGAGGAGTCGGCGTCCGACATCCCGTCAATCGCCCAGATCACGCCCTCCGCTCCCGGCAGCAGGGAGCGGTAGGCCGGCAGCGAATCCGCGAACGGCTGCTCGCGGATCTGCCGGCTGGCCCCCTCGAAATCCCGGATGATCTCGGGACCCATGACGGTGAGCTGGTCGATCTCCATCGCGATGAGCGCATCGCGCATCTCGGCAGTCACGGCGCGAAGCGGTCGGTCGATCTCCACCCGGCCCGTGAGGCGCCCCTCGTCATCGTGCCGCTCGAGGTTGCGGTGGCGGCCGCCGTTCCCCACCGCGATGCCGCCGCCCCAGGGAGCGACGACGGGCCGCAACCCCAAGCCCAGTGGCGACGGTATCGACATCGTCCTTCCGTTGCTGGTGATCTCGCGCAACACCATCTCGATGCCACCGGTGAAGAGCACGGTATCGATACGTGAAAAGTCGGGCGCGATCCACGCCACCGGGTTGGGCCGCCGCCCCGCGGAGTCGGCACCGTAGCAGCCGTACACGCCGAGTCGGCGCCCATCCGGCGCGGCGCCGTAGTGCCCCCAGCACCCCAGATCAATCAGCGGCACCGTGGCGCTCCGCTCGGTCTTGAGCAGGCCGCCATCGGCCAGGTACCAGTTCACGGTGCCGTTGGCGCCGTCGGCCACCACGATCGTGTCGCCAAGCACCGAGGGCAGTCCCGGGTTCATCAGCTCGCCGGGCCCCTCGCCGGTCCGTGCCAGGAGCCGAAGCGGGGCGCCAGCGGTGCCGAACAGCATGAGCTGGCCGCCACGATTCCGGTTGAGCAGCAGGTACTGCCCATCGGGGAGCGGCGTCGGGGCCATGATCCAGGTCAGGTCGAACGCCTCCCCACCATCAATCACCACTGCCGGCACCGAGTCCACCCGCCACTGCGGCGCGCGCTCGAACGCGTCCGCACCGTGACGCATCACCAGCACGCCATCCACCGTCTGCGTGTCCGGGAGCAGCGCACCTGCCGCGTCGAGGTGCGAGGGTGGGTCGCGGGTATCTCCCGCCCCACCGCAGGCCGCGACGAGCAGCGCGAGACCGCACCAGTTCCAGGGCCGTGGCGTCATCATTCCGCCCTCCCCCGAAGATCAGCTCGCAGTGCGAGCTCGCCGCGAGCCTTGTATCCAACGATCATCGAGCAGCCCAGGCCGATGCCGGGCCCTCGGCAAGCGGGGGTTCACCCCCGCCGCCTTCACGCCGCGGCGATCCCCGCAGCGACCCCCGCCACGATCCCCACCACGCTCACCGCCTGTCAAACCGCACCCCACTACTCCGCCCCGCCCCCACCTCGAACCCGGTGATCCCGCCGCTCGCATCGCGGAGCATCGTCAGGCGCCACCCGCCGATCCGGAGCTCGCCTCCCGGCGGCGTGCCCGCCGGGAAGTCCGGCACCGCCGGTGCCGTGGCCCGCACCTCCGGCACCGTCCCGCGCGACAGCCAGTAGCCATCATCGCGGCGCGTGATCGTCCAGGTCACCTGCAGCTCGTCGCTCCAGTACGTCCCCACGATGTCGGCCGGGATCTCCGGTGGCGGCGGAATGGTGATGGATACATCACCGCCGGAGTTGCTGGCCACCGTGAGCTCCGTCGCGAGCAATCGGCCCAGCGTGGCCTGCGCCACCTGTGCCACCACCCGCTCGGGTTGCGCCTCGGCGCTGTTGCACAGCACCACCGCCGCCCAGCGCTGGTTGGGCAGCCGCCAGATCGCGGTGCGATACCCCGCCAGCGCCCCCGTGTGGCTCACCCGCCGCTCGCCGCGCCATTCATCCACCACCAGCCCCCACGCGTACGTCATCGGCCGGCCGTCGCTCAACACTCCCGGCGTCTCCAGCTGTCGCTGCAACGCCGTGTCGCCCAGCACGCCGCCCTCCCAGCTCGCCACCCACGCCAGCAGGTCGTCGAGCGACGCATACACGCTGCCGCTCCCCACCGTCTCCACCATCGCCGGCAGCATCGTCCACTGCGAATCGCGAAGCGCATACCCCATCGCCCGATCCGGAATCAGCTCGCCGTACCGGTCGGCATATCGGGCGGTGGCCATGCCGAGTGGCCCGAAGATCCGCTCCTGGGCGAACGCGCGGATTGATGAACCAGTCGCCCGCGCCACGATCGTCGCCAGCAGGTCGTAGCCGGTGTTGTTGTAGGCGTAGCGGGTGCCCGCCGGGAAGTTGACGCCGCGCTGCCGGCTGACCAGGTCAAGCACCATCTGCTGCGTGATGAGCGTGGTGGCGACCGGCACCCCCTGCATCGCCAGCAGGTCCCACTTCTCCCGGAGCCCGCCGGTGTGGTGGATGAACTGCCGGATGCTCACGTCGCCCGCCACCTCGGGGAGCTCCGGCACCCAGCGCCTGGCCGGCGCGTCGAGGTCGATCCTCCCCTCGCGCGCCAGCAACGCAATCGCCGTCGCGGTGAACTGCTTGGATAGCGACCCGGTGTAGAACACGCTCGCCGGGGTGATCGCCACCCGGTGCTCCAGGTCGGCCAGCCCGTATCCGGCGCGATGGACCACCCGGCCCCCCTGGCGCACCCCCACGGCGCAGCCCGGGGCATCGGCGGCCTGGCCGGCGAAGATCGCGTCAATGGTGGGCAGGGTGGGGCCAGCCGGCGCCTGGGCGGCGAGCGGCAGGGCAAGCAGGGCCAGGGCGGCGGCACGACGGATCGAGTGTCTCATCTCGGCAATCTACGCCCGATCCGGCCGTGCGCCTTGCCCCGCGACGCACCATTCCCTAACCTGAGGGGTCCCCTCCCCCATCCTCGCGGTCCCGGAGTTCCTATGCGTCGCGCTGCCCTGCTGTGTGCCACCCTGCTCGTAGCTGCCTGCGGCGATGCCGAAGACGGCGACATGACCGAAGACACCACCGACATGACCATGGCGCCGGCCGCCCTCACCGCCGCCGACCTGGTGGGAACCTGGGACCTCGAGGTCCGCACCATGACGTCGGATTCGGTGATCCTGAACGGCACCATGGCGATGGCCGCCGGCTCCGCCGTGGCGACCCAGATGATCGGCGACGGCGAGGCCCAGACCGTCAACCTCACCTTCGACGGCGATTCGGTGATGACCTCGATCGATCCCTACCCGAGCAACCTCCGCGAGGGGGTGATGGTGGCCACCACCGGCGTGTACCGCCTGGTGAACGGCCGGGTGGAGGGGATCACCACCGCCCGGTACCAGGGCGACACCACTGCGGATTCGGTGGTGCAGTTCCGGGGGACCTGGACCCGCAGGCCGTAGGGCCGTAACGCCGGAGGGTGGAGAACGGAGGGTGGAGGGTGGAGGGGGCGTCTCCTCCGTTCTCCACCCTCCGTTCTCCACTCTCCGTCTGTGCTGTCCGACACTCTGGGTTACCCCTAACCCCGTGCAGGACACGATGTTCGACCCCTACCTCTACGCCCCCTTCCTGGCCGGCCTCGGCCTGGGCCTCCTGATCTGCTGGTTGCTGATGCGCGGCACGGTCGGCCGGCTCCAGGCGGAAATCGCCGCCGCCCAGCGGTATCGCGACCGCGCCGAGGCGTCCATGGACGCCGCCCAGGCAGTGGAGCGGCGCCTTCGCGACTCCTTCGGTGCGCTCTCGGCCGAGGCGCTCCGCGCCAACAACGCCACCTTCCTGGAGCAGGCGCAGCTGCTGCTGGGTGAGCTGCAGGCCAAGGGGGGTGGCGACCTGGAGCTCAAGCGCCAGGCGGTGGAACAGCTGGTGGATCCGATCCGCCGGGGCCTCGAACAGGTGGACCAGAAGCTCGCCGCGCTCGACCAGTCGCGCGCCGCGTCACAGGGGGCGCTCGAGGCGATGCTCCGCGGCATGGGTGAGGCACAGCAGTCGCTCACCGCGGGCACGCAGCAACTGGTGAACGCGCTCCGGTCGCCCACCGGCCGCGGCCAGTGGGGCGAGATGCAGCTCCGTCGCGTGGTGGAGCTGGCCGGGATGGCCGAGCACGCCGACTTCGTGCTGCAGGAGACGGTCAACGGCGACGACGGCAGCCATCGCCCCGACCTGGTGGTGCGGCTCCCCGGGGAGAAGGTGGTGGTGGTGGACGCCAAGGCGCCGCTCTCGGCGTACCTCGACGCCATCAACGCCACCGACGACACGCGCCGCGAGGAGCTGCTCGACCATCACGCACGACAGGTGCGAGCCCACGTGGAGCACCTGGCCCAGAAGGACTACGCCAACCAGTTCGAGGCGGCACCCGACTTCGTGATCCTCTTCCTGCCCGGCGAGGCGTTCTTCGCCGCGGCGTGCCAGCGCGACCCCTCGCTGCTCGACGACGCGGTGGCCAAGGGGGTGATCCCCGCGTCACCCACCACGCTCATCACGCTGCTCAAGGCGGTGCACTTCGGCTGGCAGCAGGAGCGCATCAACCGCAATGCCGAGGAGATTCGCGACCTCGGGCTCGAGCTGCACGACCGGATGTCGCTGCTCACGGAGCACCTGGTGCGGATGCGGCGCTCGCTGGAGAACACGGTGCGGAGCTACAACGAGGCGATGGGTTCGCTCGAACGTCGGGTGCTCCCGGCCGCGCGCCGGTTCCGCGAGCTGGGGCTCCACTCGCGCCGCGAGATCCGGACGCTGGAGGCGGTGGGCGGCGAGCCGGTCCACGCCGCCAGCGAGGCGCAACAGGAGATGACGGTGGGGTGAGAGGTGTCATCCTGAGCGGAGGCGGCGCGCCGCGCCGCCGAAGTCGAAGGATCTGTTGTCCCCTGGGGTCCGATGAAGCAGATCCTTCGACTGCGCCCCGTCTCCGCTCCGCGGTGACGGGGCTTCGCTCAGGATGACGGTCTTCAGTGCACCGTGATGGACAGCCCCAGCTGGGCCGCGTTGATCGTCCCCTCGTCGTAGTTGATCCCGTAGCCGTTGGTGAACGGCGTCAGCGAGACGTTGCGGCCGATCCGGATGTCGTAGCCGATCCCGGCCACGAAGGCCGGCCCGTCCTCCTCCACGGTGAACGGGCCGAACTCCAGCTGGGTGGAGCCGGCTCCCACTCCGACATTGAAGAAGAAGCCCGCGCGCGACCACGGATAGATGTGCGCCGCGGCGGTGAGGGCCGATACCGACAGCGTGGCGTTGTCCTCCGAACGCGCCCAGCCGTGGATCGAGGCCCCCAGCAGCACGTGCCGCGACAGGGTGCCTCCCAGGGCGATCACCGCGGTGGCGCCGCTGGTACGATCCCCGCAGTCCTCGCACCCCGCCGAGCCGCCCCCGAGCCCACCCTGGAACCAGAAACCCGACCGGGTCTGGGGACGCTGGGCCTCGAGGCTCGACACCACCACGAGCGACAGCGACAGCACCGCCAGGACACGACGCAGCATCGAGACTCCCCGCTGAGGTTGCCTGCACGATAGCACCTGTCGCACGCGGGGAGCCAGTCGCGCATCTCTCCGGATACCTTTCCGGAGCGCCCGATGCGTGACACCTGCCTGGATACCGCGGAGATCGAGATGGCTGTACTGAGGGATGACGGTTCCACTGTGATCGAGCGGGGGGGCCCCGCCCCGCCGGCGGCACCGGAGGGCGGGGCGAAGGGCGGGGTGGACTTGCCGCCGGAGGAGTTCCGGCGCGCGGGGTACGACGCCATCGACCGCCTGGTGGACTACTACGCCACGCTCGCGGAGCGTCCGGTCTTCCCCACCGTCACCCCGCTCGACTTGGCGCCGCTGTTCCGGGCCCCGGCTCCCGAGCGCGGTGAGCCCCTCGACCGGATCCTCGCCGACTGGAGCGACAAGATCGTCCCCAACTCGTCGCTGCAGGGACATCCCCGGTTCTTCTCGTGGGTGAACGGCGGCGGCAGCCAGGTGGGCGCCCTCGCCGAGCTGCTGGCCAGCGGGCTCAACGCCAATCCCGGCGGCTGGCGGGCCGCCCAGGCCGCGGCCGTGATCGAGAACCAGGCGATCGCCTGGTTCGCCGAGCTGATGGGCCTGTCGCCAGACACCAGCGGGCTGTTCGTCTCCGGTGGCACCGCGGCCAACACCGCCGCGCTCCGCATGGCGCTGGTGAGCCGCGCCACGTGGGACATCGCCGCGGAGGGACTGCAATCGCCCAACCGGCCGCGCCAGCTCACGGTGTACATGGCCGATCACGAGACCCACATCTCCCTCACCAAGGCGCTCGACCTGCTGGGACTCGGCCGCAGCGCGCTCCGCCGCGTGCCGTCGCGCCACGACTTCACCATGGACGTGGCGGCGCTGGAACGGATGCTCGACGACGACCTCGCCGCGGGGATGACGCCGTTCTGCATCGTGGGCCACTGCGGCTCGATCAACGTGGGCGCGCTCGACCCGTTCGCGGAACTGGCGCGCGTGGCCCGCGAGCGCAACCTCTGGCTCCACCTCGATGGCGCCTGCGGCGCACTCGGCGCCATCCTCCCGGAGCTGCGCGAGCGGTACCGCGGCATCGAGCTCGCCGACTCGATCTCGTTCGATGCCCACAAGTGGATGGGGGTGCCGTACGAGTGCGGCTGCATCCTGGTGCGCGACGCCGCGGCGATGGGACGCGCCTTCTCCGTGAGCGCCTCCTACCTCGCGGAGGACGACAGCGACGCCCTCGACCGCTACGACTTCTTCGATCGCGGGCCGCAGATGTCGCGGGGCTTCCGGGCGCTCAAGGTGTGGATGTCGCTCCGCCACTACGGGGCCGAGGGGTATCGCACCTTCTTCCGCCGCACCATCGACAACGCCAGGCATGCGCACCAGCTCGTGAGCGCATCGCCCGAGTGGGAGGTGGTGCAGCCCGAGCCCGCGCTCTACATCTACTCCTTCCGCTACGTGGGGCCCGGCGGCGCCGGCGCCCGCTCCGCCGACGAACTCGACGCGCTCAACGCCGCGATCGCCGACGAGATGAAGCGACGCCAGGTGGCATTGGTGATGACCACGCGGATCCACGGCCGGCTCACCCAGCGGCTGTCCATCGCCAATCATCGCACCACGCGGGCCGACATCGAGGCGACGATCACCGCGATGGCGGCCATCGGCCGGGAGCTCCTGGGAGCCTGACGGCGCCGAGGGTGGACAGATCCCGCCCCCCGAGCTAAGCTGGTCGGGTGCGGTGTGCCTGAAACGGGGTTGAAACGTCCCCGGTCTGGCACGCAGGAACGCAGGAACATCGAGGGGCCGGCCCCGGGCCGGTCCACCTTGTCGGACGGGAACACTGGGTCCCGTCAGTCGAAGGCGCCACTCCGGCCACCAGGCCGGGGCGGCGCCTTCTGTCGTTACCCCAACCGGGAGGCCGGATGCTCCGCTGGGCCGCAGTCTTCTTCGTGCTGGCGCTCGTCGCCGCCGTCTTCGGGTTCGGTGGCCTCGCGGCCACCTCGGCCGAGATCGCCAAGCTGCTCTTCTTCGTGTTCATCATCGTCTTCGCGATCTCCCTGATCATGGGCCTTGCATCCGGCAAGCGCCCACCCGTCGTCTGACCATCCCGGCACCCTCCGGAGGCGCCATGGCACTCGGCTCGATTCACGACCTGCTGATCCACCAGCTTCGCGACCTGTACTCCGCGGAGCGCCAGATCCTGCTGGTCTGGCCCCAGTTGATCGACCGCAGCGCGTCGCAGGCGCTGCGGACGGCACTGGCCGGTCATCGCGACGAGACGGCGCGGCACGTGGTGCGCCTGGAGGAGGCCTTCTGGCTCCTCGAGACGGTGCCGCACGGCGTGCGCTGCCGCGGGATGGAGGGCCTCCTCATGGAGGCACTCAGCAACGCGTCCGCGCAGTCGGATCCGGCGCTGCGCGACTCGGGAATCATCGCGGACTGCCAGCGGGTGGAGGGCTACGAGCTGGCCGTGTACGGCACCGCGCGGATCTTCGCGGAGTCGCTCGGGCATCACCGCATCGTGGCGATGCTGGAGCGCACCCTCGAGGAGGAGGAGGCGATTGACGCGGTGCTGTCGGGCATCGCCGAGCGCGAAGTCGGACCGGCGGCGCTGCGGGCCGCCAGCCGCGAGGCACGGCACCCGGAGCTGGTGCGCAGCTTCAGCGCACCGCGCCGGCAGCTGCGGATCACGGTGTAGGGACCACCAGCATCCCGTGCCGCCCTTCATGCGGTCGCGTGAAGGGCGGGGCCAGGGGGCCCACGCGCCGGAATTCCCGGTCACCCCCGTGTGGTATCATCCTGCATGACGCTTCCCGCCGTGATGCGGCTCGTGGCCTGGCTGCTGCTCGCCCTGGCGCTGATCGCGCTGGTGGCGGGCCACACCGCGCAGGTCACCCTCTTCGGCGCCGTGGGCTTCGCCCTGCTGGCAATCGCGCTGCTCGGCGTGTCGCGTCCCACTCCTGGCGGGGGCCGGGGCTCCTCCCTGCTGGCGCTGGGCGTCGGGCTGCTCACCCTGGTGGCCGCGCTGTGGCCCGGCGCAGCGCTGGAGGCCTTCCGCGTCCCGACCGTGGTGACCGCCATCCTGCTGGTGGGTGGCGCCGCCCTCGTGGGCGGGGCCTGGGGTCCGCGCCAGGTGCGGCACGTCTCGCTCGGCGTGGGCGGCCTGGTGCTGGCGGCGATCGGCGGTTCCTCGCTCTTCGTGCGCCTGATGGGTTCCATCGACATCCTCACCGATCGCGGCCTCGGGCTCATCCCGTGGCCGTTGGCGCTCGCCGCCACGGTGTTCGGCGTGGTGGCGGTGCTGCTGGTGTGGTACGACGCCCCGGCGCACACCATCTATCCCGACTGGGTGCTCGCCGGGGTGATGGTGTCGGGGCTGGCGGCGAGCACGCTGGTGTGGCGCGCGCTGGTGTCGCGCGAGGAGGCGCAGGGGCGCGCCCTCACCCAACAGGCGGCCAACACCGCGGCGCTCTCCATGCGACGGCGCATCGAATCCATCGGTGCGGTGCTGCACCAGTTTGCGCTGGCGCGTCGCGACGGCGACCCGCAGCTGGCGCTCGCGGAACTGCTGCGCGATGCGCCGGGCGCGGAGCTGCTGGCGCTGGTGGACTCCACCGGCCAGCCCACCGTCACGTTGCCGGCCACCGGCCGGATCGAGGCAGTGCGGCAGGCCGTGAGGCCGCGGGCCATCCAGGAACCGGGCGCGGGGCGCGCCCCGGTCGCCTACCTGCCGATCCCGGGCGACTCGGCGCTGGTGATCCACGCCGCACGCTGCGTGGCCGGCGCCTGTCCCGGCGGCGTGGCGGCGGTGATGACCGCCGAGGCACAACTGCAGCGGATGGCGGCCGACCGGCGCGGCTGGCGCTTCGAGATCCAGAACGTGCCGTTCGCCCCCGAGGAGCTGCGGGACCGCTCGGGCGCCACCGCACCGGTGGGCGTGCCGGGCGTGGACTGGTGGCTGGTGGCCCGGCCCACGCGCGAGATGATGGCCACCACCCGCTCCTCCGTCCCCGAGATGGCGTTGATCCTGGGCCTGGTGCTCACCGCACTCCTCACCGCGACGGTGCGCATCGGCGGCAGCGCGTGGCAGAACGCCCGCGCGGTGGAACGGCTGCGGATCACGTCGGCGATCTCGCGCGCGACCGACGCGGTGTGGGAGTGGGACGTGGCCTCGGGCCAGACGCACCGGTCCAGCGAGCTGTGGCGGCACCTGGGCTACGATCCCGCCACGCTGGCGCAGACGCTCGAGGAGTGGCTCCAGCTGGTGCATCCCGGCGACCGCGATCGCGTCACGGCCGCGCTCGCCTCGCTCGGCGAGGACGGCGTGGCCGACTTCGAGGCGGAGTACCGCGTCCGCACGCGCGAGGGCGATTGGCACACGGTGGTGGACCGCGGCCGGATCGTGGAGGCCGACGAGCAGGGCGCCGCCCGCCGCGTGATGGGGATCACCGCCGACGTGACCCAGGCGCGCCGCGCCGAGGCGGAGTTGCGCGAGGTGGAGGCGCTGTCGGGCATGGGGCGCGTCGCGGCGCGCGTGGCGCACGAGATCAACAATCCCCTCGCCGGCATCCGCAATGCCTTCGCGCTGATCAAGGATGCCGTGCCGCTCGACCATCCCCACCGGCACTACGTGGGGGCCATCGAGCGGGAGGTGGACCGGATCGGTTCGGTCACCCGGCAGCTGTACGAGGTGTACCGCCCCGAGCAGGAACCGGGCACCGCCTCGCTCGCCACCATCACCCGTGACGCGGTGGCGCTGCTGGAGCAGGTCAACCGCGCCGCCAACGTGGAGTTCCACCTGGCCCTCGACGAGGTCCCCTCGGTGGTGCCGGTGAGTGGTGGCCTGCTCCGCCAGATCGTCTACAACCTGGTGCAGAACGCGGTGGACGCCTCCCCGGCCGGCGGCACGGTGGACGTGCTGGCCCGGGTGGAGGATCGCGAGCTGGTGGTCGAGGTGCACGACCAGGGACCGGGGGTGCCGGTGGAGCTGCGGGAGCGGATCTTCGAGCCGTTCTTCACCACCAAGGACGCCTCGGTGCGCACCAGTGGCATGGGGCTCGGGTTGTCCATGGTGGCCCGCAGCGTGGCCGCCGCCCGCGGCACCGTGGCCGTGGACGATGCCCCCAGCGGCGGGGCGCGGTTCGTGGTGCGGTTGCCGCTCACCAATGAAGGAGCTGCCTGATGGCATCCGAAGGACGCATTCTGCTGGCCGATGACGAGCCGGTGTTCGCTGCGGCGACCGCCGACCTGCTGCGGCGTGAGGGATATCATGTGGACACCGTGGGCGACGCCCCGGCGGCGATCGCCGCGGTGGAGGCCGAGCCCTACGACCTGGTGATCTCCGACCTGGAGATGCCGGGCAACGACGACATGGCGTTGCTGCGCGCGGTGATCGCCCGCCACGACGGGGTGCCGGTGATCGTGCTGACGGGGTATCCGTCGCTGCGCAGCGCGCTCACCTGCATTGACCTGCCGTGCGCCGGGTACTTCACCAAGCCGGTGACGTTCGACGACCTGCTGGTGCGGGTACGGAGCGCGATCCAACGCTACCGTGCGTGGCAGGCGATGCGCCGCAGCGAGGAACGCCTCGCCGAGTGGCGCAGCGACATGCAGCAACTGGCCACGCTGCAGCCGACCGGCGGCGGGGTGGATTCCTTCCTGGCGCTGACGCTCCGCAACGTGATGGGTTCGCTCACCGACCTCCAGGAAGTGGGCGGCGCGCTGGCGGGCGGCGAGACGCGGGTGCACACCTGCCAGTTGATCAACTGCCCGCGCGGCGGGCAGCTCTATCGCGCGGTGGAGGAAACGGTGGCCGTGCTCGAGAGCACCAAGGGGTCGTTCAAGTCGAAGGCCCTGGGCGACCTGCGCAAGAAACTGGAGTTGCTGCTGCAACACGCGTAGGCCACGAGCGAAGGGATGGACGTGGGGGGAAAGTGGGTCGGGACCGGCGGCACGGGCGCCCCACGCGGCGACTGGCCGACGGCGCGCAAGCCGCCCAAGGCGGCGGAGCCACCGGGCGACGGCGACCTGGTGCTGTTTCGCGAGCCGGGGCATCCCCCGGCGCGGGCGCGCTACGTGGTGGCCCCGGGGCCCAGGGTGGGGCTGCTCAAGCGCGTCTGGGCGAGGATCGTGAAGCGGAAGTGAATGGCCAGGGTCGGAATCGAACCGACGACACCACGATTTTCAGTCGTGTGCTCTACCAACTGAGCTACCTGGCCGACCGGGGCGGGAAACTAGCTGGGGCGCGGGGTCTCTGGTAGGGCCCTCGGGACGAGATCTTGAGATTGGCTCGCGGCTTCAGCCGCGGACCTCCGGCCCAGGCGGCGACACCGCCCCCACGCCGGCAGGATCCCCGGTCACCACGCGCCGATGGATGTCGGCCTGCCCCAGGTGGTAGGCGAGGTGCGTGGCGAGGTGGACCAGGAACCGGCCGGTGGGGAGCCGCACCCCTGCCACCTCCAGGGGGTAGGTCTCGTCGAGCCGCGCGGGATCGAGTCCGGCGAGCGCCGCATCCACCGCCCGGCTCGCGGCGCGCAGTTCCTCCACCAGCTCGCTCCGCGGCACGTCGCGCCGCGCAAACTCGGCGTCGCGATCGCGCCGGTAGCCATCGTGCCCCAGCACGGCCCCGATGAAGTGGCGCAGGTTGCCCGCGGCGTGGAGCACGAGCGTGCCGGTCACGTTGGGGATGCCGGGATGCGTGCGCCACACCGTGGCGTCGTCGGGGAACGCGGCGAGTTCCGCCTCGAAGGTGGCGAGGTCGCGGAGCAGGCAGCGCCGCACGTCGCGGTGGAGGGTCAGGTGATCCCCTTCCGGCGGAGCCGGTCGCGCACCCGTTCGGCCTGCCACAGGTGTCGCCGCTGGTGGGCCGCGAGGATGTGGAGCGCCGACCACACCGAGTAGCGCATCGAGGGGTTGAACGGCGAAATCACCCGGAGCCTGGTGAGGTCCATGCCGTCGAGCGCCTCGACCTGCCGCAACAGCGCCGCCTGCGAGGCATCGAATGCGGCCATCGTCGCGGCGCGGGAGCCGGCGCCCCCCGGCACGAAGGCCGGCGCGGTGCGCATCCGGAAGCGCACCGGCGGCTCCATCATCCAGGTGAGCAACCGACCGGTGAGGTCGCGCTTCATGGGGCGCACCGGGGTGTCGTCGTCCTGCTCGTGGAACGGTGCCGCGTCGGCCGACTCGGCGAGGATCGGGAGGTAGCGTTCGTTGGTGAGGGTGAGGTGCGCGATGCACTCCCCCACCGACCAGCCGCCGCGCGGCGGCGGCACCGACCACGCCGCGTCGCTGACCGATTCCGCCAGCTGCTGGGCGCGGGCGGCGGAGGCGGTGAACTGGGCGGCGATGGCCTCGAGATCGGCGAACATCACGACCGGCGGTGGGACAGGCCGTACGCCATGATCGCGTCCACCAGGCCGATCCCCACCACCAGCGCGCCGATCAGCGGCTGGCGTGACGTGAACAGCAGGATGACGCCGACCGTCACCAGCACCAGTGCGGTGAAGGTGAGCGCCCGCACCACGATCCGCATGTTGCCGTCGCGCCCTGGCTCGGTCATCACCGCCTCACATCGTGGGCACGAACATGATGTGCGCCCGCGGCGTGCCCGGGAACATCAGCCACGGCGCGTTGGGCGCCGGGGTGGTCGGCAACCCGGTGGACTCCGCGGTGGCACCCGGGAGGTACACCACGTACAGGTGCCGTCCCCCGCGCGGCGTGTTGGTGGCCCAGTCCATGGAATCCGCCGCGGCCGAAACCGACCAGAGCGCCGCGGAGCGCGGCATCGGCAAGGCGCCGCTGGCGACCTCGGCGTTGCGCACCGAGTCGGACGTGGCCCGGTCCATTCCGCCGGCGCGGAGCGCACGGCCGCGCGCCATGAACGGCTCGAGGTCCTTCTGGTAGCAGGCCACGTGGAATCGTGCCTCCCAGGGATCGTCGGCGAGGCAGATCATCGGTCCGTCGCCCGTGCGGAGCACCTCCAGCGCCCGGCCGCGGTAGCCCATCACGGTGGCCGAGGCGCGGAACTCCTCGGGGAGCGGCAGCACCGCGGCGGCGATCTGTCGCTCTGCGGTGAGCACCGTGGCTGGCTGATCCACCTGCGCGGCGGCAAGAGCGGGGAGAAGCATGGCGATTGTGGCAAGCACTGCGATGAACCGACGCATGGAACCTCCGTTGATGGACTGTCGCCCGTCGCCTGTTGCCTGTCGCCCCCGCCGCGCCGGCTTCGCCTGAGGGCGGGGCAGGCCCTACACCCGCCCCGCCAGCACCGACAGCGGCCACTGCACCTCGCGGGCGCCGTCGCCCCAGGCGGCGCGGAGCGGCTCCTCCAGGGCGCCGACCGGGTCGCTGCCGAGCACTTCGCGGGCGCGGCGGGTGGCCGACCACGAGCGAAGGTAGCCCAGTTCCCGGCCCACGTCCCAGTGCGCCGTCATCGCCGCGGCCGGCGGCTCCAGCCGCTCGAACGGGAACGCCAGCGTGGCATAGCCGGCGTCCACATGGCGGCGCTCCGCCGGCCAGTAGTCGGCGAGGGTCACCGAGGTGAAGTGGCGCAGCAGTTCGTCAATCGCCGGGAGGCCGGTGTTCTGGAAGGCGTAGCTCCACGCCGTGACCACCCCGCCAGGGCGCACCACCCGACGCACCTCGGGCCAGAAGCGGTCGAGGTCGAACCAGTGCAGCGCCTGGGCCACCAGCACCGCGTCCACCGAGTGTCGGGGAAGGCCGCTCTCCTCCGCGGTGGCCACCTGCCACACCACGCGTGGCAGTGGCGGCGCGTGCGACAACTGTTCGCCGCTGGCATCGGTGGCGATCACGCTGGCGAAGTGGTCGGCCAGCCCGGCGGTGGCCTGTCCCGAGCCGCAGGCGCAGTCCCACGCCATCTCGCGCGCCGGGGCCACGGCGGCGAGCCAGGCGAAGAGTTCGTGCGGATAGCTTGGCCGCGAGCGTGCGTAGTCGGCCGCCACCCCCGAGAAGTGATCGGAGAAGATGCTGGACGCCGCCGGACGGCTCAGGGGAGCGCGTCCTGGCTGGCGATGATCGAGCCCACCAAGCCGTACTCCTTCGCCTCCTCCGCGGAGAGCCAAAAATTGCGGGTGGTGTCGTCCTCTATCCGCTCCAGCGTCTGGCCGGTCTCGCGCGCGAAGATGCGATTGAGTCGCTCGCGCATCTTGACGATCTCCTTGGCCTCGATCGCGATGTCCGCGGCGGAGCCGCCCATCCCGCCCGCGGGCTGGTGCAGCAGGAAGCGGGTGTTGGGGAGGCAGAAGCGCTGCTCGCGCGGCACCGCGACGTAGATCAGCGCGCCCGCGGACGCCACCCAGCCGGTGCCCACCATGCGCACCGGTGGCGTCACGAAGCGGATCATGTCGTGGATGGTGTCGCCCGCCTCCACGTGGCCGCCCTGCGAGTTGATGTAGATGGTGATCGGCGCCTTGGCGTCGGCCGCGGAGAGCGCCAGCAACTGCGCCACCACGCGCTCGGCAATCTCCTGGTCGATGCCGCCCGAGATCACGATGGTGCGGACCGCGAAGAGGCGCTCGG
The DNA here is from genome assembly GCA_964574665.1 of uncultured Gemmatimonadaceae bacterium. GTDB lineage: Bacteria > Gemmatimonadota > Gemmatimonadetes > Gemmatimonadales > GWC2-71-9 > Palsa-1233. Next base: position 63,702 of record CAZNOJ010000003.1, read on the forward strand.
CGAGGCGGGTGGGGAATGACGAATCGGTGTCGGTCATGTCGGGATTCCGGCCCTCAACGGCGTGTCATGAAGGATCGCAACCACATCGCCCCTGCCCCGATCAGGCAGAGCGCACCGGCCACGTAGGACGGAATGAAAACGTAACGCACCAGGGTGCGCGATGCGGCCGGGTTGCCGGCGGTGGCGGCGAGGCCCACCAGCCCGACCAGGGTGAGGCCGACGCCGAGGAGAAGCAGGCGACGCATGGTGAAAGGTATCCCGCCGAGCGGTTCCGGGCAGTATTCTCCCTGTGCTCCCTTCACCCGGCGAGGATCCGATGGCACGCGTCACCGGCATTGGCGGCGTCTTCTTCAAGAGCACCGGCGACCACGAGGCGCTCGCGGCCTGGTACCAGCAGCACCTCGGCATCGCGCTCGAGCCGTGGGGCGGCGGCATCCTCCGCTGGCCCGACGACAAGGGCACCGACGGCGGGCTCACGGTCTGGAGCACGGCCAAGCGCGACACCACCTGGTTCGCGCCGAGCACCGCGTCGTTCATGATCAACTACCGCGTGGACAACATGGACGAGCTGTTGGCCCAGCTCGGGACAGCCGGGATCGCCGTGCTGCAGGGCCCGGAGCAGCACGAGAACGGCAAGTTCGCCTGGATCATGGACCCCGACGGCAACAAGGTGGAGCTCTGGGAGCCGATGGCGTGGGACGAGAAGAACAAGGGGTAGGAAGCAGGAGACCACACGATGCGCACGCCACTCAATGAACTCGGCTACCGATTCGGCCTCGCCGCCTGCGGCTTCGCCGTGGCCTACGACGTGGTGCAGCTCGCCCAGCTCGCCGGGGCCCTCACCTTCCCCCTCGACGAGATCCTGATCTACGGCACCTCGCTCGGGATCGTGGTGCCGTTCGTGCTGCAGTGCCTCGCGTTCCACCACCTCACCACCCGCGACCGGCAGTTCTGGAGCCATGGCGCGCTGCTCTTCGCGGTGATCTACGCCGTGTTCGTGACCGCCAACTACGTGGTCCAGCTGGCCACGGTGGTGCCGGCCAAGTTGCGGGGCGAGGGCGCCGGGCTGCTGGAGCAGACGCCCCACTCGCTGTTCTGGAACTACGACGCCATCGGCTACATCGCCATGGGCCTCGCCCTGCTGCTCGCGATGCCGGCACTCGGCAGGACCGGCCTCGAGCGCCGGGCGCGCTGGGCCCTGCTCGCCCACGTCGCCGTGACCCCGCTCATCAGCATCGTGTACTTCTACCCGACCTACTCCACCCGCCTCCTGCTGCTCGGCTTCCCGTGGGCGGTGACCGCCCCGCTCGCCATGTGGATGCTGGCACGGGCGATCCGGGCCAGGCCGGAGGGCCCGCCCGGACCCGCCTGATCGCAGCCCTACGTCTCAGAATGAAACCGCGCCCCCTCGATCGTCGTACGGCCGGCGTCCCCCACGGGAGCCCCGATGACCGACGTCTCGCCCCTCCGGCTCAACCTGATGCGTGTCATGTACGCGCTCATCGCCTTCGCGATGGGCTCGATGATCTGGCCCGTGCTCCTGCAGCACGAGGGCATGGATCGCTGGCACGGAGTCGGGGTGAGCATGCTCGCCGCGCTGTCGCTGCTGGCCGCGGTGGGGATACGCTATCCGCTGCAGATGCTCCCCGTGCTGCTGTTCGAGCTGGCGTGGAAGACATGCTTCGTGCTGTTCGTGGCGCTGCCGCCTTGGCGCGCCGGCACCCTCGACGCCGCCACCCGCGAGACGGCGATCGAATCGCTCTTCGGACTCATCCTGGTGCCGCTGGTGATCCCGTGGGGATACGTCTGGGCCCACTACGTGAAGAAGCCGGGCGAGCGCTGGCGACGTCGCTCAGGATGACCCTTCCGGCGCACCGCGCAGGAACCTCGCCGTGGCCTCCGTGCGCGAGCGCACCTGCAGCTTCTCGTAGATGTGGCGGATGTGGGTGCGCACGGTGTCGAGGGTGATGCCGAGGCGCTCGCCGATCTCGCG
>CAZNOJ010000004.1:0-49633 GCA_964574665.1 uncultured Gemmatimonadaceae bacterium
GCGAGATGTTCGCCTCGGTCAACATGGAGCTGCCGCTGCCGACCCGCGCGGTGATCGGGATGTCGGACCTGCTGGTCAACTGGTGGTGGGGCATCCTCGGCGGCATCGCCATCCTGCTCTTCGGGATCCGGCAGTACTACGGCACCACCGGCGGGCGGAAGACCATCGACGGGATGATGCTCAACGCCCCCGTCCTGGGCGACCTGCTCCGGAAGTCCGCGGTGTCGCGGTTCACCCGGACCCTGGGGACCCTGATCAGCTCGGGCGTCTCGATCCTCGACGGGCTGGAGATCACCGCCAAGACCGCCGGCAACCGGGTCATCCACGACGCCGTGATGAGTTCCCGGCAGTCGATCGCCGGCGGCGAGACCATCGCCGGGCCGCTGCAGACCTCCGGGGTGTTCCCGCCGATGGTGATCTCGATGATCGCCGTCGGCGAGCAGACCGGCGGCCTCGACGAGATGCTCGCCAAGATCGCCGACTTCTACGACGACGAGGTGGACGTGGCCGTCTCCGGCCTGCTGTCGCTCCTCGAGCCGCTGATGATCCTCTTCCTCGGCGTGATCGTGGGCGGCATGATCGTGGCCATGTACCTGCCGATCTTCGGCATGATGGAGACCGTGCAGTAGGGACAGGGCCTCGCCCTCGGACGCAGTGAGGTCGGAGACAGATCCGCAGGGTGGTCGTAGACGGGCGCCGCAGTCATATCGTAGACTGCGGCGCCCGTCGCGCCTTCAACCCCATGTCACATTTGCGGTTGGGCCTCCGTCGGGTTTGCGTTGACCCCGCCAAGGAGCGTCCGCAGGGTCCCCTCAGACGAGCGGCAAACCAACCCCTGGCCTGCCTGGTGGCCTACCGTGTGACGTAGCCTATGTCGTATCGTACGGCAGATTCCATGGCGGAGGGGACGTGGGGAACGGACAGGCGCGTGAGGCGGAGGCGGTTCGGGAGTTGGTCCGCTGGATGAGGGCCGAGCTTGGGCTCACCTTCGTCGACCTGAGCCGGATTACGGGGGCGAGCCTACGGACGGTGCAGCGCTGGGAAGGTCCAGCCAACGTCGGGGCGCCCAGGCCGGGGCATGGCGCCCACCTGGCCGAGCTGAGGGACCTGCGGCGCCTCCTGAGGCTGACCTTCCCGCGACAAGACGAGGCGGCCGACTGGATGTTCGCCGGGGTCCCGGCCCTGCAGGGCCGGCGTCCGATCGACCTGGTGCGCCAGGGGGCAGTGGGCGAGGTGGTCGGGGTTCTGGCCGGAGTCCAGTCCGGGGTGTTCCGGTAGTCGGCGCCATGAGGCCTCCAACGCCGAGTCCTTCCGGCAGCCGTCAGTGCGCGCGTTCGGACCTTGTGAGGGTGACCGACGCTATCGCCGGGTGGAGTGGTAGCTCAGGTGAATCTGGGACCGCCCATGCCAGACGGGGGTAGAGGGTGTGTCGCGTGCTCCTGCGAGAGGATCGCCATGTCACCCTATCCCCGCTTCCTCGCCATGATCGCCACCTCCACGGTGGTGATGTTCGCGCTGACCTACGTCAACAGCTACGCGCTGGACCACGTCTTCTTCAGCGAGACGCGGGCGTACATGTCGCTCCTCATGGGCGCGGCGATGGCGGTCGTGATGCTCTCGTTCATGCTCGCCATGCACAAGAGCCGCCGCGCTAACGCCGCGATCTACGGCGGCAGTGCGCTGCTGTTCGCGCTCGCGCTGTTGCTGGTGCGCAGCCAGGCGACCGTCGGCGATGTCTCCTACATGAAGGCGATGATCCCGCACCACTCGATCGCGGTGCTCACCTCGCGCCGCGCGCAGATTGCCGACCCGCGGGTGCGCGAACTCGCTGACTCGATCATCGCTGCCCAGGTACGAGAGATCGAGCTGATGAAGCGCCTGATCGACGACATCGAAGGTCGGGATTGAACGGCCACTTCATTGCCCGAGCTTCGCCCGGGTGCTACCTTCAGGCCATGTCCAAGGTGGCCGTGGTCCTCGCCATGCTGCTGTTGCAGGTCCAGCCGGTGGTCGGCGCGGTCCTGTGCCAGCAGCACCACCAGGTCCGGCAGGCGGCCTGCATGACCGGCGAGGGCCACGCCGAGCATGGCGTCTCCCAGGTCCCCCACCACCCAGACCAGCAGAGCGCCGACCAGTGTGCCGCGTCGGCAGCCTGCACGTCGGCCGTCCCGGTCGTCCGGCCGTCCACGTCAGGCCTGATCTCGCTCGAGCGGCCGGCCCTCGTCGGCCCGATCCATGCTTTGGCACAGCCGGCCACTGGGCTGCGCACCCCGCCGTTCCACCCTCCGAAGTCCTGACCCCACTGCATCCCTGACGTTGATCCGTCCGGCGCCACCGCACCGGACATCACCTGATGCATCGCGGAGCAACTCCGCGGGGTCCTACACATGAAAGCCGTAGCAAACCGATCCCCAGTCGCGCAAGCGAGCTGGCGCGGCCGGCGGCGCCGACTGGCACTGGTGGGCATCATCTGCCTGCTCGGTCCGGCCACGCTTGTCGGGCAAGTCGCGCCGGACACCCTTCGACTGGCCGACGCGATCGCCATCGTTCGTCAACAGAGCCCGATGCTCGCGGCCGCCCGGAGCGAGGCCGACGCGGTGCGCGCCCGGATCGCGCCGGCCGGCGCCCTCCCCGATCCGACGCTGACGCTCGGTCTCATGAACCGGCCGCTCCGGGGGTTCGGGGCCGACGAGCCGATGACCATGAATCAGGTCCAGCTCTCCCAGGAGCTGCCGTGGCCCGGCACGCTCGCCGCGATGCGTCGCCAGGCGGGCCTGGTCGCCGGGGTCGAGGCGCTGTCTGCCGCCGAGGTGGAGGTGTCGTTGGTGGCGGAAATGGCGCAGCGGTACTTCGCCATCGCGGCCCTCGATCGTATCACGGTGATCCACGAGCGGACCCGCGATCTGCTCCGCGACTACTTCGATGTCACGACCGCCCGCTACGCCGTCGGCGACGTGCCCCAGCAGGACGTTCTGCAGGCCCAGGTGGCTGTCGCGTCGATGACAGAAGCATTGGTGGTGCTGGCACAGCGACGAGTGGCCGAGGTGGCACGGCTCAACGCCACCCTCGGTCGCGATGCCCGCGCCGTCGTGGCCGCCGTCGAGCTGCCCTCGATCCCGGAACCGCTCCCCGGCATCGACTCCCTGATGGCCCTTGCCGCAGCGGCACGCCCCGCGCTGCTTGCCGCCGCGGCCCGCGTGGATGCGGCCGAAGCGGGCGTCGCGGTGGCGCGACGGGAGCGGTATCCGGCCCTGATGCTGGGCGCTGCATGGAACCAGCGACCGGCGTTCGACGACATGGCCTCGGTGATGGTTGGCATCCGCCTGCCGGTTCGGCCCGGGTCGCGCCAGCAGCCACGGATCGTGGAGATGGACGCGATGGCCGCAACGGCTGCCGCGATGGTGACGGAATTGACCAACCAGACCTGGGCCGCGCTGGTGGAGGCCCGGGCCGAGGCCGAACGTGCCCGCACCCTCGTCGACCTGTACGCCACGGCCATCCTGCCCCAGGCCGGTGCTGCCGTCGAGGCCGCCCTCTCCGCCTACCGCGTCGGGTCGGTGGACTACATGACGCTGGTCGAGAGTCAGATGACGGTCAATCGCTACCAGGTCGAGCTGGTGCAGCTCACGGCCACCTACCATCAGGCGGTGGCACGAATCCACGCCCTCACCGGCACGGCTGGAGGTGCCCGATGATCTCGCTCTCGAAGGCCGGCACGGCCTCCCTCTTCCTCCTCGTCGCGGCATGCGGTGGTGCGTCCGAGAGCGGTGGCATGGCCGAGATGACGCCCGAAGAGCATGCGCGAATGCTCGCGGGCGGGACCCAGGGCGCGGTGGATTCCACCGGGGCGGTCCGGCAGGCGGTGCATCTCACTCCGGCCCAGGAGCGGGCGCTCGGGGTGATCTACGCCACCGTGTCGCGCGAGACCCTCCAGAAGACCGTGCGCACCGTCGGCACCATCCAGGCGCCGGAGCAGAACGTGGTCGACGTGGTGCCCAAGGTGGACGGCTTCGTGGAACGACTGCACGTTGCCACCACCGGGGAGATGGTGCGGCGTGGCCAGCCGCTCCTGGCGATCTACTCCCCGATGCTGGTCGCGGCACAGGAGGAGTTCCTCACCGCTCGCCGCCTGGTAGCGCGCATCGGAGATGGTCCTGGTGAGGCGGCGACGGCCGCACGGCATACACTGGAGGCTGCCAGGCGTCGTCTCGCCTACTGGGACATCACCGATGCCCAAGTCGCCGAGCTCGAATCGAGTGGCGTGGTCACCAAGACGCTCACACTCGTGGCGCCGGTTGGCGGGATCGTGCTGGACAAGGTCGTGCTGGCTGGCCAGCGCGTGATGCCCGGTCAGCAGCTCTACCGAATCGCCGACCTCAGCGAGGTCTGGGTCGAAGGTGAGGTGTTCGAGCAGGACCTGGTGCTGGTGCGCGAAGGGATGCCTGTGCATATCGAGGTGGCCGCCCGGCCGGGTGAACACCTGATGGGTCGCGTCAGCTTCATCCATCCCACCGTCGACCCGGTGAGCCGCACCAACCGGGTCCGCCTCACCGTGCCGAACCCCGGGCTGCTGCTCAAGCCGGGAATGTTCGCCACGATCTTCATCGACGCGATCGTCGGTCGTGACGTCATCACGGTGCCGCGGGCGGCGGTCGTCGTGACCGGGACGCGCAACATCGTGTTCGTGCGCGACGGCGAAGGGATGCTGCAACCCCGGGAGATCGTCCTCGGCGTCCGGGCGGCGGACCGGGTGCAGGTGCTCGGCGGACTCGAGACGGGGGAGACCATTGTCGCCTCGGCCAACTTCCTGGTCGATGCGGAGTCGCGGCTCGCCGGCTCGGGCGGCTCGATGCCGGGAATGCAGCACGGCGCGAACGAACCCCAGGCCCCCGCTCCCGCCCCGGAGTCCGGTCATGATCACTAGCCTCATCGGGTGGTCGACCCGCAACCGGATCCTGGTGCTCCTCGGGACCGCCGGCCTGGTAGCGGCCGGCCTCTGGGCCGTGCGCACGACGCCCCTCGACGCGATCCCCGACCTCTCCGACGTGCAGGTCATCGTCCAGACCGACTTCGCGGAACAGGCGCCGCAGATCATCGAGGACCAGGTCACCTACCCGATCACCTCGGAGATGCTCAAGGTGCCCGGCGCTCGGGTCGTTCGGGGCTACTCGTTCTTCGGGCTTTCGCTCGTGTACGTGATCTTCGAGGACGGCACCGACATCTACTGGGCACGGTCCCGGGTGCTGGAGTACCTCAACGGCATCCGGCGCCAGTTGCCCGCGGGCGTGGAGCCGGCTCTCGGTCCGGATGCCACGGGCGTCGGCTGGGTGTTCGAGTACACCCTCGAGTCCGATTCCCTCGACCTCGCCGCGCTGCGCTCGCTGCAGGACTGGAACATCCGCTACCAGCTCACCGCGGTGCCCGGGGTGTCCGAGGTGGCGTCGCTCGGCGGGTTCGTGCGCCAGTACCAGGTCGAGGTCGATCCGGAGCGCCTCCGCGCGTTCGGCATCCCCGTCACCCGGGTGGCGGCGGCGATCGGTGACCACAACATGGACATCGGGGCCCGGGTGCTCGAGATGGGCGGCCGCGAGTACATGATCCGCGGCCTCGGCTACCTCGAGGACCTCGCCGACATCGAGAACGTGTCGCTCGGCGTGGCGGCCAACGGCACGCCCATCCGGGTGGCCGACGTCGCGACGGTGCAGACGGGCCCGGCACCGCGCCGTGGCGCCGCCGACCTCAACGGCCAGGGCGAGGTGGTGGCCGGGATCGTGGTGATGCGCTACGGCTCCGACGCGCTGGCGACCATCGACGCCATCAAGGAGCGCCTGGCCGAGATCGAGGCCGGACTGCCCGCCGGGGTGCGGCTCCGGGTGGCGTACGACCGGAGCGACCTGATCCACCGGGCGATCGAGACCCTCCGCGACAAGCTGCTCGAGGAGTCGCTGATCGTGGCCCTAGTCACGGTGCTCTTCCTCCTCCACGTCCGGTCCGCCCTGGTCGCCATCATCGTGCTGCCGGTCGGGATCCTGATGTCGTTCATCGTGATGCGCGCCATCGGTGTCAACGCCAACATCATGAGCCTCGGCGGGATCGCGATCGCGATCGGCGCGATGGTGGACGGCGCAATCGTGATGGTCGAGAACATGCACAAGCACCTCGAGCGGGACGGTGACCGCCTGCCGCACTGGGACGTGGTGCGCGAGAGCGCCCGGCAGGTGGGACCGCCGCTCTTCTATTCGCTGCTCATCATCACCTGCTCGTTCCTCCCCGTCTTCGCCCTGGAGGCACAGGAGGGCCGGCTGTTCAAGCCGCTCGCCTTCACCAAGACGTTCGCGATGGCGGCCTCGGCGCTGCTCTCGATCACCCTCGTGCCGGTGCTGATGGGATACCTGATCCGCGGCCGGATCCGGTCCGAGTCGGCCAACCCTGTCAATCGTGTGCTGCAGTGGGTCTACCGGCCGGTCATCGACTTCACCCTGCGGCGGCCGTGGTTCATCGTTGCGGCAAGCGTCATCGTCCTGGCGGTGAGCGTGCTCCCGTGGCGGCGGCTCGGCAGCGAGTTCATGCCGCAGCTCCACGAGGGCGCAGTGCTGTTCATGCCGACCACCGTGCCCGGCGTGTCCATCGCCCAGGCCAACGAAATCATGCGCTACCAGGACAGCGTCCTCGCCGCGTTCCCCGAGGTGGAGACGGTGCTTGGCAAGGCGGGGCGCGCCGAGACTGCGACCGATCCGGCGCCACTCGACATGTACGAGACGACCATCACGCTGCGTCCCGAGTCGGCCTGGCGCCCGGGGATGACGTACGACCGCCTGCTTGCCGAGATGGACTCGGCCGTCCGGCTTGCCGGGGTGACCAACGCCTGGACCATGCCGATCAAGGGCCGGATCGACATGCTGGCGACCGGGATCCGGACTGCCGTGGGGGTCAAGATCTTCGGTCCCGATCTCGACACCCTCCAGGTGCTCGGGGAGCGGGTGGAGCGAATCCTCCAGGCCGTCCCGGGGACACGCAGTGCCTTCGCCGAGCGCGGCGTGTCCGGGTTCTACGTCGACATCGACATCCGGCGGGCCGAGGCAGCCCGCTATGGGCTCAATGTCGGCGAGATCCATGCGGCGATCATGGCCACCGTGGGCGGCATGAACGCCGCGATGACCGTGGAGGGACGCGAGAGGTACAGCGTGAATGTGCGCTACCCTCGGGAGCTTCGGGATGACGTCCAGAAGCTGCGCGAGGTGATCGTGCCGACGATGTCGGGCGCCCAGATCCCCCTCGGGCAGGTGGCCACGATCGAGGTGCGCCAGGGACCGATGGCCGTGAAGACCGAGAATGCCTTTCCCGTGACCACCGTGTTCGTCGACATCAGCGCGTCCGACGTCGGCGGCTATGTCGAGACGGCGCGACAGGCCGTGTCCTCACAGTTGACGCTCCCCACCGGCTACACGCTGCGGTGGAGCGGGCAGTACGAGTTCATGCAGCGGGTCGGTGAACGACTACGGACCGTCGTGCCGGTGACCCTGGGAATCATTTTCCTGTTGCTGTACCTCAATTTCCGCGGCGTCACCGAGTCGCTGATCGTCATGCTCTCGGTGCCGTTCGCACTGGTCGGCGGGGTGTGGTACCTCTGGCTGGCGGGGTACAACACCAGCGTCGCGGTCTGGGTCGGGTTTATCGCGCTGGCCGGCGTCGCCGCAGAGACGGGGGTGGTGATGCTCATCTACCTCGACGAGGCGTTCCACCGCCGCCGCGCGGCCGGGGCAATGTCGGCCGCCGACGTGGCCGACGCCGTGCGCGAGGGGGCCGTCGACCGCCTGCGTCCCAAGGTGATGACGGTCGTCGCGATTACCGCCGGACTGGCCCCCATTCTCTGGAGCCACGGCACGGGCGCCGACGTGATGAAGCGGATCGCCGCGCCTATGGTGGGCGGCATGATCACGTCGACGATCCTGACGCTCGTGGTGATTCCCGCCATCTACCTGATCTGGCGCCGACGGCAGGTGGCGGCTCCACCGGGAGGATCGCATGGATAACGCTGTCGCCCTGGTGCAGGCCTATCTCAGGCTCAACGGGTACTTCACCGTGGTGGAGCATCCGATCGTCCTGGCGCAAGGTCGCACCGGCTACCGGATGGCCACTGACCTGGACGTGATGGCGGTCCGGTTCCCGCAGGCCATGACGGTGGCGGCCGCACGCCGACCGCGCCATCGCGCGACGCCCATCGGCCCCGACCCCCGCCTCGGCGCCGTGGGAGATGGCGTCGACATGCTGGTCGGTGAGGTGAAGGAGGGCAAGGCCGTGCTCAATGCCGCCGCGGCCGACCCCCGTGTGCTTGCGACCGCACTGGTACGGTTCGGCTGTTGTCCTCCGGAGTCAGCCGCGGATCTCGTGTCCGACCTGCATCGTGAAGGCCGTGTCTCCCTTCCGCACGGGCACACACTGCGACTGGTGTCGTTCGGCTCCACGGCGCCTGGCGGGCGGCATGTCCATCACGTCGTCACGCTCGACCATGTCATCGGTTTCCTTGACCGATACCTGGCCACGAACTGGGCGGCGATCCGCGCCACCGGGACCAAGGATCCGGCGATTGGGCTGGTCGCGATCCTTCGCAAGAGCGGAATGACAATCGTCGGACCCCGGAACCGTAGCCAGGAGGCAACCCCATGATGGGCGGACACGATTCGCAAGGGCCGGGAAGCCACGAGCACCACGGGCCGGCGACGCACGGAGGGCCACCGCCATCGCGCCACCACGATCATCGCGCGGGGGAAGTGGGCCCCACCGACCACGACAAGCACGCGGGGCACTCGCCGGCGATGTTCCGCGACCGGTTCTGGTGGTCGCTGGTGATGACCATCCCCGTGGTCTACTGGTCGGAGCACGTGCAGGAATTGCTCGGCTACCGGGCGCTGGACGTCCCGGGCGCTTCCTGGGTCGGTCCGGCACTGGCGACGATCCTGTTCCTGTACGGCGGGCTTGTCTTCCTGCGGAGCGCTGCCAAGGAGCTCCGGAACCGGCTGCCGGGGATGATGACCCTGATCTCCCTGGCCATCACGGTCGCGTTCGTCTTCAGCTGGATCGTGCAGCTCGGGTTGATCGACGCCGAGGCGCTCTGGTGGGAACTCGCCACCCTCGTCACCATCATGCTGCTGGGCCACTGGATCGAGATGCGATCGATCAACCAGGCCCGGGGCGCGCTCAAGGAACTCGCGAAGCTGCTCCCGGACACGGCCACCCGGGTGATGGGTGAGCGGGAAGAACAAGTGCCGGTGTCCGAGCTGCGTGACGGGGACATTGTCCTGGTCCGGCCTGGAGAGGCGATCCCGGCCGACGGCACGGTCCGGAGCGGGTCCAGCCAGGTCAATGAGGCGATGCTGACCGGAGAATCACGGCCCGTCACCAAGGCCGAGGGAGCGGCGGTGATCGCCGGAACCGTCAACGGCGAAGGGTCGCTGCGCGTGGAGGTCACCGGCACGGGGGAGCAGACGCGTCTGTCGGGCATCATGCGTCTGGTCGCCGAGGCGCAGCAGTCCAAGTCGCGCGCCCAGGCGCTGGCCGATCGCGCGGCCCAGTGGCTGACAGCGATCGCCATCGTGGCGGCCGTCGTGACGATCGTCGCCTGGCAGCTGCTGGGCGCACCGATCGACTTCGCCGTGGTCCGGATGGTGACCGTGCTGGTCATCGCCTGTCCGCACGCGCTCGGTCTCGCCGTGCCACTGGTGGTCGCGATCTCGACGACGCTCGGGGCCCGGAACGGCCTGCTGGTGCGCGACCGCCGCGGACTCGAGGAGGCCCGCCTCCTCGACGCGGTGATCTTCGACAAGACCGGTACGCTGACCCTGGGCGAATTCCGGGTGGTGGACCTGGTCGTTGGTGAAGGCCTGACCGCCGACGAGGCGCTCGGCATCGCCGCGGCAATCGAGGGTGAATCCGAACACCCCATCGCGCGCGGCATCGTGAAGAGTGCGGATGAACGTGGGCTCACGCGGGGCGCGGTGAGTGGATTCCGCAATCTCACCGGCCGCGGCGTCACGGCGACCGTGGACGAGATCGACTACCTCCTGGGTGGTCCCTCCCTGTTGCGGAGCGAGGTCATCCGGGTTCCACCTGCCCTCGAGGCTGCCGCGGCCAGCGCCGACGGGCGAGGCCAGTCGGCGATCCATCTGGTGCGGGACGGTGCCTCGGTCGCGGTCTTCGCTGTTGCTGACGCGATCCGGGAAGAGAGCCGTGCGGCAGTGGACGCGCTCCACGAGCGGGGCATCGAGGTCGCGATGCTCACCGGTGACGCTCGGGCGGTGGCCGAGGCCGTCGCGGAGCAGCTCGGCATCGACACCGTCTTCGCGGAGGTGCTGCCGGACGAGAAGGCCTCAAAGGTCCGCGAGCTCCAGGCCGCCGGGAAGCGGGTGGCGATGGTTGGTGACGGAGTCAACGACGCACCCGCGCTCGCCACCGCCGACCTCGGGATCGCCATCGGGGCCGGTGCCGACGTCGCGGTCGAAGCGGGCCACATCGTGCTGGTCCGGTCCGATCCCCGCGACATCCCCCGGATCGTGTCGCTGTCCCGGGCCACCTATCGCAAGATGGTCCAGAACCTGTGGTGGGCGGCCGGCTACAACATCGTCGCGATTCCGCTGGCGGCCGGGGTGCTGGCCAGCACGGGGATCCTCCTCACGCCCGCCCTCGGTGCGGTGTTCATGTCGCTGAGCACAGTGATCGTGGCGATCAACGCCCAGCTGCTCCGGCGGGTCCCGCTATGAACGAAGGTCGCGGCGGCTTGCCGGCGGGATGGGCGGGGTGGGCCAGGGCCGGTCCCGAAGCCGAACGACTTCGCGTCGAGCGCATCGCGGAGGAGGCGGCGACCGCGTTCCACGAACTCGAAACGGTGCAGCGTGGTGTATCCGTGTTCGGTTCGGCGCGAGAGGAGATGGTTGAGCGCTGGGGCAGCCTGGCCGGGCGCGTGGCGCATGGACTCGCTGCAGCCGGGTTCGCGGTCATCACGGGCGGGGGCCCCGGGCTGATGGCGGCGGCAAGTGCCGCCGCCCGGGCCGCCGGGGGGGAGTCGATAGGGCTGACCATCGAGTTGCCGGAGGTCGAACCACCGAATCCGCACCTCACCCGGCGGGTGCACTTCCACTACTTCTTCCTGAGGAAGCTCTCCTTCGTGCGGTACAGCTGCGCGTTCGTGCTGCTGCCCGGCGGGTTCGGCACGATGGACGAGTTGTTCGAGGCCTTGAACCTGCGCCGCACCCACCGCATCAGCCCGTTCCCTGTCATCCTCGTCGGACGAGCGTACTGGGGCGGACTGCTTGACTGGCTTGCGACGGCAGCAGTCGGTCAAGGTGCACTCCGAGATGCGGACCTGTCCGATCTCGTCCTGACGGATGATGCGAACGAAGTCGTGGCGGTCGTTGCCGAGTGCCATCGCGAACTCTGTCGCCGGCTGGGGATGGCGCCATGATCCCGGCCGAGCACGTCTGGTTCGCGTGGGCCTCGGCATTCCTCGTGCCGTGGGCGGCGTTGTACTGGCGGTTCCCGCTCCACCGACCGGCGATGCGTTGGGCCAGCCTGTTCACCATGCCGTTCGGCTTGACCGAGCCACTGTTCGTGCCGGAATACTGGTCGCCGCCGAGCCTCTTCGACATGGCGAACCGAACCGGGTTCGATGTCGAATCGCTGATCTTCTCATTCGCCATCGGCGGGGTCGCTGCGGTGCTCGTGAACCTCGCCACCGGTCGGACCCTGCAGGAGATGCCCGAAGAGGAGCGGCATCACTGGGCTCACCGCTGGCACCGGATCGCGGTCGTCGCGCCGTTCCTGCTGTTTCCTATCCTGCTTCCGCTCGGTTGGAACCCGATCTATCCAGGAATCCTCGCGATGGCGGCCGGAGCTGCCATGACGTATTGGTGCCGGCGCGATCTCGGGGGGACGATCGTGATGGGCGCGGCGCTGTTTGTCGGGTACTACACGGTGTTCCTCGCGGGGCTGCACTACACGGCACCAGAGGGATACATCCGTCAAGTCTGGAACCTGGCTGCGCTGCGAGGCGGCTTGTTGGGCTTCATCCCCCTGGAGGAGTTGCTCTTCGCCGCGGCGTTCGGCGCCTACTGGTCCGCGGTCTATCAGCACCTCACCTGGACACGTGCCGAGGATCGCCATGAGGGAGGAGCACCATGACGTGGCTGCGCGAGAACTGGTTCTGGCTGATCGTCGCGATCAGCATGGCATTGCTGCATCTGCGGGGGCATGGCCGCCACACGGGCCACGCCCCGCCCAACTCCAACCCGGAGGATTGATCCCATGCTGGACACGAAAGTCCTCACCTGGTCGCTGGCCATCTTCGCCAGCGTGACGTATCTGGTTTGCATCCTCTACGGCCTCGTGGCTCCGGCCTCGCTGCACATGAGTCGCGCACTGGAGGTGATCCTCCCCGGCTTCCGCTGGCTCACCATCCCGGGCTTCCTGATCGGCCTGGTCGAGGCGTTCCTCTATGGCGCGTACGCCGGCCTTGTGTTCGGCCCGATCCACAACCGCGTTGCACGGCGATTCTCGGCACCGAGGCCATAGCGAGATGGCCCTGCCAGACTCCACCATCCGAGGCCAGGTGCCCTGTTGTCGGGGTCGAGGCAACCGTACTTGACTTCATGCCCGGAAGCGGCTAGTATCGTCTAACAAACCAAGGGTTGTCCACTGCCACGTACCCGCTGGATCTCGCTGCTCCTGCTGAGCCTGATGACCAGCTCGATCGTCGAACCGGTCGTGGCTTCCGTATGCGTGGAGCGGGCTCATCCAGCGGCAAGCGTGCTGGCCACCGCGGGGCACGACCACGGCACGGTGAGCGATCTTCATGATGGCCAGCCCGCCGAGCACCCGGGTCATGGCAGTGGGGGTGACCACTGCATGCACCAGCATGGGCTGGTCTTAGCGGGTTCCCCGGGATCGTTCGACGTGACAACGCTGGCGCTGGTCCAGAGCGCCGAGCGCCTTGGCGTCTCGCCACCAAAGGTTGCCCTTTCCCCTCCGTTCCACCCTCCGCGCATCTGACCTCTCCGGACTGATGTCGCGGCGCCCTGGCGCCGCGTTTCCAGTCCCTCGCACCAACGCGACCCGACAACCACCACGATCGTGACACGCGTCCGTCCCACCCTTGGCTGGGAGACGGACGTGCGCCCCGACACCGGATCCTGCGAGGAGAGGCATGCATTGCCGTCTTTGGGCGTCAGTGGCTGCCAGCTGTGTTTGGCACGCCGCCGTCGCCCCAACATCCCTGAACGCTCAGGGCACTTACCCTGCCGTGGCGGATACGCTCGAACTGACGCTTGACAACGTCGGCGTGATGGCCGTGGCTCGCGACCCGGCCCTCCGGGCCATTCGCCGTGAGATCGCGGTCGCCTCGGGCGATCTCCGCCAAGCCCGCGTGGAAGGGCTGAATCCGACGCTCGACGCTACGGTGTTCCAGGTTGGTCGGGTGGGGGCCGAGCCGCGGGAATACTCCATCGCCCTGTCGGGGCGTATCCCCTGGGCGGGGCAGCGGGAGCTTCGGATCGATGTCGCGACTGCCAATCTCGGACGAGTGGGTGCGCTCGTCTCCGAGGCGGTCCGCGACGCGACCCTGCGCGCACGGCTGGCCTTCCTCGCCGCGGTCGCGGCCGAGCGCCGGCTCGGGCTAGCCAGGGAGATTGCCGACGCATCCGCGCGGCTCCAGGAGGCCTCGCAGGTCCGCCTCGAGGCGGGCGAGATCAGCGAACTGGAGGCAAACCTCACCGCCATAGAACACGGCCGCATACGGGCACGCGTCATCGCCGCCGAGCGTTCCGCCTTGGAGACAGAGGCTGCGTTGCGCATAGCCGTGGCAGCCCCTCCGAGTCAGCCCCTGCGGTTGGTGACTCCGGCACTCGCCGCGTCCGCCCTCGCCATGCTGCCTGCCGACTCGCTCCTGACGCTCGCACTAGCACGCCGCCCAGATGTCGCGGCGGCGCGGCGCGCGGTCGAGCAGGCACAGTCGCAGCGCCGCTTGGCCGGGAGAGAGGCCCTCCCCGAGCTCGAACTTCGCGGCGTCGCAGCCAGAGACGCAGGCGACGAATCCGCCAGGCTGGGGGTCGGTGTCGGCCTTCCGCTGCCCCTGATCGATCGGAATCGGGGCCGGCGCGCCGCGGCGGATGCTCGGCTTGACCAGGCGAGCGATCAGCTCGCCCGTCTTGAGCTCGTCGTGCGGAATGAGGTGGCTGCGAGCCACCAGGCCTGGAGATCAGCGATCGCAGAAGCCGACTCGTTGCAGGCGCTGGTCCTGGCGCCGGCACGGGAGAACCGTCCCCTCCTGGAGACTGCTTGGCGCGAGGGGAAGCTGTCGCTCCCGTCTCTCCTGCTGCTCCGCAATCAATTGCTCGATGCCGAGCTCGACTACTGGCAGGCCTGGGAGGCACGAGGCGCGTCGCTGGTCCGTCTCGAGGCCGCAGTCGCCACCCCCAGTGCCATCCGCGAAGAGGAGAACCCGTGAGAACGACCACTCAGCCTATCGGGGCGATGATGCTCGCGGCGCTGTTGGCCGGCTGCGGCGCGGCCCAGGATACCACTGACGCGCAGTTGGAACACGCCGAGGCCAGCCCTGACATGGTGCATCTCGACAGCGCCGCGATCGCAGCGGCCGAGATCCGGGTTGACACGGTGATTGCCGTGTCCGGCCCGGGCTTGTCGATCACCGGGACGATCACGTATGACGCCAACCGCGTGAGCCATATCGGCTCGCGCACGCCTGGGCGAGTCCTTGAGGTGCGTGCCGACCTCGGTGAGCGCGTGCGCCCTGGCCAGGTCCTCGCCGTGCTCGAAAGCCCTGAAGTCGGGCAACTCCGAAGCGAAGCGATCGAGGCCGAGGCGCTCACGGCAATCGCCCGCGAAAACTTCGAGCGTGAACGGCGGCTGGAGGAGCAGGGAATCGCTTCGCGCAAGGAGCGGCTCGCCGCCGAGGCGGAGCTACGGCGTGCCGAGGCGACCCTGCAGGGTGCCCAGGAACGACTCCGGGTGCTCGGGGCAGGCGGGGGCACGGGTGGCGAGTTCACGGTAACCGCCCCGTTCGCCGGTCGTGTCGTCGAACGACACATCACGCGTGGCGAAATGGTGCACCCCGAGGACCAGCTCTTCGTGGTGGCCGACCTGCAGCGGGTGTGGGTGTTGCTCGACGTCTTCGAGCGCGATCTCAGCACGCTGGGGAATGGCACACACGTCTCGCTGGCCACGCCTGCCTGGCCGGACCGCACGTTTTCGGGCCGGATCGTGTACGTCGCCCCGGTGCTGGACACCGTGACCCGGACGGTACGCGCCCGGATCGAGGTACCCAACCCTGACGGGGCGCTTCGCCCGGGAATGTTTGCAACGGCGAAGGTCGATCGAGACGGCGATGGAGGTCTGCTCCCGGCGGTGCCCCGCGCCGCGATCCAGGAACTGGAGGGGCGCACCGTCGCCTTCGTCCCCGGCAATGAACCGGGGACCTTTCGAGCCGTGCCAATCTCGATCGGCGCCGACCTCTCCGGGGGGCTCGTCACGGTCACCTCCGGCCTGGCGGTTGGCGACTCGCTGGTCGTCGCCGGGGCGTTCCTCCTGCGATCCGAGCTCGCGGCTGGCGAGATCGGTGATCACGGTCACTGAGGGGCGACGATGCGAAACGTGATTGCCTTCGCCCTGCGCAACCGCCTGCTGGTCCTCGCCATGACGGCGGGCCTTGTCGGACTGGGGCTCTGGTCCATGGCCAGGCTCCCGATCGATGCCGTGCCCGACGTGACCAACGTCCAGGTCCAGGTCAATACCAACGCCCCAGGCCTCTCGCCGTTCGAGGTGGAGCAGCAGATCACGCTGCCGGTCGAGCTGGCGATGTTTGGCCTCCCGGAACTCGACGAGATCCGGTCCATCTCGAAGTTCGGGCTTTCCCAGGTGACCGTGGTCTTCAAGGACGGCACCGACATCTACTTCGCCCGGCAACAAGTGCAGGAGCGGCTGCAGCTCTCGCGGGAGGACATTCCGGAGCGGTTGGGCACTCCCGAGATGGGGCCGATCAGCACCGGGCTGGGCGAGATCTTCCAGTACACCCTCTCCACGGACTCGATTGCCCGCCAGGACTCGACGTTCCTGCGCACGGTCCAGGACTGGATCGTGGCACTCCAGCTCCGAGCGGTGGACGGGGTGGCGGAGGTGAATTCCTTCGGCGGGTTCGAGAAGCAGTACCAGGTCCTGGTCCGGCCCGATGCCCTGATCCAGTACGGCCTCACCCTCGAGCAGGTGCTCGACGCGGTGGCGGCGAGCAACCGGAACGCTGGTGGTGGCTATATCACCCGCGGGGCGGAGCAACTCCTCGTCCGCGGGGTGGGCCAGGTCGCGACGCTCGATCAGATCCGCCAGGTCGTGATTGCCGCCCGGGAAGGCGTGCCCGTGCTGGTCGGTGACGTGGCCGACGTGGTCGTGGCCCACACGCTTCGGCAGGGAGCTGTCACCAAGGACGGCCGCGGGGAGGTGGCGACCGGCATCGTGATGATGCGGATCGGGGAGAACTCCCGCACCGTCGTGGCCGATGTGCGCGAGCGGTTCGAGGGGGTGAAGGGAACCCTTCCGCCGGGAGTGACGCTGGAGGCGTACTACGACCGCGCCGACCTGGTCGACCGCACCATCGCCACCGTGCGCCGCAACCTGATCGAGGGTGCCGCGCTGGTGATCGCGGTGCTCTTCCTCCTGCTCGGCAACCTCCGGGCCGCCCTCATCGTGGCCCTGGCGATTCCGCTCTCGATGCTGTTCGCTTTCAGTGCGATGCTCAAGGTGGGCATCGCCGGGTCGCTCATGTCCCTCGGTGCCATCGACTTCGGACTGGTGGTAGATGGTTCGGTCGTGATGGTCGAGAACGCCATGCGACGCCTGGGGGATGACAGCGACGAGCGCCATGGCTTCCTGTTGCGGGTACGCGAGGCGTGCAGCGAAGTGGCGCGCCCGATCCTTTTCGGGGTCGGGATCATCATCGTGGTCTATCTCCCGATCCTCTCGCTCGAGGGGGTCGAGGGCAAGATGTTCAAGCCGATGGCGCTCACCGTCGTGTTCGCGCTGTCCGGCTCCCTGCTGCTGACCTTTCTCCTCACCCCGGTACTGATCTCGCTCGGCCTCCGTCGGGGGGTCGTGGAGCGCGAGGGCTGGGTCATGGAGCGGGCCAGAGGACTGTATCAGCCGGCGCTCGCCTGGGCGCTGCGCCGCGGACGCCGCGTGCTGGCGGGGGCGGCAATCGCCGTGGCCGGCGCCCTGGCGCTCTTCCCCGCGCTCGGCACCGAGTTCATCCCGTCGCTCGACGAGGGATCATTCGCCATCCAGTTCCTGCGCCTCCCGAGCGTGTCGCTGGAGGAATCCGTGCGGCAGACCACGCTGATCGAGAGGCGGCTGCAGGAGGCCTTCACCAACGAGATCACCCACGTGGTGAGCAAGACGGGCCGAGCCGAGATCGCCACCGACCCGATGGGTGTCAACATCACCGACATGCTCGTCATGCTCGGACCCCGGGAGTCGTGGGTGCGGGCGCGCACCAAGGACGCGCTCGAGGCGCGCATGGATAGCGTCCTGCAGGAGATTCCCGGGCTCGTGTACTCCTTCAGCCAGCCGATCGAGCTCCGGGTCAACGAGCTGATCGCCGGGGTGCGCTCCGACCTGGCCATCAAGATCTTCGGCGACGACCTGGACGTGCTGCGGCGGAAGGCCGACGAGACGGTGGCCGCCGTCTCGCGGCTCGAGGGTGCGACGGGATTCCGCGCGCAGCAGCTCACTGGGCTGCCGCAGCTCGAGATCATCGTCCGCCAGGATCGATTGTCGCGGTACGGCATCAGCTCGGACGTCGTGATGCGAACCATCGAGGCGATCGGTGGCAGTGTCGTGACCACCGTCCTGGAGGGCCAGCGCCGGTTTGCGCTGGCGGTCCGGTTCCCCGAGCCGGTGCGCCGTGATCCGGCGGCGATGGCCAGCTTGCTTGTTGCGGCACCCGGAGGAGAGCGCGTGCCGCTCGGCCAGCTTGCTGACATTAGGGAGACGTCGGTGCCCTCCGACATCTCGCATGAGAATGGCTCCCGGCTGGTGATCATCGAAGGCAACGTGCGGGGACGCGACATCGGGTCGCTCGTCGAGGAGGTCCGGACGATCTTTGCCGACGGCGCCGTCGAGCTGCCTCCAGGATACCGGGTCGAGTTCGGGGGTCAGTTCGAGAATCTCGAGCGAGGATCTCGCCGCCTCGCCCTCGTGGTGCCGTTGTCCCTGCTGCTGATCTACGTGCTGCTCTATGCCACCTTTGGGTCGCTTCGACAGGCCGGGCTTGTCTTCACCGGGATCCCCTGTGCAGCAGTCGGCGGCGTCCTCGCCCTCTTCCTCCGTGGGATGCCCTTCAGCATCTCGGCGGGAGTGGGCTTCATCGCCCTGTTCGGCATTGCCGTCCTGAACGGCGTCGTGCTGGTCAGCTACATCAATGACCTTCGAGCCGGTGGGGCAGCACTCGAGGATGCCGTGCGCGATGGCGGGCTTACCCGGCTTCGTCCGGTGCTCATGACTGCCTTGGTGGCCTCGCTCGGGTTCCTGCCTATGGCGCTCTCTCATGGCGCCGGCGCAGAGGTGCAGCGTCCACTGGCCACCGTCGTCATCGGCGGGTTGGTCACCGCGACCGCCCTCACGCTGCTCGTGCTCCCCATCCTCTACTTGATGGGGGAAGGCTGGGCGGAGCGGCGGCGGGATGCGAGCGCAGCCGTGGGGCTGGGAGCTGCCGGTGACTGATCGGATCCGCATCGACCTCCCGCTCGTCCTACCCGGGGTTTCGGTGGGTGATGCGCGCCTTGGTCTGCTTGCGGACCAGCTCAAGCAGGAGGTGGGTGTCGAGCAGGCTCATGTGATCCAGGAGGATGGCGGGGGCCAGACGCTCCTCTGCCTGCACTACGACCCATCGAGGCTTACGCTGCCGGAGATTCGTCGCACGGTCATGGCGGTGGGGGCCCGGACGGGGGACCGGTACGCTCAGCTGATCGTGCCGCTCCGGCTGGTGGGGAGTGAGGATGTATATCGGAGGATCGAGCGACGCGTGGCGGACGTCCCTGGAGTCCTGCGCGCCAGCGTGTCGCTCGCCAGCCAGCAGGCGATCATCGAGTACGACCGACGGGTTACGAGTCCCGAGGTGATCCAGCGGTCGGTGACGACCTGGCTGGCTCCAGACCAGAGGGATGCGTCCGGGCAGTCAGCTCGACCGGGGTCGTGGTATGCGCGACATCGCGAGCTCGCGTGGAGCCTGACCGCGGGAGCGCTGTTGCTGGTCGCATTCGTCACGGAACGTGGTGGCTGGATTGGGACTGGCTGGCCGGTCATGATCTACCTCGGCGCCTACCTCTTCGGCGGCCTCGATCTGGTGCGCCACGC
The DNA here is from genome assembly GCA_964574665.1 of uncultured Gemmatimonadaceae bacterium. Taxonomy (GTDB): domain Bacteria; phylum Gemmatimonadota; class Gemmatimonadetes; order Gemmatimonadales; family GWC2-71-9; genus Palsa-1233. Next base: position 19,408 of record CAZNOJ010000004.1, read on the forward strand.
GATTGGCGATCTGCGGCGGGGCCGATTCACCTTTGACATCGACCTGCTGATGCTGCTCGCTGCGGCCGGTGCCGCGGTACTCGGCGAATGGGCCGAGGGCGCCTTCCTGCTGTTCCTGTTCTCGCTCGCGCATGCGTTGGAGCATGCCGCCTTGGGTCGGGCTCGACGCGCCATCCGCGCCCTGGCCGATCTGGCACCGGCCCGTGCGATGGTGATCCGTGATGGTTCCCAGGAGGAGGTGACCGTCGCCGATCTCGTTCCCGGTGACGTGGTGCTGGTCCGGTCCGGGGAGCGGGTGCCCGTCGACGGCGTCGTCGTTGACGGGCGTTCGAGCATCAATCAGGCACCGATCACCGGAGAGTCGGTGCCGGTGGCAAAGGAGCTGGGTGACGAGGTGTTCGCCGGCACCATCAACGGCACCGGGGTCCTCCAGGTCAGGACGGTCGCCGCCGAGGGTGACCGGACGCTCGATCGCGTCATCCGCCTGGTCGAGGAGGCCCAGGGCCAGAAAGCGCCCACGCAACTCTTCACCGAGCGCTTCGAGCGTGTGTTCGTGCCGGTCGTGCTCGCCACCGATGTCGCACTCATCGCCCTTCCCCCGTTGTTCGGGTGGTGGACGCTCGACGTGTCGTTGTATCGCGGCATGGCGCTGCTCGTCGCCGCCTCGCCCTGCGCGTTGGCACTTGGCACCCCGGCAGCGGTCCTCGCGGGCATTGCCCAGGCGGCGCGATCCGGTGTCCTGATCAAGGGCGGGGCACACCTCGAGATCCTCGGTCAGGTGCAGGCCATCGCATTCGACAAGACCGGCACCATCACTCGCGGAACGCCCGAGGTCACCGACCTAGTCCCGACGGAGGGTGTGAAGGAGAACGAGCTACTTGCCGTGGCAGCATCGGTCGAGCGGCACTCCGAGCATCCCCTCGCCGAAGCAGTCGTCGCCGCCGCCGACCAGCGGCAGCTTAGGCTGCCGGAATCGCGAGATGTCGAGTCGGTCACCGCTCGAGGGATCACTGCCTTCCAGGAGGATGCGCGGGTCGAGATCGGGACGCTCCGCCTCTGGCAGGAGCAAGACGTGGAGATCCCGGGAGCGCTGGTCCAGACCGTGGAGTCGCTGCAGGCCGACGGGCGCAGCACGATGGTCGTCCGGCGTGGTGATCGGTGGCTTGGCGTGATAGGAGCGGCAGATCGACCCCGGGAAGGCATCGCGGACGTGCTGCGGCGCCTGCATGCCCAGGGCGTGAACGGATTGGTGATGCTGACGGGCGACAACGCCGGGGTGGCACAGGCGATAGCCCGTGAGGTCGGGCTGGATGACGTGCGCGCCGGTCTGCTTCCCGAGGACAAGGTCACCGCCGTTCAGCAACTGCTGGCGGAGCACCGCCTGGTCGCCATGGTCGGCGACGGAGTGAACGATGCTCCGGCGCTGGCTCATGCCACGGTAGGAATCGCCATGGGTGGGGCCGGCACCGCCGCGGCACTGGAGACGGCGGACGTGGCCCTGATGGCCGACGATCTAGAACGCCTGCCCTTTGCGGTCGGGCTGTCGCGAAGGGCGAGCGCCATCATCCGCCAGAACCTCGTGCTCTCGCTCGCCGTCATCGGCTTGCTGATCCTGGTCACGACAACCGGAGTGGCGGGAATCGGCCCTGCCGTTCTCGTGCACGAGGGGAGCACGTTGATCGTGGTGGCGAACGCGCTGCGGTTGCTGCGGTACACGGCGTGACCCGCGATCAGCGGGGGCTCCGGAGTTTCGGGGGCTGCGGCACCGGTACTTGGCAGGCGCCGGGATGGATGTATCGTATGTAGCCGCCCTTCGCAGGCGGCTTGGCATCGTCCCGACCATCCCCCTGGAGGTCGTCATGCGAGCCGTCCGTTTCCTCGTCCTGCTGCTGGTTCTTGCGCCGCCGGCCGCGGCCCAGCGCAACTGCACCAAGGGCAAGCCGTGCGGGAACACTTGCATCGCGGTCAACCGGACCTGTCGTGTCGGAGCCGGGTCCGCGACCCAGCGCACGAGAACGGCTGGAGACACCAGCCGGACCGCTCCGGTCCTCGCCAGCAACCTCGTGGGCTCAACGGCTGGCGCTGTCCCGGGAGAAGCCGGGGGGCTGAGTGCCGTCGTCGGCGCCTCGTCCGCCGTAAGCCACTGCACGACCGGCCTCGACTCGCACCGCGACGTCTGGATCGTCAGCGGTCGGCGTCCCCTCGGGACGATCGGTCTGGACCTGACGGATGGCTCGGCGTTCCATGCCCCGAGCCGCGCCGACACGTTGGCGGCGATCCTGATCGCGTTGCGTTGCCCGAGCCCGGACCGCGTGACGCCACTAATCGCTGTCGGATCGCGCCGCATCCTGCTCGACTACCTGAGCCTCCCGTTGCGCACCGCCACCCAGTCGAGTGAACCATCAGGCAACCTCGTCGTCCGGGAGGGTGCGCAGCGCGTCCCCGCGTACGTGTGGCTGGATGCACTCGGGACCGCGACGTTGCGAGGCGAGCCGCTCAGGTAGGCGGCTGATCCGAACCCACCTCAACCCGAACATCCTCGGTCAAGGACCCCCGCCCATGGGCCTGTGGATCTTCCTCATCGTCGCCGTCGCCTTCGTGGGCTGGCTCATGCGCGAGTCCAGGAAGCGCGACGAGCAGGCTCGTCAGGCATTCCTCGACCGCATCAAGGCAGCCGAGGAGTGGGTCAACTCCCTCGACGGGCTGCCGGTCGTGACCGAGACCCGCCTGCAGCTGCAGCGGGGAGAGACATGCCACTACGCCGCGCCGTGCGAATGGTGGGAGTTTCGGAAGCGCACCAAGCGGATCGACTACCATGGCCCGGTCGCCTCGGTGCAGCTGATGAAGGGGCTGCGGTACCGAGCCGGCTCGATCACGCCCCACTTCGAGCGCGAGAGCGTGCTGGTCCAGATCGATGCGGGGACGCTCTACATCACCGACAAGCGCCTCTTCTTCGACGGCCACGAGAAGAACAACACCGTCACGTGGCGGAGCGTCGCCGCAGTCGCGGCCTTCGACGGCGGCATCGAGATCGAGAAGCAGACGGGCCGCAGCCCGTTCCTCAAGCTGTCGGAGCAGCCGGAGCGGGCCGCGGCGCTGGCGACGCGGCTGCTTATGCGGGCGGGGGCCTGATGGCGAAGACCCCACGGACCCTTCTTTGGGACCTCGACGATCATACCCGCGGAAAGCACGAGGTCCTCCGTGCCTACCTTGGGCGCTGGCTGCCGATCCTCGGGAAGACCCAGGGTCGGATCGTCTTCATCGACGGGTTCGCCGGACCGGGCCGGTACCGAAATGGAGAGCCTGGATCACCCCTCATCGCCCTGGAGACCCTGCTCGGTCACCCGTCGGCGAGGGGGCTTCGTGCCGAGGTGGTGTTGCTGTTCATCGATGACGATGCTCGCCGTTTGGAGCACCTGAAGGGCGTCCTCGAGGCGGTGCCGCTACCTGAGAAGCCCGTCGTGAGGTGGGAACTCCGGCAGGGGAAGTTCGATGGGGCGATGGCGGGCTTGCTCGACGACTTGTAATCCCAAGCCGCCAGGATGGCGCCGGCGTTCGTGATGATCGACCCGTTCGGGATCAGCCAGACGCCGGTGGCGATGGTCAAGCGGATCCTGCGGCATCCGAAGTCCGAGGTGTTCGTGACGTTCATGATCGACCGCGTTCACCGGTTCGTAGCTGACGAGTCGATCGAGGGGCATCTCGATGAGCTGTTCGGGACCCCGGAGTGGCGGAAGGCGCGGGAGCTGACGGGGCAGGCGAGGCGAGGCTATCTGCTCGAGCTCTACGCGGCCCAACTGCGTGCGGCCGGTGCGCGGTATGTCCTGCGCTTCGAGCTCTATCGGGGCGGTCAACTGGTGTACTCGATCTTCTTCGCGACCCAGAGCCTCGTGGGCTGCGCCAAGATGAAGGAGGCCATCTGGAGCGTCATCCCCGACGGATCGTTCGAGTTCCGCGCAGCACGGGGAGGCCAGCGGTCGTTGGAGCTCGGCGTCGATGATACCTGGCCCCTCCGTGGGCAGCTCTACCGGAGGCTCGGCACCGAGTGGGTGACGATCGAGGCGGTCGATGAGTTCATGGATGGCGACGAGACGCTGTATCTGGAGTCGCATCTCCGCCGCAAGACTTTGGTGCCGCTCGAGAAGGAGGGCGTGATTGAGGTTCAGCGTACAGGACGCGCGGGCTCGTTTGGTCCGGGGACTCGGATCAGGTTCACGCGGGAGCCGTCGTAAGCTCGACTGGGTATTGGCTCCAGACCTCCCCGTCGAGCTCCCGTCCCCCGGCCTTCGGCGTCCTGCCACCCCACTGCTTCCAGAAGAACGCGACGTCTTGGTCAGCGCAGAGGTCCCGTAGGTGGCGCGCCCAGTCGATCGAGCAGGGACGGGCTCCGATGCCGCTCTCCCCGCCGCCGATTACCCAGTGGATCCCTTCAAGCTCCAGCCCGTCGAGTTGCCCGAGTAGCGGTTCCGCGCTCAGGAACCGCACGCTGGCAGGAATGCGCCGCAGCGCATCCACCCGGTTGAGGACGCGTGAGGACTCGACGCTCGTGCCCATCCAGACGTTCTCAGGCCACGGCAGCTTGTCGGCCAGCCGCGCCGCACGCTCGGGGCGCTTGGTCAGCACCTGGAACTGGTGCTGGGGGCAGGCCTCCATCACCTCGAACACCGCCCTGATCTGGTCGATCGTGAAGTGGGCGTGGAAGACGTCGCTCATCGAGTTCACGAACACACGCCGTGGCTGCCGCCAGCTGAACGGCTGGCTGAGCCGGTCGGGCCAGAACCTCGGCGCGAACGGATCGGCGCGATTGGCCGGGGTGTCCTTGACGGGGATCTGGTCCCGGTAAAGCCCGGAGAGCATCGGGCGGTGTGCGAGGGTGAGAGCATAGCAGTGGTCGCAGCCGGCCGAGATCCGCTGGCATCCCGTCATCGGATTCCAGGTGACGTCGGTCCATTCGATACCTGTGTTGGTGCCCATGGGCTGCTCGCGGCTGGAGGGGGTCGCCTGATTCAAGCTACGGGCCCTCCGCGAGGGCGAGAAGGCCACGCACCGAGGTTGGCGCAGTGGCCGGCACGGGTCTGGGTGCTTGCCACCTTCAGCCCGGCAGCGTCGGCGCGCCCGTGCACTCGCCCCTCGGTATGACGGATGCGGGCCTGCCCTCCAAGCCTCGCTACTTCATCGTCCACTGACCAAGGGATGGAGCAGACCCTGGGTGGCCGTTGAGGCCTGGGTCCCCCTGAGCCATGTTTCCCTCGGGCATGGCCAGCCAGGGTGGCCACCCCATGGCCGCTTCTCAGACATCCCGATCCCATCCCGGGCGGACACCTCGTGCCTGAAACTCGACCCCAGCTCCCGGAGCAGGGCAGGCTCGCAGAGCGGCGTGCTCTCCGCGCCCTGGGCGCCCGCATCCGCGACAAGCGGGACGAGAAGGGCATGGATGGCAAGGAGGTCGCCGCAGCCGCCGGGCTTCCCCCCAGCACCGTCAGCAAGATCGAGAACGGTCGGCAGAACGCCACCTTCCTGACCTTGGCCCGCATCGCCCAGGCCCTGGGTTGTCAGCTGGCCGACCTCATGCCCCGGGAACTGCCCGCCGGCCTCGTCCCCCCAGGCGACCCGAGTCAAGAGTAGCGACCCTTCAGGTAGTCGGTGGCTCCCCGGGCCACGGGTCTCCCGGACCCCAAGTCTCGATAATGACGACCGGCGTCGTGGTTCGCCAGTCGGTCGGGCTTCCGACGAGCTCCCCACCCCGATAGCTGCTGGCACTCAACAGCAGCGAGACACGATGGCCCAGGCCACACGGCCATGGGCGGGGTTTGGCTGTCGGGACCCACGTGTCCGGTCGTCGCCGCGCCGCCGGGGTCGCGACCGCTCGCGGTCGGATCCACCACACCCGGCCCCTGTGCCAGACCGCGTAGCAGGAGCCTGACGCGGTCGTGATCAGGAACCGCTCGACCGGCTCCCCCTGACCTCCGCCTCCCAGTTCGCGGCCACATACCGGGCACCCGGCTCGAGGCCCCTCTAGCCGACTCGCCGCCGCATCCCCCATCCCTGCCTCCGCTCTCGCGACGGCCCCGACCGCCACTGCGAGGGCGTGGAGCCACTGGCGCTAGCTGTATATAGCAAGCATTGTTGTAAATGCCAATAATCGTCGGGGCGATTTGGCGTATGCTGCTCGCGTCGGGCACGGTGGCCCGGCAGCCGAACGGACACCACTGACCGACGAGGATGGCGTGGCGAAGAACAGCAAGCAGAGGATGCCCACCCGGGTCCGTCACCCGAAGCATCCGCCGGCGCCCGAGGTCCCGAGGGACGGAGTTAACCGGGCACTGTTGGCGGTGTTCAACGAGTTCCTGGCTAGGGACTCGCTCACCCCGGCTCGCCGCGCCGAGGGTCAGCGGCTGTTCAAGCGTGTGCGCGATTGGTCACGGACCAGTGCGGCGCGCCGCTCCAAGCTGTGGCACCAGATCGAGACCGCCGGCGTCCAGGCGGGGCTGACCTCGGCGCAGGTCCGCGAGATCGCGACGCGTCCGGGGGACAACGCCGCAGCTGACCAGGGACTGGAGGCCCCGAGGGGGTTGCATGAGCTCACCCGGAGGATGCGGCTGGAGCATATCGAGCGCCGGCGGATCATGATCTACAAGGCCCGCAAGAAGTCGCCCGCAGAGATGGTCCGGCTGATGGCAGGACGCAGGTCACGCGCCTGGGTATACCGCGTGCTGAAGAACTTGGCCAAGCACGGCGACGTGACGGACCGGCGGACCATCCGGCGGGTGCGTGAGCGCCGGATCCCCGTCAACGTCAGCCTGTTGCTGGAGTCGTACTGCTTCCGGAAGAATGCCAAGCCCACCGTCACGGCCGTTGCCCGGCAGCTCAAGCGAGCATGCGAAGTGATGAATGTGCGTGCGCCTTCAGAGTCCTGGGTTCGGCAGCAGCTCGACCTGGAACCCCAGCTCAAGCTGCTCTGGCAGCACGGGCGGGCTGCCTATCAGCGTGGGCATCGGCCCGTCACGGTACGGCATCTGGGATCCCAGCCGGGTGAGCTGTACCAGGTAGACTCGACTCGGCTGGACGTCTGGTTGCAGGAGACGACGCCGCGGGGTGAGCTGACCGCGATCCGCCCCTCGCTGACCACGGTGACTGACGTCGCCACCAGCGCCGTGATCGGCTACCACGTCACCCCCGGAGACGTGAACGGCGTGTCGGTCCTCAACGCGATCGTCCACGCCCTGACTCCGTCGGATGACTTGCCGGGGTTCCATGGGAAGCCGCAGGCGATCCAGTTCGATGGCGGCTCCGAGGCCACCGTTGACCTGCGCGAACGGCTGGAGGCCATGGGCATCGAGGTCCTCATCACGCCGAAGAAGACCCCGGACCTCCAGGGCAAGGTCGAGAGCTCGATCGGCACGACGAAGGACTGGCTTGGGGAAGTCCCGGGATACATCCCGGTCGTGGGTGGGACCCTCAAGGCCGCCCAGCGTATCGTCCGCAGCCTCTGGTCCATGGACACCTTCCGGGGCTGGCTCACGGACTGGATGCTCGAGCACAACGAGGTCTCGATCCACCGTGGGCTCGGCATGACCCGCCGAATGGCCTGGGAGCGCGGGGACCGCGTCACGCCCGCCACCGAGGAAGAGCTGCTGTCGCTGCTCTCGGAAGCGCGGACGGTGGAGATTTCCCACGGTCTCGTGACCGTGCAGGAGAAGTACGAGCGCGTCCACTACACCGCAGACTTCTTGGCCGATCTCCCGTCCCGCCGGGTGCAGCTCAGGTATGGGCGGTTCGGAAAGCTCGTCCACCTGTTCGATCCTGTCACGGGTCGATACCTCGGGCCGGCGAGACCGTTGGCCGCGGACGTCTCGGAGCAGGACATCGCGAGGATCCAGCGCCAGAGAATGGAGCTCCGTGAGCGCAGGAAGGAGCTGCTCATGCCTCGCATCGAACCTGCCGAGCTCGACGGGATCTCAGGTGCCGATGGCGCCTCCCCGCCGCGGCGAATCCCGTTGACCGAGTCGATCGAGCTGACTCTTCCTGCACCCGAGGACGGCCTGCCGATCGATGCGGATCACCCGGGAGTGGAACTGGTCGCCGAGCCGGAAGTAGACGAGCAGGTTGCCAGGCTGATCGCCCTTCAGCGGGAGCGTGCCTCGTGAGCGTGCAGCACGCGGTGGCCGCCATCAGGCGCGTTGCGTTGGTGCCACCGGGGGCGATTGATCTCGTTCGGACGGGTCCTCAGCTGCGAAAGGCCGAGGAGGCGCTGGCTCGAGTTGGCAGCGGTGGTCTCACCGTGTGGTACGGCGTTCCCGGGACGGGGAAGACCTGCGCGGCGTGGCTGCTGTGTAAGATGGCTGACGAACGCGGGGCATCCCGTGCCGTCTATGTGGACGCACCGCGTCCCAGCGGTGCCGTCTGGGATGAGCGCAAGACCCTCCGGGCAATCATCGGCGAGCTGGGCGCACCGCTCTGCGATCGTGCCGTCCGCGGGCAGTCCAGCAACCACCTGGTTCGTCACTTGGCGACCCGGCTGCTGGCGGCAGACGTCCGCGTGCTCGTCGTGGATGAGGCAGGCTACCTGGGCCCGAGTGGCATCGAGGCCATCGGGATGCTCAGCGATCACCTCGCCGGCCAGGCCGAGCCGTTCCATGTTGTCCTTGCCGGCATGATGGATCTCCCCGGATTGCTCCGCTCCAGTCCGAGGGTGCAGGCGCGAGTGCAGGCCCATGAGCACTTCGGTGGCGTCTCCGTCGAGACGCTCGGTGCGGTCGTCGCCCGACGCCACCCCTGGATCGAGTCGGCCCTGGATGCAGGGACGCGAATGTCAGACTTGATCGCCCAGGCCCACACGCTCACCGGTGGCTGCATGCGCGAGGCAGTCTGGATCTTCGAGCACCTGCGCAGCAACTGCTGCTCCCATGGACTGTTGCTCAATCCACGCGTGCTCGTTCATGTCGCCGGCGTACGGGCAGAGGCGCGGGCCCGTCTGGTTCGCGAGGAGGTCCGGCAGGCTGCCACGAGAGAAGCCTTGCCGCAGTTGATGCCGAAGGAGCTGCGTGAGCGGTTCAACAATGCCGGAGCTTGGAGCGATTGAGCACGCGACTGACGGTCCTCGCCGCACTGGGTGCCGCCACCGCCGAATGGGGTCGCGCTGTCACGTTCGAGGAGGTCCGTGCCTGCCTCGAACCCCGAGGTGTGCCACGAAACCTCGCGACCGCCCTCGGCAGCCTTGTGCGGACGGGGCACGTCAGCGCGGTGCGTGCCCGTGAGTGGTCGCGCGAGTCGCGCCGACTCTATTGGATCGCCGGCGAAGAACCGCGCGTCGACCGATCGATCGTCAACCCGTCCGTTCCTGAACTGGTGTACCAGGCGGTCCACTCGCTCTTCTCCACCCCAGAGAGGGCACGGCGACCGGTTGCCTCGTCCGAGATCCGACGACACCTGTCTGAGTCGGAGGTAGGCCGCACCGCCCTCGCTCGGCCGACCTACGTTCCCACCGCACTCGGCCTACTGCGGAAGGGCTGTCCCGGAAGTCCGCCGTTACTCCAGTGCGTGGAGGTGCCGGGGGTGCGCGCTCAGCATTGGGTACCGACGGGTGCGGAATACGCCCTGGGGCCGCAGCCAATGGCCACAGGTACCGCCACGGACCGGCTCGCCGACTTGGTGACCCGTGCATCATCGCTCTCTGCGGACGGACTCGTCTCGGCCCGGGACGTGGCCTGGTTGGCGCGGCGGTTCCGTGACCACGGGATCGCTGCCGCGGACGTTCCGAGGCTGCTCGCCGAGGCCGCTCGCCCCGTGTTTCATCGCGGGAGCCGTCGACCCCGGGCCAACCCGGCGGTGGTTCGCGTCGGCGAGGTCAACGGTCGCTCGCTGTACGCCCCGGCAGGTTCGCGGTGGGAGAAGCGGGAAGATGCGCAGCAGGCATTCGCCTGGCGGCAGTTGGCGGAGGCGTGGAGCGAGGCCGGGGTTGAGGCAGAGCTCCATGCCCTCGCCGCCCTCGGGCCCGACTCTCCGTGGAATGGTGTGAGGCGCGCTGCGATCGTGCCTCTCCTCGCCGGTCTCTCGGCAAGACTGAACGGCATGGCGGGTGATGCCCATCCAGTGGAGCAGGTCGAGAACGACCGGGCCGCCGTGCGCGACGCGATCCGTGCTGCCTCCGTCGCCCTTGGCGTGGAGCCACCCGCCGGCACTGTCGCCCAGTCACCGCCCGCGGGTGCGTGGCTCACGGCTTCCGAGGCGGGCAACATGCTCCGGGAGGCGTTCGGTCTGGTCGACGATCCGCCGGTGATCGAGGCGGGGTTCCTGACTGGAGAGGTGCGTCGGGTCAGGGCTGCCGAGGTCATCCAAGAAATCCAGGGGCCCCGACGGCGCCGTGGTGAATCATGGCGGTACGATCGCGTGACGCTCCTGGTCGCCGGCGCGCTGCGGTGGGCGGATGCCGAGACGGGTGCCATGGTCAGTCTCGGGGCCGAGCTGCTCGGCCACGTCCGATCGGCGGCCAACTTGCGCCCGCTGATAGATGAGCCGCTGGTGAGCGTCACGGAGCTGGCGGCCGCCCACGCAGTCCTCGGGGATGAGGCAGGGCGGTCATTCCTGGAGTCGTTGGTGCGATGCTCCACCTCTCCGACCATGGCGAGGCGGTTTGCCGTGCGCGGGGTGCAGTTACTCGACTGGATCCGGAGCGGATGCGTGGGGCGCGTGTGGCCCGTCTAGGCGCTCCAGTCATTGATCGCGCTGCCGCCAGCGCCGCCGCCGTGGGAAACGCCAGGCGGCTCGGTGCCATGCGCTTGGAAGCCGGTGTGGCCGTGCATGTGCCTTCGGGGTGCTACTTCGGGGAAGGTGGGGTGACAGGGTGAACGTGTCCGCGCGCGGAATCTGGCTCTGGTCTGATGTCCACCTGGAGTTTCCTGAACAGCTCGACTCGTACGCTGCCCTGCCTGCGCCGCCCGATGGCGATCCTGTCATCCTCGCCGGCGACATCGCCGTGGGCACTGCGGGTGTTCGGTGGGCGATCGAGACGTTCCCCAAGAATCCGGTCGCCTACGTTCTCGGAAACCACGAGGCGTACGGCTCGGACCTCGACATCACCTACGCCGCCTGCCGCACAGCCGCAGCCGGGACGAACGTCCGGATTCTGGAAAGAGAGGTGTGGGAGATCGCACCTGGCCTCCGGCTGCTGGGCACGACGCTCTGGACCGATTACGCCCTCTGGGGCGAAGGGTACATGGGAGACCCCCACCGGGCCGCACTGCGACTGGCGGACCACCGGTTGATCACGACGGAGGGCAGGACGTTCGCGCCAATGGACGCCTGGCACCGGCATGCGGACAGTCGTCATTGGCTCGAGGCCGAGCTCACGCGGGCGCACCGAGACGGCGCGGATACGATCGTCGTGACGCACCATGCGCCCCACGTCGTCTGCCTATCGCCGACCCACATCCACCGAGGGGAGCCAATCAGCGCTGCGTTCGCGAGCGACCTCAGCGAGCTGCTGATGGGGCCCTTGGCACCCAGGATCTGGTGCTCCGGTCACACGCATCACAACCATCGTGGCCAGCTCGGTCGATCCAAGCTCATCAGCAATCAGGCCGGATACGTCCGGCTCGGAGAAGGGACGGGGTTCCTGCGGGCGGGTCAGCTCGTGATGCGGCTGGAGGGCTGACTGGCGCAGGCGGTCTACGACCGGCTCCCGCCATTCTCCGTGTGGTAGCCAGCACGACTTGATCGATCCCAACTGGAGCGAGCGCCCGGCTTCCAAGCCGGGCGCTCGCGCTCTCACACACGTGGGCCGTCTACGATACAAGTGCGGAATCCGTCTCCGGTACAGTTGTGGGGCGTCTCCGATGTGACTGCGTCCGAGGCCTCGCCCTCTCCTCGCAGGACCCGCGGACGGCCCGCCGCTAGCGGCGGGGGTGGTGTCGGTGCACATGATGGGTGACGGGCGACGGGCGACGAACCGGTCGCCCGTTTGCCGTTCCTGCCCACGTTTCGGGGAGGCGCCCGCATGAATCCTTCAGTGCGATCACTGAGCGGTGCCGCCCTGTTGGGACGGGTCGCCTGAAAGGCCGGGGAGCAGTCCTTGGTGAAGTGGGCTGCGCCGAGTCCAGTGTGGTGACCTGACCGCAGGATCCACAGTTAAATGCCGTATAGCGCATGTATACTTGAATCATGCCACCAAAATGCGCTATACGGCAGTTCCCAGCATTGACTCTTACTGTCGCTTCCATTATGCTAAATGCGGACTACGGCCTACTATAGCCGTCTGGCTATATTACCTGCGTTAGTTCGCTCATTATACGAGGTACGGAATGCGAATCCAGCAGGCATCGTCCACCCCGGAAGTCCTGGCCGAGATCGGCGCGCGGCTTCGCGGCTACCGGCTGCAGCAGAACCGGCTGCTTCGCGAAGTCGCGGCCACGGCAGGTGTAGGGCTCCGGACGGCCGCCAGCGCCGAGGCCGGCGAGAACCCCACGCTCGCGACAGTGATCAAGCTGCTGCGCGCCCTGGGGCGGCTCGACACGCTCGACGCCTTCCTTCCTCCGGCGCTCCCGTCGCCGATCGAGATGGCCAGGCGTTCCGGACGGGTGCGTGAGCGCGCGGGGACCCCTCGATACCGCACGGATCGCCCCGATGGCTGAAGGAGCCGTCGCCTCGATTCGCCTGTGGGGTCACGACGTGGGCGCGGTCGCGGAGGATCCCGCCACTGGCACGGTGGTGTTCGAGTACGCCGAGTCGTTTCGGGAGAGCGGACTCGAGATCTCGCCACTCCGCCTGCCCCTCACGCTGCGGGGTCCGCAGAGTTTTCCGGAACTCGCGCGCAGCGAAGCATTTCAGGGATTGCCCGGCGTCCTCGCCGATGCATTGCCCGATGCCTTCGGCAACGCCGTGATCCGACGCTACTTCGAGGCGCGCGGACAACCGGGCGCCGCACTCGGTCCGGTACAGCGCCTCCTCTACCTCGGCACCCGCGCCATGGGTGCGCTCGAGTTCCACCCGCCGCTGCACGGTCGCCGAGTCCGTGCCACCGAGGAGGCACTCGAAGTGGCCGCGCTCGTGGAGCAGGCGCGTCGCGTGATCGAGGGGGACACCGCCGTGGCCGTGCCGGAGATGATGCAGGTCGGCGCATCGGCCGGCGGCGCCCGGGCCAAGGCGCTGATCTTCTGGAATCGCGAGCGCAGGCAGGTCCGATCGGCCTTTGCCAAGCCCCAGGCCGGCGATGAGCCGTGGATGATCAAGTTTGACGGCGTCTCCGCCGGCCACGGTGGCCATGCCCTTTCCGGCGAGTTCCGACCGGGTCCCTGGTGCCGCATCGAGTATGCCTACTCGCTCATGGCGCGCGCCGCCGGCATCGCGATGGCGGAGACGCACTTGCTCCGTGAGCGCGAGTTCGCGCATTTCATGACCCGTCGCTTTGATCGCGTCGGCGACCAGCGATTGCACCTGCATAGCCTGGGTGGCTTGCTCCATGCCGACTACAACGTGCGGCAGCTCGTGTCCTACGAAGAGTGGTTTCGAGCCATTCGCGCGCTGGGGCTCGGGCAGCCGGTGGTCGAGGAGGCCTTCCGCCGCATGGTGTTCAACGTCGCGGCACGCAACCAGGACGACCACGTCAAGAACATCGCCTTCCTCATGCACCCCGATGGCACCTGGCACCTGGCGCCGGCCTTCGACCTCACCTGGGCCACCGCCGGGCGCTGGGCCGCGACTCATCAGATGACCGCGAGGGGAAAGGACGACGAGTTCACCCGCGAGGATCTGCTCGCCATCGGGGCCGCCTTCGATGTGCGGCGCGATGGGCAGGAGATCATCGATGCGGTGGTGGAGTCGCTCGACCTGTGGCCCGGTGCCGCGAAGGAGGCGGGGATCAATGCCGAAGTGATCGCCGAGGTCGGCAGGACATTCAGGAGATGCTAGCAGGCCCGCCACTTGGGGCGTGGCGATGCGTGTGAGGGACGGATCGCCACAGCGCCCGCGCCGGGCCTGCGTCCCGCGCCAATGTCGTGTCCCGCCGTCGCCCCGCGCATTCCTTCCCGCAACGTCCACCTACCGTTCCTGGGAGGGAACCCATGACTGCTCGCATGACCCGCGGCCGGATGGCCGCCGCCACGCTGGGAATCGCCACCCTGGGCCTCGCCGTGGCCACCCTGACCGGCCCGGCGCCGCTCGCGGCCCGCACCACCACCGCCGCCCACGATGAGTGGCTCACCCGGCTCGACGGGAAGCACAAGATGCTGTTCGACGCCCCGTCCCCCGCCGGCGGCATCCCGCTGGTGCACGTCCTCAACTACTACGACACCTACAACTCGGCGTACAATGTCCCCGACCGCGATATTGACGCGGTGCTGACGTTCTACGGCTCCACCACCTTCCACGGCCTCACCGACGCGATGTGGAGCAAGTACCGCCTCGGCGAGTTCCTGGGCGAGCAGGACGGCAACGGCACGCCGTTCACCGCCAACCCGTGGCGCACCGCGCCGGTGATCGTGGGGATGACCCTGCCGCAGGCCTCCATCGAGGCGCTGCAGCGGCGGGGAGCCACCTTCATCATCTGCAACAACGCGCTCTCCATCTTCTCCGGACTGGTGGCCAAGGCCCGCGGCCTCGACCCGGCGGCGGTCTACGCCGACATGAAGGCCAACATCCTGCCGGGGGTCACGCTGGTGCCGGGGATGGTGATCGCGATTGACAAGGCGCAGGGCGCCGGGCTGGCGTACCACCGCCAGTAGCGTCGCCGAGCGGCCGCGCGCACGCGGGGCGGAGGCGGTCATCCGGTCGCACGGGATGGCCGCCTCCGCGCGTCAGGGCACGGGCGGCAGCGCGAAGGCGTGAAGGATGAACTGGCCGCGCGGCGTGCTCATCTCCACCACCTGCAACTGGTCGAAGCCGTCGGCCAGCGGCAGCAGTTCGTGGGGACACTGCACGACGCACGGCGTTTGCATCACCGCCACCTCGCGCCAGGTCTCGGTGGAGTACACCCGCACGGCGATCCCCTGGTAGCCACCCCCCACCGTGGTGAGGTAGAGGTAGGGGCGCCGCCGGTCGTAGCCGATGCCGCGCACCGCGCCACCGGGCGTGATCTCGCGCCGGACGATCCCGGTGGTGGCGTCGCGGAACCGCACCGTCCCCCCCAGCGCCCACTCCCGACCCGAGGTGTAGGCGAGCTCGCTGCCGTCGGGCGAGAAGGCCACGCTCGAGATGGCGACCTGATCCGACAGGATGTAGGCCACGCCCCCATCGGGCACGCGGAAGACGGGAATGCCGGCCTGCGGCGCGGGACCCGGCCAATCCACCATGCCGCTGTTGCCGGTGATCGCGACCCGGTCGCCCCGCGGCGACATCGCCACGCGCTTGAAGCCATGCAGCAGGAACTGCTGCTGCGGCACATAGGCGCCGCCCTGCAACCGGAGCACGGCGCCCGCATCATCCTGGAAGGACAGCAGCACGTCGGGACCGAGCTCGGCATAGACCTGGCCGAGTCCCTCGCCGGTCATCGGCAGGGTGGCGAGTCGCTGCGGCGTGGGGAAGAGGCGCCAGCGCTCGAGGGGCCCGTGCTCCTCCGGTCGCAGGATCCAGACGGCCGGGTCGGGGGTGGCGCCGGGCGCCGTCATCCGGTGTGCGGCGACCGGCAGCACCTGTGCCGACGAGCCGTCGGGTGCGATCACCACCAGGCCCTGGCGAATCGGCACCATGACGCGGTCGGCCCCGCCCACCCGGAGCGGCACCCAGAAGAGCGCCCCGGTGCTGAAGTCGAACCACTGCCCCGATTGCCAGGTGGGGCCGTAGATCCCGATCTCGTCGAGCACGGTGTCGCGACCATCGAGGAGGAGCACCGGGGCGTGCAGGCCGCCGCGCACGTCCGCTGGCAGGTTTCCGGAGAGCGTCGAGTCGTTGCGGCGGATCAACTCCACCCGCGCGCCGTCCAGCAGCAGCATCTCGAGCCGCACCGGTCGGTCCCGGGTCCCCGACATCACCACGTCCACCCGGGCCCCGGCCCAGAACCGGTCGCCCTCGATCCGGAAGGTGGGCCACACGATCGGGCCCGGCGGCGGGGGCGGCGGGGCCACCGGTGGCGGGGCGATCGGCGGGGCCACGGCGGATTCACCGCACGCCGCCAGCGCCACGACGAGCGCCATCCAGCAGGATCGAGCCACCAGACACTCCGGGTTGGGGGGACCATAGGGGCGACCCCTCGCGGCAGGGGGAAGTCACGTCCCGCGCCGAGGCACCCCGGCGATCGTGACGTAGATTTGGCCCATGCTCCTCGCCGCCCTGCTGCTCCAGGTGGTCGCCGACACCGGCGGCGCGTTGCGCACGGCCCTGGAGGCGGTGTCCGGCCCGGAACGCCCCACCCTCGATTCGGTGTACCAGGCCACCGGGTGGCGACCGCTCTGGGTGCGCGACACGGGGGGCGGGCCAGTGGCCCTCGCCATCCAGGGTGCCCTCGCCGCAGCGCACGAGCGGGGGCTCGACCCGGCCGACTATCCCGCGTCGCGCACCGCGTGGCACGCGACCGATGCCGACGCGCAGGCCCGCGCCGACGTGGCCCTCACGCGCGACGCGCTCCGGATGGCCCGTGCGCTGGCGCGCGGTCGGGTGATCCCCCACGTGGTGGACTCGGAGACCGTGCTGGTGGGGCGGCCGTTCGATGGGGTGCAGGTGCTCGCCGCGCTCGCGGCATCCGGGGACGTGGTGGCGTCGCTCGACCTGCTGGAGCCCGCCGACCCCGAGTACTGGCGCCTCCGACGCGCACTCCCCGCGCTCCGTCAGGTTGCCGACACCGCGACGCCGTGGGATGGCAGCGCGTTGCCGCGGCTGCTGCGCCACGGCGATTCGGGGATCGCCGTCGTCCACCTGCGCGCGCGGCTGGTGCAGCTCGGCTTCCTGGCGGCCGACAGCGTGGCAGGTGACCGCTTCGACTCCACCCTCGTGGCCGCGGTGGCTGCCTTTCAGCGCGACAATGGCCTGGCCGCGGACGGGGTGGTGGGACCGGCGTCGCGCGACGCGCTCGCGATCCCGATGAGCTGGCGGGTCCGCCAGGCGGAACTCACCCTCGAGCGCTGGCGGTGGTTCGGCGATCCCGGTGGCGGCCTCGTGATTGACGTGGACGTCACCGCCGCGATGGTGCGCCTGCGCGAGGGCCTCACCTGGGGCACCCTGTTCGAGGGGCGCGCCGTGGTGGGCGCCCTCGACACACCCACGCCGGTGATGGAGTCGGAAGTGCGGCGCATCGTGTTCAATCCGGTGTGGATCGTGCCCAACTCGATCGCCCGCAAGGAATCGCTGCCGAAGTTCGTCGCCGACTCCACCGCATTTGCCCGGGGGCGCTACCAGCTGACCCGCGCCGGCGTCGTGGTGCCGCCCACGCCGGAGAACCTCGCCGACATCGGTCGCACCGTGACGCTGCGACAGCTCCCCGGTCCGGTCAACTCGCTGGGGCGGATCAAGCTCGACGTGGCCGGCGCCTCGGCGATCCACCTGCACGACACCCCGTCACGCTCCCTCTTTGCGCGCGACGTGCGGCTGCTGTCGCACGGCTGCATCCGGGTGGAGCACCCGGGGGCGCTCGCCGAACTGCTGCTTCGCGGGGTGTGGGAGCCCGCGCAGGTGGCCCGGGCCGCGCGCGACACCGTCACCAGGGCGGTCAACCTGCCGCGCCCCGTGCCGGTGCGGATGCTCTATGTCACCGCGAGCGCCGACTCCACCGGCACGGTGACCTTCCGGCCCGATCCGTATGGCCGCGACGCCGACCTCGACCGCGCGCTGCGCGCCGGGCATCACTGACGATGGCCGAGGCCGCCTCGCCGCTGGCCCGCGAGCTGGAGCAGCGCGCGCCGTTCCGCAACCGGTCGCACGAAGCGACGGTGGGGCTGGTGCGCACCGCCATGCTGCTCGAGCTGGTGGGCACCCGGTTGCTGGCGCCGGCCGGGATCACGGTGGCCCAGTACAACGTGCTCCGGATCCTGCGGGGCGCCGAGCCGACGGGGCTGCCCACGCTCGCGGTGCGCAAGCGCCTGATCACGGCGGCACCCGCGATCACCCGGCTGGTGGATCGCCTGGAAGAGGCCGGCCTCGCCCGGCGCGTCGCCGTGCCCGATGACCGTCGCCAGAAGCTCTGCCGCATCACGCCCCAGGGACTCGCGCTGCTCGAGCGGCTCGATCCCGTGATCGTGGCGCTCGATGACCTCGCCGCCCAGGTGCTGAGCGACGAGGAGCTGGCACGCCTCACCGAGTATCTCGACCGGATCCGCGAGCACGTGCGCCGCGCGCACTGCTGAGCGGTCAGCCTCGCAGGCGTTCGGCGAGCGCCTCCGCCCCGCGCTCGATCCGCCCGCACACCAGGTCGCAGAGCTGGAGCACGCTCGGGTCGGCCACGCAGTAGCGCACGAAGTTGCCGTCGCGCCGCCGCCGCACGAAGCCGGCGGCGTGCAGCACGGCCAGGTGACGCGAGACGTTCGCCTGGCCCTGGCCGGTGGCCGTGGTGAGCTCGCCCACGGTCCGCTCGCCGTCGCGCAGGGCGTCCAGGATCGCCAGGCGCGCCGGCTCCCCCAGTGCCCGGAACCGCTCCGCGATCTCGGCGAGCCCCTCGGGCGTGAAGTGCGAACTCACGCCCCGGCCTTGACCTTGGCGGTCCGCCATCCGGAGTACCCCGCCGAGAGATCCAGCACGTCGGTGAACCCCATCGCCTCGAGCACCGAGCTGCCGATCCCCGATCGGGTGCCGGCCTGGCAGTGCACCGCGAGCGGCGTGTCGCGCGGGAGGTCGTCGAGGGCCTGCTGCACCGTCCCCAGCGGGTGATGCACCGCGTCGGGAATGTGGCCGGCCTCCCATTCGGGCACCTCGCGCAGGTCCACCACCGTCCGTCCGGCTGCGATCATCGCCTCTGCGTCGCCGATGTCGGCGCGCGTGGCGGTGACCAGCCCCTCGCGGGCGGCCGCATCGCGCAGCGCGGCCGGGCCGAACCAGCCGCGCACGTCGTCGAGGCCGATCGAGGCGAGCGCGGTGCGGGCCGACCCCGCGGTGGTGGCGTCCGGGGCCACCAGCGTGATCGGCGTGTCGTGGTCAATCAGCCAGCCCGACCACGTGGTGAACGCCTTGATCAAGGGGATGCTGATCGCCCCCCGGAGGTGCCCCGCCGCGAAGTCGGTGGCCGGTCGCACGTCGAGCAGCACGCCCGCGCGCGCCGCCGGCAGGGCGTCCGCGGTGAGCTCCGACAGCGGCCCCTGCTCGCCCAGCAGCGGCGGACCATCGCGGTTGAGGCGCTTCATCGTGGCGAAGTAGGTGGGCGGCGCGGGTTGCCCCTCGAGCACAGCTGCCACGAACTGCTGCTCGTCCTCGATGCCGAACGCCCAGTTGGTGCGGCGCTCGTAGCCGAGCGTGGAGGAGGGCATCGCACCGAGCGCCTTGCCACACGCCGATCCGGCACCGTGGCCGGGCCAGATCTGGAGATGGTCGGGCAGGGTGGCCAGGCGCTTGAGCGAACGGAAGAGCTGCCGCGCGCCGGTCTCCATGGTGCCGACCACCTTCGCGGCCTTCTCGAGCAGGTCGGGGCGACCCACGTCGCCCACGAACACGAAGTCCCCGGTCACCATCGCGACCGGCTCCTCGCTCCGCGCCGAATCAATCACCACGAAGGAGAGGTGCTCCGGGGTGTGTCCCGGGGTGTGCCACACCTCGAGGCGCACGCCGCCCATCACGATCCGGTCGCCGTCGTGCAGCAGTTGCGCCCCCGCCTCCGCCGCATAGCGATACTGCCAATCCGGGCCACCCTCGGCGGAGAGCAGCAGGCGCGCCCCCGTGGCGCGCGCCAGCTCGCGTGCCCCCGACACGAAGTCGGCGTGGATGTGGGTCTCGGTGATCCGGGTGATGCGCACCCCCTCGGCCTGGGCCGCGGCCAGGATCGGACCGATGTCACGCGGGGGGTCAATCACGATCGCCTCACCGGTGCGCTGGCAACCGATGAGGTAGGTGGCCTGGGCGAGGCGATCGTCGTAGAAGCGGCGGACAAGCATCTGGGAACTCCCTGTTCGGTTCGGATCCAATGGCCAGTGGGCGAGGCGATGCCTTGCCCCTATCGCTCCATCACCACCATCAACGCACTGACCAGCACGAGCAGCGCCGCGAAGGCTTGCGTCAGCGCCCGCGCACTGAACCGCGGGGCGAGGCGGGTGCCAACCAGCATGCCGAGCAGCGCCATCGCCGTCACCGCGGCGGTGAGCGGCAGGTCAAGCGTCACCCGACCCCACCATCCCATGCCGGCCGCCGCGGTGTTGAGCGCGATCACGGCCAGCGAGGTGGCGGCCGCCTCGGCCATCGGCATGGCCAGCACGCCCACCAGGGCGGGCACGATCAGGAAGCCGCCCCCGACGCCAACCAGCCCGGTGAGGACACCCACCGCGACGGCGGCGGCGAGGAGTGCCGGCCTGGGTGCGGCGCCGTGCACCGGGGGTGCGCCCTCGGTGGCGGGCCGCAGCGCACGACGCCACATCACGATCGCCGCGGTGAGCATCACGCCCACGAACAGCAGCAGCCGCGACCGGTCGGGAATCCCCGCTCCCCAGCGGGCGGCCAGGTAGGCCGCCAGCATCGCGAACGCCGCGAAGCCCAGCGCCGCGGTCACCTGCAGTTGTCCGCGCCGCCACCGGAGGAACGCGCCCACGGCGGCGGTCGTTCCCACCACCGGCAGCGACATCGGCACCGCCTGCGAGGCGGGCAGGTGAAACAGGTACACCAGCACCGGGACCGCCAGGATCGACCCACCCCCGCCCAGCAGGCCGAGGGAAATGCCGACCAGGAGGAACCCGATCAGGCCGAGCGCGAGCACGCGGCCTCGAGCATGCCGAGCGTCCGGTCGGCGTCGGAGGCACGGCGATTCCACGGCATCCGGGCCAGCAGGTTGCCCAGCATGCAGGTGTCGGTGATCCCGGCGAAGACCAGGCCCGATCCCACCAGCAGCGGCAGGCCGGCGAAGAACGGATGCGCTCCGAGGGCGAGCAACGCACCGAGCGCCACCAGGGCACCGGCCGCAATCCGGACCTGGCGCTCCAACGACATCACCGGCGCGCCGCGGATCACCGCTCCGCCGCGGGCCATCCAACCGGCCGTGCCGCCTTCCACCATGGCCACGTCCACCTTCTGGCACGCGGCGAGGAGCGCGCGCGCCTGCTCGGCGCGCTTGCCTGAATGGCAGGTGAGCGCCACGACGCCGTCGAGCGCGGCGAGGCGAGCCACATGAAGGTTGAAGGCGTCAAGCGGGATATTGACCGCTCCGGGAATGCGCACCGCCTCGTACTCCGCCGCGGTGCGGACATCAATCAGCCGGCCGGCCGCGGCGAGTTCCTGAATCTGTTCGGGCGTACCAAGCACCAGGTTGCTCCGGGTAGATGAATATTACCAATTGCGTATATAGTAATATTACCCCACGCCAGGAGTCAACCCCCCGGGCGCGGCGCCTGGGCGAGGGCGTGGTTCAGGACCGCGGCCAGGCGGAAGCCGGCTCGGAGCAGGCGGTCGTGCAGCACGGGCAACGCCCGGTCCACGTAGTCCTGTCCGAGCCGAAGGTCGCCTGGCAGGAGACGGTAGGCCACCTCCCTGGCCTCGCGCTGCGATTCCAGCGCCCATTCCACCACCGTACCGCCGCTCAAGGCACGGGAGTCGGGGTGGGCGGCGGCGACGGTTTCCATCCGTTGCAGCAAGTCTCGCTCGTCGAGCCCGCCGGCCCGGAGCAGGCCACTGTCCCAGAAGGCGTGCAGGTTGGTGCGGCGGCCGCGGTGCCAGACCACGAGGTCGTTGCCGCCGCGGTCGCCGCGGTCGCCGGCGTGCATCGGACTGTGGACATCGGCCACGAGGTGCACCAGGAACCGCAGCGCGTCGGCCCGGGCCGCATCGCTTCGCGTGCGGTCGCGCAGGATCAGCAGCTGCTGCGCGTAGGCGCGCACGATGCAGCCACGCGGGCAGTGTTGCTGCGGTCGGTAGGTCGAGTCGGCCAGGGGAATGTTGACATAGTGCCAGATGGCCGTCGCCGGACGCTGCGGGCGGATCTCGTCGGCCCAGTTGCTCACGTCGGCCAGGGTGGCCCCGTGCAGCAGCCGCCGCGCCTCGCTCGCCGCCGCCGGGGTGAGCCGCGACTCGGCGAACGCCGCCACGGCGCGGTGGGGCGAGATGCTCCACCGCACCGCCGACGGAGTGGCGGGGCCGGTCGCGAGGGTGGCCGCGACGGCGCCGCCGAGGATGTTGAGGAACATCCCGGATCTTAGCAGCTTTGGGGACCGATGTGATGCGGCGCAACGGGTGCGCGTCTCCTCGGGAGACCTCGCCGTGGAGATGCCCGTCGTGCGCCTGCTGTGCCTTGCCGCGTGCCTGCTGGCCCCGCCCGTGATGGCCCAGACCGTGCCGCCCGGTGGGCGGATCTCCAACGCCGGGGTGCTCCGCGCCGACTCGGCGGTGGACGCGGTGTTCATCGCCCGATCCCGGCTGGTGGACACGGTGGCGATCGGCGACTTCGCCTCGCACCTGCTGGCCCGCCTCGGCGTGCCGCCGTTCGCCGATTCCCTGGGCTTCGAGGTCACCGCCGATTCGGCCCGGGCCCGGATCGTGGGGCGGCTCCGCGACTTTCCCGCCGAGGCCCGCGTGGACCTCAACCCGATCTTCTTCTTCGTGGATTCGCTGACGCCCTTCACCGCCGAGGTGTCGCTGCTGGAGCGGGCCAACGGGGTGATGCGCTGGCGACTGGAGCGGGTGCTGGTGGGCGGCTTCCCGGTGCCGGAGCTGCTGCTGCTGCCCGCCCTCAGCGAGTACGACCGGCGCTACCCGGTGCTGGCCAACCGGGGCCGCGACCTGCTGGTGGCGATGCCACCGGAGGCCACGGTCACGCTGGTGAGGGATGGGATCGAGCTGAGGATGCCCTAGCCACCCTCCGCCGGTCGAGGAGCACCAGCACCAGGTGCAGCGTGATCGTCACCGCCGAGATCGCGCACCAGCGGCAGAAGGTCTTCATCACGAAGAACTCGTAGTACTTGAGCCGCAGCGTGAAGACGAACGCCGGGATGATCAGCGCCATCAGCAGCCACGTGAGCCGCGGGTCGTCGCGCCAGCGATCGAAGGTGCCGGTGAGCGCGACGACCAGGATCAGCGTGTAGCCCACGGTGCCGATCAGGGCCACGTCCACCCCCAGGAACCACGACCAGGGCGAGTACTGCACCGCGACGCAGCCGCCGCTCCCGCCGCAGGCGAGCGGCCCCGTGAGCCCCAGCTTCCAGAGGTGGAGGTAGAGGGCCACCACGCCGGAGATCAGGGCGGTGACGGCGATGACATGGCGGGGGGTGATTCCGGAGTCCCTGGGCATCCGCGAAAGCTATCGTCGCACGGCGTGCAGGGTGAAGAGTGAACCGGGAATGGTCCCCGGCCGCTTCACCCTTCACGCTTCACCCATGCCTCTCCCTGCCGCAGCTATTTTGCGCCATGGACGCCGCCCAGATCCGGACCCGTCGCACCTTCGCGATCATCTCGCACCCCGACGCCGGCAAGACCACCCTCACCGAGAAGCTGCTCCTCTACGGCGGGGCGATCCACCTGGCCGGCTCGGTCAAGGCCCGTCGCGCCGCGCGGCACGCCACCTCCGACTGGATGGCCCTCGAACGCGAGCGCGGCATCTCGGTCACCTCCAGCGTGATGCAGTTCGCCTACCAGGGCTTCCAGGTCAACCTGCTCGACACCCCCGGCCACGCCGACTTCTCCGAGGACACCTACCGCACCCTGGTAGCCGCCGATTCCGCGGTGATGCTGCTCGACAACCGCCGCGGCGTCGAGGAGCGCACCCGCCAGCTCTTCGAGGTCTGCAAGCTGCGCCGGATGCCGATCTTCTCGTTCGTCAACAAGTGCGACCGGCCCGGTGGCAACCCGCTGCAGCTCATCTCCGACGTGGAGCACGACCTGGGCATCGCCATCCACCCGGTGACCTGGCCGGTGCAGTCGTCGGCGGGGTTCGTGGGAGTGGCCGATCGCCGCCGCGGCGAGGTGCTGCTGTTCGACCGCGCCAGCGACCACGGCGCATCGCTGGTGACCTTCCACCGCGTGGGGCTCGACGATCCCGCGCTGGCGGACGAGATCGGCCCCGAGGCCCTCGCCACGCTGCGCGAGGAGCTGGAGCTCCTGGAACACGCGGGCGCGCCGTGGGACGAGGCCGCCATCGCGCGCGGCGAGCTGTCGCCGATGTACTTCGGCTCGGCGCTCACCAACTTCGGCGTGGAGCCGTTCCTGGAGGACTTCCTGGAGCACGCCCCGCCGCCGCTGCCGCGCGAGGCCGAGGGACGCACGGTGCTTCCCACCGACCCCGACTTCACCGGATTCGTGTTCAAGATCCAGGCGAACATGGACCCGCGGCACCGCGACCGGATCGCCTTCGTGCGGATCGTCTCCGGCCACTTCGAGGCGGGGATGACCGTGGCGCTGGCCCGCACCGGCAAGACGCTGCGCCTGGCCCAGCCACAGCAGTTCCTCGCCCAGGAGCGCACCGAGGTGAGCGAGGCCTGGCCCGGCGACGTGATCGGCGTGCTCGACCGCGGGGTGCTGCGGGTCAGCGACTCGCTCTCGGAGAAGGGCACCGTGGAGTTCCTCGGCATCCCGCGCTTCGCCCCGTCGTTCTATGCCCGCGTGGTGCTGCGCGACCCGCTGCGCCGCAAGCACCTCGACACCGGCCTCCGCCAGCTCGCCGAGGAGGGGGCGGTGCAGGTGTTCTACCAGGACTCGGTGGCAGGACCGGCGGCGATCGTCGGGGCGGTGGGCCAGCTGCAGTTCGACGTGCTGCTGCACCGCCTGGAGCACGAGTACGGTGTCCGCGCCACGCTGGAACCGCTGCCGTTCAAGCTGGCGCGCTGGGTGCGCGGCCCCGACGCCGCCATTGACCGGCTGGTGGAGGGACGCTCGCGGATGCGGCTCTACGACGTGAAGGGCGCCTCGATCCTGCTGTTCGAGGACCAATGGGCGCTCCGCCACGGCCTGGAGGCGGGGAAGGACGTGGAGTTCCTGGAGACGGCGCCGTAGGTGTGGGTGAAGCGTGAAATGTGAAGGGTGAAGGGTGAAGCGTGGCTGCAGCATACCCGCTTCACCCTTCACGCTTCACCGCTCACACAACTACGACGAACACGACACCACGATTTCCCGCGCCCAGTCCGGCGGCGCCTCGGCGTAGCGTGCCATCGCCGGATGCTCGTCAAACGGCGCATCCAGCACCGCACGGACCTGGTCCACCAGCTCGTAATGCCGCGTCTCGGCGTTCTGGATCACCTCCTGCGCCACCCAGTTGCGGAGCACGTACTTGGGATTGGTACGGAGCATGGCCGTCTGGCGCTCGGAGGCGGGTCGGGACTCACGTGTCAGCCGGCCAGCGTATGTCTCGAGCCACGCCTCGATCGCGGCCCGGTCACTGAACTCCGCCAGGAACGGCTCGGGGGCGTCGGGCCACCTCGAGAGCGCCCGGAAGCTCCGCGTGTAGTCGGCACCATCCTCCTGCATCCGCGCCGAGAGCGCGGCGATCAGGTCGGTGTCGCCGTCCTCCGCGCGGGCAAGTCCCAGCTTGGCCGCCATCAGCGCCAGCACCTCGCGCTGGTAAATGTCACGATAGGCCTCGAGCGCGGCGAGGGCGTCCGCCTCAGCAACCATCGGGTGCAGCGCCTCGCCGAGCCGCGCGCAGTTCCAGAGCCCCACCATCGGCTGCTGGTCGAAGGCGTAGCGGCCGGCCCAGTCGGTGTGGTTGCAGACGAAGCCGGGATCGTAGCGATCGAGCCAGCCGAACGGCCCGTAGTCGAGCGTGAGGCCGAGGATCGAGAAGTTGTCGGTGTTCATCACGCCGTGCGCGAATCCTGCGGCGATCCACTGCGCCATGAGCCGCGCGGTGCGCGCCACCACCTCATGGTACCACGCGCCGTACCGGGTGGCGGCCGGCAGGGTGAGGAGGGCGGGGTGGTGCCGCTCGATCACCCAGTCGGCCAGGCGCTGCCGGTCGCCCGCGCGGCCGAGGGAGGCCAGCCACTGGAAGGTGCCGAACCGCACGTGGGTGGGCGCCACGCGCGTGAGCACCGCAGCGGTCTCGGTGCGCTCGCGATGCACGGGGAGGTCGCTGCCGATGATGGCGAGGGCGCGCGTGGTGGGAATACCGAGACCGGACATCGCCGCGGACCCGAGATACTCGCGAATCGTCGAACGCAGCACCGCGCGACCGTCGCCCATGCGCGACCAGCGGGTCATCCCGGAGCCCTTGAGTTGCACCTCCTGGGGCAGGCCTGCAGCGTCGCGGCGCTCGCCGAGCAGCAGGGCCCGGCCATCGCCGAGCTCGGGGACCCAGCTGCCGAACTGGTGGCCGGCATACCCGGTGGCGATCGGTTGGGCACCCTCGGGGACCCGGTTGCCGGCCAGCAGCGCCAGCAGCTCCGGGTCGCCGGCGGGATCGCTCTCGAAGCCCAGGTCCCGAGCGAGCGGCGCGTTCCAGGCCACCAGGTAGGGCTCGGGGACCGGAATGGGGAGAATCCGCTGGTAGAAGGACTCCGGCAGGGTGGCGTACGGCTGCGACCAAGGCATTCCTGAAGATGGCTGGGCTGATGTTTCAGGCCCGAAACGTTGCTATTTGAAACCAGCGGGCGACCCGGTACGTTTGATGGGGTACCGATCCGGGGAGGGTCCGATGACGCTCAAGTACTGGCTCAAGATCCTGCTGGGGATGCTGGCGATCTTCACCGGCGGGATGTTCGTGGTGCAGGGGGTCGAGGCCGGCAAGCGCAAGGTCACCTCGTTCGTGGACAGCGCGGCGCCGATCACGATTCCGATGTTCGGGATGCCGTTCCGGACCGGCAAGGGCCAGCTCGGCGCCCTCGAGCGCCTGCGCGTGGAGCGCTCGGCGCCGCGGGTGGTGGACGGCTTCCACCTGGCCGTCACGCTCGACTCGGGTGTCGACGTCGACCAGTTCGACAACTGCGAGATCACCGTCTCCGATCCCGAGTCGATCGACGAGCACACCACCTTCGACTGCCTCACGGAGGCCGACAGCGCCTTCGCCTCGCTGGTGCAGTTCGGCACGATCACCTTCGCTCCGTCCGGCGAGGTGCACCGGCTGATGATCCCCGCGCAGCAGCGCGACGAGATCCGCGGCGCCTTCGCCACCGACGATGCCACCCTCGTCAGCGATTCGGTGCAGGTGGACAGCACCACGGAGGGCTCGCTCAAGGTGGAGATCAACGGCCGGCGGATCGTGGACATCCGCGCCGACTCCGCTGGGGGCCAGGTCCGCGTCGTGGATCCCTCCACCGGCAAGGCGATCGTGGACATCAAGGCGAACTAGGCGTGGGTGGTGAGTCCTGAGTCCTGAGCCCTGAGCCCTGATAAGTACTCGGTCGGCTTCCTCTCAGGACTCACGACTCACGACTACTTTCCTGCCATGCCGCTGCTTTCCGTCTCCAACGCCGCCGTCCGTTTCGGCGGCGTTCCGCTCTTCGAGGGGGTCACCTTCCAGGTGGAGCGGGGTGAACGCTGGGGGGTGATCGGCCGCAACGGCAGCGGCAAGACCACCCTGATGGCGGTGGTGGAGGGGCTGCGCGAGCCGGACACGGGGAGCGTGGCGCGCGCCGGCGGGCTGCGCATCGCGATGATGGACCAGTACCGCGAGCTGGGCGGCGCCGGGACGGTCTGGGACGCTGCCGCGCGCGGCTTCGCCGAGCTGTTCGCGCTGGAGCATCGGCTGCAGCAGCAGGTGGAGGCGATGGCCGCCGCGGGCGAGGCGGTGACCGAGCGGATGCTCGACCAGTACGCCCACGACCAGGAGCGCTTCGAGCGCGCCGGCGGCTATGCCGCCTCGGCCCGGGTGGACGCGGTGCTCTCCGGGCTCGGCTTCGACCCCGACGTGGCGCGCGACCGCGAGGTCGCCACGCTGTCGGGCGGCGAGCGCGGGCGGCTCGCCCTGGCGGCACAGCTCGCCGCGCCCGCCGACCTGCTCATCCTCGACGAACCCACCAATCACCTCGACCTCGCGACGTCGCGTTGGCTGGAGGGGTACCTCCGCGACCTCGACGAGGCGGTGCTCGTGATCTCGCACGACCGCGCCTTCCTGCGCGCGGTGGTGGACCACGTGCTGCACCTGGAGGGCGGCACCGCGGTGGCCTACGATGCCGGCTATGACGGCTTCATCCACCAGCGCACGGCGCGCCGCGAGGCCCAGGACCGAGCGGTGCGCAAGCAGGAGGCCCGGATCGCCGCCGAGGAGGACTTCATCCGCCGCAACATCGCCGGCGGCAACTCGGCGCAGGCCAAGGGCCGTCGGCGTCGGCTCGAGCGGGTGGAGCGCCTCTCGGCGCCGCCGGAAGAGGGTGGCGCGATGACGGTGCGCTTCCAGGCGAGCAGCCGCGGCGGCGACCAGGTGCTGGTGGCGGAGCGCCTCGCGGTGGCGATCGAGGGCCGGCCACTGGTGGCCCCCTGGAGCGGCATCCTGCGCCGGGGCGACGTGGTGGGACTGGTGGGCGCCAACGGGGCGGGCAAGTCCACTTTCCTCCGCACCGTGCTGGGCGAGCGGCCGCCCGCGAGCGGCAGCGTGCGGGTGATGCCCTCCGTGGACGTGGCCTACTATCGCCAGGACCTCGGCGACGTGGATCTCGAGGCCACGCTGTACGACCTCGTCGCGCATCGTCGGCCGCAGTGGACCCGCGGCCAGGTGCAGGGGCACCTGGGCCGCTTCGACTTCAGCGGCGATGCCGTGCTGCGTCGCGCCGGTTCGCTTTCCGGCGGCGAGCGCGCGCGGGTCGCGCTCGCACTGATGATGCTCCGCGAGGCCAACCTGCTGGTCTTCGACGAGCCCACCAACCACCTCGACGTGGAGTCCATCGAGGCGCTGGAAGATGCGTTGGAGCAGTACGAGGGCACCGTGCTGCTGGTCTCGCACGACCGCGCGTTGCTCACCTCGCTG
Organism: uncultured Gemmatimonadaceae bacterium; assembly: GCA_964574665.1. Classification (GTDB taxonomy): domain Bacteria; phylum Gemmatimonadota; class Gemmatimonadetes; order Gemmatimonadales; family GWC2-71-9; genus Palsa-1233. Next base: position 48,341 of record CAZNOJ010000004.1, read on the forward strand.
ACCACGCGGATCTGGTCGCTGGAGGACGGCGTCCTGGTGGACTTCCCCGGTGGCTTCGCCGAGTGGGAGGCCGACGCCGGTCGTCGCGCGGCAGAGGCGAAGACGGTCGCCGCGGCGCCGGCGCCGAAGCGCACGGCACCGCCGCCGGAGGTCCGGCCGAAGCCCCGGCAGCCGCGCCCGGCCGACCCGGCCTTGCTGGAGTCCGAGGTGCTGGCGCGCGAGGCGGAACTGGCGGCGATCGAGGAGCGGCTGGCTGATCCGTCGCTGTATGCCGCCGCGACGGGGCGCGACGAGGCGGCGGTCCTGGCCACCCGCCGCGCCGAGGTGCGCGCCGCCCTCGACCGCGCACTGGCCGCCTGGAGTGCCGCGGTTGAGGGCGCCGACTGACGCGATCGGGATGGCGCCCCGGCCCGGGTCGCGATTAGAATCTCCGTCGTGGGCGCGGCGCGCCGGACCTCCGGATCGCGCGCAGCGGCCCCCAGACGCCGAGGACTCGCCGTGACGGCGAACCGAACAGAGGCCACACCCCGCAGAGCGACCGCTCGCGCCCCGAGGCGCGGCGGTCGTTTCGCTTCGAGCCGGATTTCCGACCGAATTCCCCCGCCAATCCCCTCCCGCGAGGCCATCGGATGACCGCTTCGGCGTCCGCCGCCACCGCCCCCGCCGGGGCGGTGCTCGACGAGTTCTCCTACGACGACGACATTGTCCGCAAGTTCCTCTGGGCCACCCTCGGCTGGGGCCTGGTCGGCATGCTGGTGGGGCTGCTCATCGCCCTGCAGCTCCCCAACCCGGCCTTCAACCTCGGCCTCGAGTTCACCTCGTTCGGTCGGCTGCGGCCGCTGCACACCAACGCCGTGATCTTCGCCTTCGCGGGCAACGCCTTCTTCTGCGGGGCGTACTACAGCACGCAGCGGCTCCTCAAGGCCCGGATGTGGTCCGACCGCCTGTCGCGGTTCCACTTCTGGGGGTGGCAGGCGATCATCGTCGGCGCCGCGCTCACCCTGCCGCTCGGCCTCACCCAGGCCAAGGAGTACGCCGAGCTGGAGTGGCCCATTGACCTCGCCATCGCGGTGGTGTGGGTCGCCTTCGGCTGGAACTTCCTCGCCACCATCCTGCGGCGGCGGGAGCGGCACCTCTACGTCGCGATCTGGTTCTACATCGCCAGCATCGTCACCGTGGCCGTGCTCCACATCTTCAACAACCTCTCGCTGCCCGCGGGGCTGTTCAAGAGCTACTCGCTCTATGCCGGCGTGCAGGACGCCTTCATGCAGTGGTGGTACGGCCACAACGCGG